>CALKOP010000115.1 GCA_938091155.1 uncultured Flavobacteriales bacterium | reverse complement strand
TCGACCTCGTTACTTCAATAAACACCGATGGATTGTAGGTATGGAAACCATTGTTATAGCTGATACTGTCCGAGTCGCAAACCCAAAATATTTAGGAAATAACAATAGACGATCGCAATACTTTTATCTCAGCTACGGGTTTAAAAGAGAAACCCGAGATAATCGGGCGTATCCACTGACGGGATACTTAATAGATTGTAGTATTGACCAACACGGTTTAGGAATTCTCAATAAGAATGACGTCATACTCACTGATGGGATTGTAACAGTAAACCTTCACCATCAACTAAAAGACCGGTGGTATTTTGGCCATGGAATAAAAATAAAGGCAACCATATTTGGTGAGCCACCTTATTATTTTCAAAGAGGGCTTGGATATGGACAAATAAACATAAGAGGTTATGAGTTGTGTGTAATAGACGGCCAACATTTTGGACTATATAGAAGTAACTTGAAGTATCAATTGGTGAAAAAAAACATCATTAATCTTAAGACTCTTTTTAGAAAATTCGACAAGTTTCACTATTCCTTATTTTTGAACGCATTCGGAGATGCTGGATATGCCGTAGACAAAATAAACGCTGCGACTAACCCACTCGCAAATGATCTGCAGTATAGCTTCGGACTCGGACTTGATTTTGCAAGCTATTATGACCTTGTCATTCGATTTGAAGGATCAATTAATGCGCTTAAAGAACCTTGTTTTTATATAAATTTCACCAAACCCATTTAATGTCACGTATCGCAATTTTTGGTCGTCAATTCAGCTCGGAATACAACGAAAGTATTTTGAAGTTTCTTAATATTTTGGATCGCAGAGAGGTCGAATATGCCGTATACGATCTATTTTCGACCTTTCTTGATAAGCAGCTTGATTTATCTCCAGCAACTAGGAGAGTATTTAGCAAAGAGACTTTCAACCCAGAAGAGTTTGACGTTATCATTTCAATTGGAGGAGATGGCACAATGCTAGACTGCACTACACTAGTAGCGGACTCCGGCCTACCCATGTTAGGATTGAATACGGGCCGATTAGGTTTCCTTTCTAGTGTTAGTATTGACTACATAAAAGAAGCTTTAGATCAAATAATCGAGGGTGCATATAGGACAGACCGGAGGAGTCTGATAAAGCTTGAAACTGAATCCAACATATTTGGAAAAAACAATTTCGCTCTAAATGAATTGACTCTTCATAAAAAAGACACACAATCTATGATTGTTATTCACGCATATGTGGATGGTAAATTTCTAAATACATATTGGGCTGATGGACTTATTATCGCTACCCCTACAGGTTCAACGGCATATTCTCTAAGTTGTGGAGGACCTATTATTTTACCAAGTTCATCTAATTTCATCATTACCCCTGTAGCACCGCATAACCTCAATGTTAGACCCGTTCTTATTTCGGACCAAAGTACCGTTACCCTTAGGGTTGAAGGTCGAAGCGAAAACTTCTTGGTCTCATTAGATTCTCGTTCAGAAAGCATCGACTCCGACACAGTACTGACGTTGAGTAAGCATAATTTTGATGTTAATCTTGTACGACTTAAGAATCACAGTTTCCTTAAAACGCTGAGAAACAAGCTAAACTGGGGACTTGACAGGCGGAATTAACACGTTACGAACCACTTACACAAACTACTATATTTGTCAATTACATCAGTACAGAAATGAGACTATTAACCTTACTACTACTCATTATTACAATCTTGCTTTCTCAGGAATCGCAGGCTCAACGGTGGAAAAAATATCGACATGAAATTCAGGCCGGTTTTGGTGCAACCAGTTTCCTAGGAGAACTAGGGGGTGGTGACGGGCCTGGTCGCGATTTATTCTTGGATTTAGATGGGCGTGCCAGTAGATATTTAATTACTGGTGGATATCGATTTAAATTGGCGGAATTTGCAAGTGTTAGGGGTAATCTAACCTATGCGCGCTTAAGAGGTGATGACGCACTTGCTGGAGACCCTCACCGCCAAAGCAGAAATCTTAGTTTTAAATCCCCGCTAATTGAACTAACAGCAGTGGGCGAAGTATATTTTATTCGTGAAAAATTAAATAGCCGATATAAAGTGCGTGGAATTAAAAGTGAACTTGGAAGTAGCTTGAGCGCCTATGTATTCGGTGGTGTTGGAGGGTTTTTCTTTAATCCACGAGCAAAATTCGAAGGCCCTACAGGTGATAATAAATGGTATAGCCTACAACCACTTGGAACAGAAGGACAGGAGCAAACTGGGAACCCTAAACCATATAGACGCATTAACATGTGTATCCCAATGGGTTTTGGGGTAAAATACAATGTTTCGCAAACAGTAGCTATATCGCTCGAATATGGATTTAGATATACATTCACGGACTACATTGATGACGTGAGTACGGTCTATGCGGATCCAGCAAAAGTGAAAGCTGCTAATGGCGTTGATGGAGATGCTGCGGCATATTTTTCTAATCCCTCCGTTGCAATTCAAGACGGAGATAAGGTAATCTATAAAGGTGGGCCTAAATTTGTAAATGAACAAAGGGGTAATTCTAACTCTAATGACTCCTATATGTTTCTGACGCTCGCGTTGAATTACAAATTTGTTTCTAAGAATAAGAAGACAAACAGGCCGAAATTCTAATTAACACAAGAATTTGTCATTTTCTGCGTTCAATGTCATGAAATCCCTCCCTTTCATACTATTTTGCATTGGGATCAACACTTCATTGTTGGCCCAAAAGTCAGCTCAACGTGATTGGGAAATTGGAGTTACTGGAGGTTTGTGCTGGTATAATGGAGATTTAAATCCCGACAAATTCTTCGGCAAAAATTACTATCACCCAGCTTATGGCATTTCGGTCAGAAAAAACATTAACCAACGTTTTGCTCTAAGAGGTCAATTAAACTACGGTACCCTAAGCGCAGAGGATGAAACATCCACATCGCAATTTCAGCAGAATAGAAATCTAAACTTTTCTACACCCATATATGAATTGGGAACAACCATCGAATTCAACTTCTTAGAATATGACGCCTTACTTCAAGGCAAACACTTTAGCCCATATAGCTTTATTGGCCTTTCTGTATTTAGATTTAACCCATCTATAGAAGTTGAGGGGAATAGTTATGAATTACAGTCATTAGCCACTGAGGGCAAGTCATATTCAAAAACATCTGTTTCAATCCCCTTTGGATTTGGCCTCAAATGGGCCATTACTGACAGAATAATCGGCAATATTGATTGGGGAATGCGCAGAACATTCAGCGATTATTTAGATGACACAAGCGAAATGTACCCAATGAGCGGAGAACTAGAAGGACTTTCAGAAAACTTAAGCGACCGCAGCTTAGAGCAATCTGGTCCGGACGGAACAAACTGGGGAACACAGCGCGGAAATTCACAAACAAAGGATTGGTATTCATTTGTCACCGCTGGATTGTCTATAAGAATTGGGCCAAAGAAAGGTTCCTGTAAGCATATAGGTATTTAATATCTTCGCTCGCTTATTAAAGCGCGTTAAAGTAAATCCATAAGATGAGTTTAGAACACCAGCTGGATATTGACAATATTCCACAGCATGTAGCCATAATTATGGATGGCAATGGGAGATGGGCCAATCAAAAGGGAAAGTCCCGCATTTTTGGCCATCGAAATGCCTTAGATGCAGTGAAGGACAGTGCCGAAACCGCTGCACGAATAGGTGTGAAACATTTAACACTTTACGCTTTTTCTACCGAAAATTGGAAGCGTCCTAGAAGAGAGGTAAATGCTCTTATGGAACTTTTGGTTTCAGCCATCAATAAAGAAGTTCAGTCTCTAAACGAAAATAATATCCGATTAAGAGCTGTGGGAGATTTAAGTTCATTGCCAGATGTAACTTTAAACGGGTTGAAGCGTGGTATTGAATTAACCGCGAATAATAAACGAATGGACTTAACGCTCGCATTGAGTTACAGCTCTCGCTGGGAGATTCTTAACGCAACTAAGACAATAGCCTCAAAGGTGAAGTCAGGCGAAATGGGCATTGACGAAATTGACGAAGGGATGTTTTCATCTTTTCTGTCCACGAAAGACATGCCGGATCCTGAATTAATGATTCGCACAAGTGGTGAAATGCGCATAAGTAACTTCTTGCTTTGGCAATTGGCCTACTCCGAATTATACTTTTTGGAGAAACTATGGCCTGACTTCAGGGGAAAAGATTTGGTGCAGGCAGTTCTAGATTATCAGAATCGCGAAAGGAGATTTGGAATGACCGGTGAGCAAGTCAAGGAAATAACTTAGAATGAAGATATTTTTAAAGCTAATTTTTATTTTTCTCTTATGGTTTGCTCCGACTGCCATTCTTCAAGCGCAAATTATTCTTGGGTCAGGGGCTAAGATTTCATATGCTAATCCTCGCGACTATACTATTGCAGGTGTTTCTGTAGAAGGCTCTGAAAATCTTGACGAAGGAGCCATACGTTTATTATCAGGTTTTAATATTGGAAATGAAATAAGTGTACCTGGAGAGGAAACCGCAGAGGCCTTGAGAAAGCTTTGGAAACAGGACCTTTTTAGCGATGTACAAATACTTGCTGATAGAATTGAAGGTGATCAGATCTATTTAATTATAAAAATTAAGGAGAGACCAAGGTTATCAAGATTTGGATTTACTGGTGTTTCAAAATCTGAAGCCGATGATATCCGTGAAAAGGTCAATCTCTATAAAGAGAAGATTGTCACCGAAAACCTCATGATTTCAACCCAACAAAAGGTGATGAAATATTACTCTGACAAGGGGTTTAGCAATGCTATTGTTGACATTAGACAAGAACTAGATAGTCTATTTAGAGGTAAGGTTAGAATCTACATAGATGTCAATAAGGGAAAGAAAATTCGAATTGACAGGATTAATGTAGGCGGAAATAGCTTTTATTCTGATTATCAGGTTAGAAGAAGTCTAAAGGAAACTAAGGAGCGTAGTGTCTTTAAACCATTTTACGACTTAGATACTTTAGGTAGCACCTTGTGGTCTCAGTTATGGAATGAAAGAAAGGCAATGCCTATAACCTCACTTCGTTATGGCTTTGATCATATAAAAGTCCGTCTTTTCAAGGCTTCAAAATATTTGGACAAGAACTTTGATGGAGATATTGATCTTTTGATTGCTAAGTACAACCAGAAAGGATTTAGAGATGCGCGTCTTATAAATGATACTGTTTATGCTTCAGATGATAGGTCAGTCAGTATAGACATGGAAGTTTCAGAGGGCGACCAGTACTATTTTCGAAATATTAAGTGGATTGGTAACACAAAATACAATTCTAAAGAGCTTACCGATCAATTGGGAATTAAAAAGGGGGATATCTATGACCCTCAAAAGCTAGAAGCTCGACTCTATATGGATCAAGCAGGAGGAGACGTTACCTCGCTATATATGGATAATGGCTATCTATTTTTCCAGTTAGAGCCCGTAGAAATACTTGTTGGGAAAGACAGTATTGACATGGAAATTAGAATGTATGAGGGTGATCAAGCACGGATAAACCGCATTATTGTAAGTGGAAACACAAAGACAAACGATCATGTTATTCTCAGAGAGTTGTATACTATGCCGGGTCAGTTATTTAGTAGAGCCGATATTATACGATCGCAGCAGCAGCTAAATGTACTTGGCTTTTTTGATCCGGAAACAATGGATGTTCGTCCAACACCTGATCCATCAAATGGGTCTGTGGATATTGAGTATGTAATAACCGAAAAGCCGAATGATCAACTAACACTGCAGGGAGGTTATGGCGGTGGAATTTTGGTTGCAACAGTTGGTGTGCAGTTTAATAATTTTTCCACCAAAAACATTCTACACCCTAAAGAATGGAATGGCCCTTTGCCCACAGGAGATGGCCAAAAGTTAGGACTTAACCTTAACACGAACGGACGTCAATATCAAGCATTTAATATGTCGTTTACCGAGCCTTGGCTTGGTGGTAAAAAACCTACTTCCTTAACCCTTAGCAGTTTTTATTCATTTTTCACTCTTGGCGCTAATAATAGAAAGTATAACGAAGATGAAAATGGTGTCAAAACTTTAAATATTGACAGGGCATACTTTCAAAGACTTGGTGCAACGGCACAAATTGGTAAGCGCCTAAAGTGGCCTGATAATTATTTCAGTTTAATATTTGAAGGCAGCGCTCAGCAACACACTTTACAGAACTACAATCAGTTTTTCTTTAACACTGGACAAGCTTATAATTTCTATGGCAAGTTTATTCTTACTCGTAGATCAGTAGATGACAACATATATCCGAGCATGGGTTCTGACATGAGTTTCTCGGGCCAATTTACCCCACCTTATTCTTTTATAAATGGTAAAGATTACAGTGGACTAGAACCTGCCAATCGTTTTAAATTTTTAGAATATCATAAATGGAAGTTTTCCTGGGGGTATTACACTGGTTTAATTGGAAAACAACGAAAACATAAACTGGTACTTTACACCAAAGTTGGTTTTGGAGCACTTGGGCTTTATAACAGAAATGTTGGTTTAGTGCCTTTTGAAAGGTTCTATTTAGGTGGAGATCCATTCTCGACTACTGGTATCGCTCTTGGGGGAATTGATTCACGTGAATTTATTTCACTTAGAGGATATGGAGGTGGAGGACTATCACCTGAAGAGGGAG
>CALKOP010000114.1 GCA_938091155.1 uncultured Flavobacteriales bacterium | reverse complement strand
TCCAAAATTCCATTCGTTAGTTTGATAAAGTGGTAGGTGGTTTGATATGTCAATTGAACTGACTTTAAACGTCCCGTTTTTTTCAATGATATTTAAAAAAAGTTCTAAAAATTCATCTTGAGTACCAAGATCAATGTCTTCTCGAAGGTTTTTCACTTTGCTTCGGAACGATTTTACTGATTTATCTGTGAATGTCCCGTTCTTCTTTTTGATTGAACATCTCAGCATATCCATGTTTGAGTCGTAAAGGATAGTTCCGTGATGTAAAGCTCGACCTTTACTTATATGTTGAGCGTTGCCTGAAATTTTTGAATTTCCAGAATAGATATCGTGACGTTCGTTAACCCAAACATTGAATCCCATTTTTTGCAGCGCTTGTTGAATGATGCTTAGGTTGTTGCTATACTTTACCTGATCTGATTTTTCCACAAATCGGAAGAAACTAAAATTTATATTTCCATAATCGTGAAATACCGTTCCACCACCACTAATTCTTCTAAGAATTGGGATACCATTATCCGAACAAAAAACAAGATTGGCTTCTGAGAATGCGTTTTGATGTTTACCCACAACCACAGCATTTGGGTTTCTCCAAATTCTGAGAGTATCTTCCTCAAAACTTTGAAAATAAGCAGCCTCAAACGCTAAATTCTCCTCCGCTGTTTGATACGAATTGTTAAGGATAACCATAGCGCAAAGGACGCATTCTATTTAATTACATCTTGAGATTATTATGATAAGGTTAGCTTTATCGCCTAAATTTTTACTTTGAATTATATAAAACTAAAACAACTGTTTTCTAAACCACAAAATGTGGTGATTACAACCCATAGATCTCCAGATGGAGATGCAATAGGTTCTTCCATGGGATTGGCCATGTGCTTTCACAAAATGGGGCATAAAGTTGACGTTGTGGTACCTGACGCATATCCAAAATTTTTAGGTTGGATGGATTCGGAGGGCATTATAATCATTGATGAATCCGATCCTGATAGATCGAGTCAAGTTCTAGGCAATGCTTCCGTCATTTTTTCATTAGACTATAATAACTTATCTCGGGTAGCCGCTGTGGGTGATAAGATAGAAGCGTCTGATGCAATAAAAGTTTTAATTGATCATCATCTTTTTCCTGATAATGGATTTGATTTTAGTCTAAGCGATACAACTGCCTCATCAACTGCCCAGTTAATTTATGAATTCATAAACGAAATGGGTTTAATCGACTCAATTGATCAGCAGGTTGCAGAATCACTATATGCAGGGATAATGACAGACACTGGATCATTTAGATTCTCATCGACTAGTGCAAATGCACATCGTGTGGTTGCAGATTTAATTGACAAAGGGCTGGTTCCACATTTGATTCATGAACGAATTTATGATTCAAATTCTTTTTCTCGCTTAAAGCTGATTGGACATGCTTTGAGCAAAAAGCTAAGTCTGCATAAGTCTGGTAAGGCAGCCATGATTCCCCTGTCATTGATAGAGAAGAATCAATTTGGTTATCGGAAAGGGGATACTGAAGGATTGGTGAATTATGGACTATCTATTAAGGGTGTCGAGGTGGCTGTTTTCCTTTCGGAAGAGTTGGAGATGGTGAAATTCTCATTTAGATCTAAAGGGAATGTCGATGTGAATGAAATTGCCAGGACTCAATTTAATGGAGGTGGACATAAGAATGCCGCTGGAGGCAAGCTTGATACAAATTTGGAGCAGGCTCTCGTACAATTAGACAATGCGCTAAATGATTTATTCTAATAAGATGAAGTGGACGTTCTTAGTTATTTCTTTTGCGGCAATTCAGTCATGTTCAGATCAATCCAGTGAATCACAAAAAGTGCCAACACAGCAAGAAGTAAATAGGAGTATGGAGGAATATAATCGCCAATTTGCTCGAGATGAATCTGCTCAAATTGACAGTTATATTGAGCGCAGAGATTGGGATATGTTAACTACTGGCACTGGTCTTAGATATATGATTTATGAAAAAAAGGAAGCTTCTTCGGCAATTACAGGTGATTTAGTAGAGATTAATTATGAAGTTAGTTTGTTAAATGGAGATGTAATCTATACATCAAAAGTATCAGGGTCTCGAACGATTGAAATTGGGAAGGCTAATATAGAGTCAGGACTTCATGAGGGTTTATTGTTGATGAACTTTGGTGAAAAAGCCAAATTTATCCTTCCATCACATCTTGCACATGGACTATCGGGTGATAATGACAAAATACCGCCACGCTCTTCAGTCGTTTATGATATTGAACTTGTCTCAAAGAAATGATACGCTACGCTTCTTTGTTATTAATCTTGATTTTTTTGGGGGCTTGTAATGACTCCGATCATTTTGGATATGACAGGTTAAAAGGATCGATACACTATAGACTTATTTCACTTGGAGATGAAGAAATTAGAGCTGAAAGCGCTCATCATCTAAGCATCAAGGTGCAACTGACTGAGGGTGATAGCTTGCGGGCGATCAAGGATTTTTATAGAATCGATTGGGGGAAAAGTAGATTTCCAGATTATTTCTATGACTTACTTAAAGATGCTAGTCAGGGTGATAGTATTTCCATTATTGGAACAGTTAATGAATTACAAATCAATTCGATTTTCGGGAACGATTCTCTGGAAGTAGGTGAGGAAGAAGTAGAAATTATTGTTCATATATATGAAGCATTTAGTGATAAGAGGTTAAGAGATGTAAAAGCTACGGAAAGGCTTAGGCTTGATCGTGAAATCCAGGAGAAGTCGAGATTATTGCGTGTGTTGGATTCACTGGGAATAAACCATGAAGATTTGGTAGATGGTATATACTTCAAATCTATTACAGCAAATAATGGCCGACTTCCTGTGAAAGGGGATCATGTTACTGTTAACTATAGTGCACGATTGGGAAACGGTAAGTTGGTAGATGATAATTTTAAACTAGATGGCCTGTCATATGAAGTTGGAAGGCCAGATCAGGTAATTCCAGGTTTTAGCATTGGAATAAGCTATTTGACAGAAGGTGCCGAAGCATATTTTGTAATTCCTTCTGAATATGGGTTTGGAGCGAATGGTTCAAGCTCTAAAATTATTCCTGGTTTTTCGGTCCTTGTATATCAGGTTAGCTTGAAGGAAATTTCAGACTGATTTCTTCTAGATTTGCCAAATTTTTGTCATGAGAAAACTTGTATATATATCCGCCCTGAGCATACTTTTTAGTTCTTGTGCTGGGGAAACTAATAACGATGTAGTTGCTGAGGAAGTTCCTCTAACAGATGATATTGTTACTGAATCTGGGCTTAAGGTTGAGATAATGGAAAAGGGCACTGGCCAAATCCCGCAAACTGGGGATCTAGTTAGTGTTCACTATACGGGAAGTCTTAAATCAAATGGTGAAGTGTTTGATAGTAGTTATGACGCGGGAAGGCCATTTGAGTTTCCATTGGGGAAAGGGCGAGTAATTAAAGGATGGGACGAGGGTATTGCTTTATTAAAAGTTGGTACAAAGGCTAAATTGATTATTCCAGCAAACCTTGCCTATGGAGATAAGGATAATGGACCAATTCCAGCAAATAGCGATTTAGTTTTTATTGTCGAACTAATTGGAATTAAAGCAGCCCCCAAACCGATTACACACGCGGTATTCGATACAACAACTGCTGAAAAAATAACTACTAATTCGGGTTTAATCTGTCATATTGTTTCAAAAGGTGAAGGGCCAAAAGTTCAGATAGGATCAAATGTAAAGGTCCATTACTATGGCTACTTAACTGAGAATGGCCAAAAATTTGACAGCTCTTTTGAACGTGGAGAGCCCATTACTGTTCAAGTAGGAGCAGGTCAAGTTATACCAGGCTGGGAAGAAGGTCTTTCACTTTTGAGCCAAGGAGACAAAGCCAAGCTGTTTATTCCTTCGGGTTTAGCATATGGAGAACAGGGGATTCCTGGTGTTATTCCGGGTAATGCTGAACTTGCATTTGATGTTCAGATTATGAGTGTGCAGTAATCTAGTTATTCGAGTATTTAAAATCTTCAACGGAGATTAGCTTATCATAGTCTAAACCAAGCGGTCTATGATACACGAGTATTGTGTATTCATTTTCAGTTTCGAAATGGCTACCTTCTATATATGTCATATCTGGGTGTTTTTCTCCATCTTGAACAAGTACATACGTGTAATTGTACAGGCCTTGTTTCAAATATAGATTTGCCTCGTATTGTAGCTCCAACTGATCGTATTTCATTTTTGCCTCTGGCTGAATTTGCCAATCTGTGAGGGCTCCGTAAATATATATATCCCCCATAGTATTAGAGGTTGCGCGTTTTAATGAAAAGTGAGTATGCACGTAGTCTGCGTCAACATGTCCTTCTGTTCCTTCGCGGTTATTCCTCGTGTAAAACCAGCCATTAAGGTCAGGATTTTGCAAATATGTGATTGCTGAACGGCTTTTGTCTTGTTCTAGGTATGCATGGTTTTCATTTTCTGTAAAAGTCACTCGTTGAACTCCTCTTCCGGTATAGCGTGTGTCACCTATATCTAGAAGTCTAAATTCATTCAGCCCTTCAAATGCATTTTCACCATCATAGTCATAATCTAATAATCGATCTTTTACAAACCTTGGTTTCAGATCAGTCATTGCATTCTCCCAGGTATGATTTTGTAATATAACAACCTTTAAATCTACATATGGATTGGTGACCGCATATGATCCAAAAGAAATGCTGAAATCTACTTCTTGATGTGTGTAACGCTGATTTACTCTAGTGGCTTGATGAACATTTATTTCTAGATTCACAGGAGAGTTTTCTTCTACTGCACTAAACCTTCGGGTCAGGATAACTTGTTCTTGATCGCCTTCTTCGAAAACCTTTATTATG
>CALKOP010000113.1 GCA_938091155.1 uncultured Flavobacteriales bacterium | reverse complement strand
AAATAAAGTGACGCAATAGCCACATAAAGGCCGAAATCAATATAAGGTTAGGTAAACGAACAAATGATATCAGTGCTTTGTAGGATTTCAAGTTGGCCTGTTTTCTCTTAGGATTATACACTGGTTATGATGACCTTCGTTTGGTCATTGCCCAGCAATTTTAGGCATTACAAGTTAATGTAGAATATGGTATCTGAATCGATTAGACTGTTGCTCTTAATCATTGGCATTGCACTGATGAATACATTGGCTAAAGCACAATCTTATACAATGAGCGGATTTGTGGAAGACGCGTCAAGTGGTGAACGTCTTATTGGTGCCAATGTATTTGATTCTGAAACATTTGTAGGGACTACTACTAATGCCTATGGGTTTTATAGTCTCACCCTTAAAAGGGGCCAGTATCAAATTCAATCTTCATTTGTTGGATTTGAACCTTACAACCTTTCCATTGACCTCGGTGCTGATACTAGTATTTATATGGTGCTTGGTGGAATGCTTGAATTAGAGGCTATAGAAGTAACAGCAACGCAATCGGAAAAAATTCAGGAGGAATCTCAAATGAGTATAATTGAAATACCAATTGCCACTATCGAAAAAATTCCCACATTGTTAGGTGAGAAGGACGTTTTAAAGACCCTTCAATTACTTCCTGGTGTGCAAAGTGGCAGCGAAGGTTCTAGCGGAATGTACGTGCGTGGTGGTGGTCCCGATCAAAATTTAATTCTATTGGATGGAGTCCCAGTGTACAATGCCACTCATTTGTTTGGTTTTTTCTCTGTCTTTAATACGGATGCAATAAACAGTGTTGAGCTTATCAAAGGTGGTTTTCCAGCGCATTATGGTGGTCGATTGTCCTCTGTAGTGGATATCCGTATGAAGGAAGGAAACCTGAAAGAATTTCATGGTTCGGGTTCAGTTGGCATCGTGGCTTCCAAACTCACCCTAGAGGGGCCGATAGTAAAAGATAAGGCCTCGTTCATAGTTTCAGGTAGAAGAACATACATTGATATATTAGCTCGGCCGATTATTAAACAACAGTTTAAGCAAAGCGGGAACAATGGTGTGGCAGGTTATTATTTCTACGATTTGAATGGAAAGGTGAATTGGAAAATAACGGATAAGGACCGGATATACCTCAGTTCATATATGGGTGATGACCGCTTCTATTTTGACATTGAAGAAAAGTATCAATTGTCTCCAGGAAAAGATATAACAGACAAACTGGGGGCAAACCTGGGCTGGGGGAATATCACGACTGCGCTCCGCTACAATCGTGTTTTGGGTCAAAAACTTTTTATGAATGTGACGGGTACCTACAGTCGTTACAATTTTAATGTTGGACAATCTGTCGAAGCTTTTTCTGAACCGGAAGATCCTCAATATGCAGAGGATTTTTCCTTTGACTACGCATCTGGAATATATGATTGGTCAGGAAGAGTTGACTTTGATTACATACCTAGTACAAGCCATCTTATAAAATTTGGGGGTGGTGATATTTACCATACGTTTGAACCAGGAATTTCAGTGTTTGACGCTTCTTTGGGCGGCTCTGGCCAGATAGACACCACGTTTGGCGCTCGGAGTATTTTTGCACATGAATACTTTACATATATAGAAGATGACTTTAAACTGGGAGCCAGGTTTAAAATGAACATTGGTCTTCATTTTTCAGGCTTTTTGACATCTTCGAATCACTATTATTCATTACAGCCAAGAGCCTCCGCCAGGTATTTGATAAATGAAAACCTGAGTGTGAAGGCCTCTTACGCTCAAATGCAGCAGTATATTCATTTATTAACCAACGGGACAATCGGCCTGCCAACCGATCTCTGGGTTCCGTCAACATCTCAAGTAAAGCCGGAAGATTCTCGACAGGTAGCTGTAGGAATTGCACAAACGATCCGACATAAGTTTGAAATAAGTGTTGAAGCGTATTACAAGACCATGACCAACCTTATTGAATATAAGGATGGAGCCAGTTTTTTTAGTGGAGGAGGAGATTGGGAAAGCCAGATTGAGTCAGGTCGGGGTTGGTCATATGGTTTAGAGTTGTTCGTGCAAAAGAAGGTGGGCAAGACTCTGGGTTGGATTGGTTACACACTAAGTTGGACCGAGCGACAATTCAAAAATTTAAACTTTGGCGAAGTATTCCCATATAGATATGATAGAAGACATGACATAAGTATCGTGCTGACCCAGGAGATTAGTAAAAACATCGATTTTGCTGCTACTTGGGTTTATGGAACCGGAAATGCCGTTAGCCTACCAGTTCAGCGATATTCAGCTCCTAGTTCTACTTTAAATGGTTTTTTTGGTGGTGAGATTCAGCACTACGAAAGCAGAAATGGATATAGAATGGCAGCGTATCACAGAATGGATATTGGCTTCAATTTTCATAAACAAAGAAAATGGTGGGATAGAACCTGGAGTATTGGCGCTTACAACGTTTACAGTAGGAAAAACCCATTTTTTCTTTACTTCGATACTACCTATGAATTGGATAATAATGGTGTTTCTCAACCCAAGCAATCGTTAGTTCAGGTTAGCCTTTTTCCAATTGTTCCTTACTTAAGCTATAGCTTCAAATTCTGATGAAGAACATAAAGACATATTGGATTATTGGAATCTTGATTATGGTATCTAGTTGCGAGACCATTGTGGGCATCGATTTACCAGAAGGTAATAGTGTGTTGACAATGAACGCATTAATAAATGACAATGACAACATTGCGGTTAGTTTGCACGTAAGCAAAGGGATCTTTGAAGCGGGTGAGTTACAAGCGGTGGAAAATGGAACCGTTACTTTAATTGGATCCGATGGCACTAATATATCAGTTGACACACCTGAGTTTGATGGTGAAAATTTCTATTTAAGAGTATATACTTTCCCATTGGTACCGAAACCCGATGTTATCTATACTCTAAGAGCAACAGCCCTTGGATTTGAGGAAGTAGAAGCCATCACATTCATTCCCAATGAAACGGAGATAATTTCGGTTGACACATCATCCGTTTTCACCAAGGGTTATCGCGAGGGTCAGATAAACATCACTTTTCAAGATAATTCGGCCACAGAGGACTCCTATGAATTTAAGTTTTATGCGCTCGTCTATGCGATTGATAAAACTGATGGACAGTTTACATATGTTCCTGTAGTTCAAGAGATTTATGCATATTTTTCTTCTCCTACTGATTTTTTCGGTGGAGGCGATAATGAGCTATTGCTAAAAGATGAACTCTTTAATGGAAGAGAGTACACTCAACGGATCAACTACGATTATCAAATTCCATTTCTCTTGGGTGACACCATGCCCAATGATTCTATTGATCTAAGTAAGTTGGTCTCCACTTATTTAATCACTGAATTGAGAACATTGAGTGAAGATTATTACCTCTTCCAATCAACCTATACGACCTACCAATTCTCCTCAGGAGATCCGTTTGCGCAGCCTGTTCAGGTCTATAATAATGTGGAAAATGGCTTTGGCATTTTTGCAGGGTTTAGCTCAACTCTCGATACGCTGCGAATTAGTAAAGGACTTCTTCCTTCTCCCTTGGATCCTTAGATCAGGACATCGCTTGCTCTAGGTCAGATAGCAAATCATTAATATGTTCCACTCCAACACTCAGGCGAATGAGAGAATCAGTAACTCCATTTTTTTCACGCTCAGTTTTGGGAAGAGCCGCATGAGTCATAGTCGCGGGGTGCCCTGCTAAAGATTCCACACCGCCTAAAGATTCTGCTAGAGTGAACACAGAGAGTCTTGATAAAAGATCAAAAGCATTTTCCATTTTATCCCCTTTTAAAGAAAAGCTGATCATACCGCCAAAATCACGCATTTGCTTTTTAGCTACCTCATGGTTAGGGTGTGATTCGAAGCCCGGCCAATACACCTTGTCCACCTTAGGATGTGCCTTTAACCAATGCGCCACTTTAGCTCCATTTTCACAATGGCGCTGCATACGCAAGTGCAAGGTTTTAATTCCTCTAATGGCTAAGAAGGCATCCATTGGTCCGCAAACTGCTCCCACACTGTTTTGAATAAAAGCCAGTTTGGCTCGGATTTCATCATCATTGAGAGCCAAGAAGCCCATGACCACATCACTGTGTCCGCCAATGTATTTGGTCACGCTGTGCATCACAATGTCAGCGCCCATATCAAGCGGGTTTTGTAAGTAAGGTGAGGCAAAGGTGTTGTCTACCACCAATAAGAGCTTGTGCTTTTTAGCAACTATGGCAAACGCCTCAATATCGATGATATTCATAGTTGGATTTGTTGGAGTCTCCACCCAAATCATTTTAGTGTTTTTGTTGATCAGGGCTTCAACATCAGAGGTGTTTTGCATTCCAGTAAAGCGGAATTTCAATCCGTATTGCTCATGCACTTTCGTAAATAGTCGATAAGAACCACCATAAAGATCATTGGTGCTGATCACCTCTTCTCCTCGTTTTAATAACCTCATGCAAGCATCAATTGCTGCCAATCCACTGCCAAAAGCTAATCCATATTTGCCGTTTTCGAGGGCTGATAAATTCTTCTCTAATGCATGTCGAGTTGGGTTTTGTGTTCGACTGTATTCATAGCCTTTATTTACACCCGGACTTGGTTGTGCGTATGTTGATGTTTGATATATAGGAGTCATAATGGCCCCAGTTGCTTCGTCCGGCTCTATGCCTGCGTGCAGGGCCTTCGTGTCAAATTTGTGCTGATTGTTCTGCATAAAGCGAATGTATGCTTCGGAAAATTGTCGTGCGAAGGTTACTCGATAAACATGAAATATGTCTTAAGAATAATATTCAGTCAACGATTCGATAATTGCGATCTTCCGCTTGACCAACCACACCACCCGGTAGTTTGTAGGTAACAGATCGAACTTGGAAAGAGTCGCCAACTCCAAGTTGAGCAATATATTTTTTGCAATCGTCAGTAAAGTTGCAGCCACGATTGTTATAGCTCGTTTCCTGTCCTTTTATTTTGACGATAATTTCGAAGTCGATAGCTTCCAATTTATTCCGATCAGCATCCAATAGCATAACGCCCGTTGATCTATATATATCCTTTCTGAGTAGCTCTCCACTCCTGCATTTTCTAGCCACACAAACTTTAATATTATAGTCTATTTCATTTTGTGCTATGGATGAAATAGAAAAGAAGATTAGTGAAAGAATTGCGATTATGCGCATGTAATCTTAATTGAAAAGAAGCATTAATAAGACAAGTAAAAAGTACAAGACTTCACTATGCTGTCTTGGCCATAGTATATGTCATAGTCATTAGTTAGAAAATCATCTCGATTAAAATATCCGTTTGTTGAAACGATTGACTCCATGAATTAATATGTTTGCTTTTCAATCGATATGTCAGCTAGGGTATATATATCATCGGCAGTTGTGTTGGTGCTTCCTGTTATCGTTACTTCTATCGGGAAAGACCCTAATCCCATAATGCTGAATTTCAATGGAATGGTATCGGGCTCAAGCCTAATGTTTACAGCCTCGCCACAAATGGTAGCAGAATAACTAGTGTCCATATTTTCATTGGCAGCGGCAGAGCAATTTTCATCGTAGTAACCATCATCGTAAACGCAGTCGCTTTGCATAGCAGTTCGACTTTCACAAGTTCCGTTTTCACAGGTGTCTTCGCAGCTGTCGCCAAAGGATGTGATGAAAAGTAGAATAGTAAGTGAGGCGAATACGCCAAGGTGCATGGTTAGGTTTTTCATGATTGAAAAACAGGACTTATTCCTAGTCTGACAAATCTGCTATTTAGGCTTTTTGAAGCTAATTAGCTTTCGTCCCAAATATGTTCTTTGGATCCATCTTGGTAAAATAATAGCCCCCATCACCAAATAAGGATAGTAGATAAGGAAGCGCCAAACTACTGCCACTGTGAGTGCAAGCCCCACGGGTGCTATAAACTGCTGCAAAAATCCTTCGAAGGCTATTTCCGCTACTCCTGCGCCACCGGGTGTTGGTGAGATCAGCAATATGACCCACATAACCAATTGGCGAGCATAAATCAAGAAATGATCGGCCACACTAATATCTACAATTGTGAAGGCAAGAATGATAAAGTTGACGACCCAAAATCGCGCTGTCCAACTTAAAAAGGTCGCAGTAAAAGCATTGATCCAAAAACGAATCGGTTTTGATTTTAATTCTTTGCTTGTTATTACAAGCTCATCTCCTGTTTCAATTGCACCTTTTTTCCAACGTAATAATAGCCGAGTAGAAAAGACGCGAACCAGCAAATTGCGCGCTCCTTCCGGAAATCGGAATATGGCCATGTATATGGCAGAGATTAGAATGAGAATAAAAACATACCCAACAATAAAAATTTCTCTCGCCCCTATGTCAAAACCAAGCAAACTGGTTTGCATTTCTAGCGGGAAAAGTCTGCTCCATCCCACGAATATCAACAGCAAGGGAACCATAAGAACATAGAAAAGCTCATCTAAGAAGGCGGTTATCATAACCACCGCGGTACTGCGACCTAATGGAATTTTTTCCCTATTCACAATGAAAATCGCCACGCTCGAGCCACCGACAACCGAGGGAGTAATACTCGAGGCAAATTCCCACAACATTATCACCTCAAAGGCCTGCCGCCAATTGAGTTTCTTATCTGTTAGAATGCGGATTCGAATCATATACCCAACATCACGAAGGGCAACCATGATCAGCGCTACGCCTAGCCAGCCTGTTGTGTGCCATCCCCAGCTAAATACTTCAAGTGCTTCTTTTTGATTTTGAAAATCTCGATAAAGGAACCAAGCAACAATAGCTAATCCAATACCAATGGGTATGAAAACCTTTTTAGGATCTAATAGTTGTCTTATTGGATTTGATCGTTTAGCCATCGAAGCTGTGAAAATCTACTTTTGTCAGCGAAATACAAGAACCAATTACGTGAAAAAAATTTACCACCTAAGCTCGTGCAATACATGTCAACGAATAATGTCAGAAACGGGTACCGATGGATTTGAGGTTATTGATGTAAAAGAGCAAATCATTTCAGGTTCGGATTTAGATACAGCAAAAGAAAAAGTGGGTTCGTATGAGGATTTATTTAACAAACGTGCCATCAAGTATCGACAACAAGGTTGGAATGAAAAGGAATTGACCGACTCTGATTTTAAGGAACTGATTCTGAAAGAATACACCTTTATGAAACGGCCACTTTATTTCATTGATGATGAAGTGTTTGCTGGGAATGCAAAAAAGATCATAGAAGCCATCAAAGCGAAACTGAGTGAATAAAGTACTTCAAGCACACGTGGTGCTATTCATCGTAGGAGCGTTTTATGCCATCAACTATATTGTGGCTAAGGATATCATGCCCACTTATATTGGGCCCAGCGGGTTTATTTTTTACCGCGTTTTCATTGCCACCATCCTTTTTTGGATTGTACATCGCTTCATATCGAAGGAAAAAATTCAGCGAGAAGATTATCCACGGTTCATTCAATGCGCTTTGTTTGGTGTTGCTATGAATCAGTTGTTCTTTTTCAATGGATTGAATTTGACTACTCCAATCAATGCGTCTGTAATTATGACCAGTAATCCTGTACTGGTCTTGTTGGCATCTGCCTTAATACTGAAAGAAACAATAACGCCCACCAAGGCGATTGGAGTGGCATTGGGTATTATAGGAGCGCTTTTACTTATTGTTCTTCCAATGCTTCTCGGCACATATGATATGGATTGGACAGAAGGAAATAGCTGGGGCGATCTGATGATTTTTGTAAACGCAGTTAGTTACGGGCTGTATTTAATCAGTGTTAAACCTTTGATGGCAAAATATGAGGCTATGACCGTGATAAAATGGGTTTTCCTGTTTGGCTGTGTTATGGTTTTTCCATTTGGTTATGACCAAGCTTTGGAGGTGGATTGGGCAGCGATGCCAACTGAAATTTTTATGGGCTTTGCCTATGTCATCATTTGTGTCACATTCTTGGTTTATTTTCTAAACGCTTTTGCTATGAAGACGTTAAGTCCATCTGTTGTAAGTGCCTACATTTATTTGCAACCAGTATTGGCAGGAGCACTCAGCATAGGTCTGGGAAAAGAAAAACTCCACTGGATACAATTATTGGCTGCAGCGCTCGTATTCGGTGGAGTTTACCTCGTTAGTATTCGGAAAAAACGCTTACCGAATAATCAATGATTTGTTTGCTATACTTCCGTTAACAGCAACTTGCATAATGTACATTCCAGCTGCAAGATTGGTCTCTGTGGTCATGTTGGTCGACCGAATTGCATCTTGATAATAGACCACTCTACCCGTATGATCAAGAATGGAGATTCTATCAATCTTGTCATTTGCGTTAATGGTGACTGTGCCGTTCGAAGGATTAGGAAACACATTGATTTGCGACTCAACAACCTTTTTAATTCCAACGCCAGATTCACTTACGGTGAAGTTCCATACTGCACTCCAATCACTTGTAGATCCACTTTGATCGTATCGAACTCTCCAGTAATAAGTTGCACCTAAATCAAGGTCTTCGGCTAGAAATTCGGTATCGTTTCCATTTGGTTCAACTGTCTCGAAAGCTTTGGTTCCGGATATTTTGTTTTGACCATCAAACGAAGAAGATTGATCAATCTCATATTCATAGCTATCTACGAAGCCTGCAGATTTCCAATCAACGAGCACATCATTCGCTAAGCCCTGCTTTCCATTTTCTGGTGATCTGAGCAAAAGCTCACCGCTAAAGGTTCCATTCACATTGAAATCATCAATGTATAGGTTGTTACCTCCCACACCTGTGAAGCTGAATTTAAAAATGACCCCCTCTTGCATGTAAGATTGTTTGTTGATAGTAACGCTGAATTCATTCCACTCGGTTTCATCTGCTGGAATGAAAGGAGTGTTTTGTTGTGAAGTAACCGATTGTAATTGCGTGGTAGATCTTGACCAAACTAAACCCCAAGTTTCGCCACAATCACTACTTCCATAGATTCGTAAAAACACACTTGTGGGGCCAGAAGAACGAGCAAATGCTTCTTTGAAAGAAATGTTCACACTGCTAAAAGTAGATAGATCAAAACTCTGACTAATGAGGTCATCCGTGCGATTACCACACTTACCGAAGTTATCCAGTTTCAATGATTTCTCACCTGAATAAGCCGCATCCGAAGTGATTTTCCAAGCATATTCGTCCTCATCAATGTTTTGATCTAACCATTCGCTAGAAGGCAGACTAACAGCTGCCTCCAAATCATCTGTATATGGAGCGAACTGACCTTCAGTAGCAATTACAAATACCTTTTTGGTAGTGGCATCAGTTGTGCCACTGTCAACAGCCGTGTAGGTTACATCATATAAACCTGAATAAGGAAATATCACCTCAGGGTTTCCATCTGTAGAAGTTGGTGGAATTGCCTCGCCTCCAAATTCCCAATTTGAAGCCGCACCTTTCTGTGTGGAAGCGTCTGAAAAAGTCACTGGCTCGAATTGACAAATTAAGTCAACATCAGTGGTAAAGTCAGCATGGACCAAACCAATAACCCCACTGTTGATTAAGTTTTGTTCACTTACTAAATCTTCTAAAACACCGTAATACTCCAAAGCCGAAAGCATACGATCCTTTTGACCCAAACTAAACATGTTTTGGCAGTTATTGTAACTCATGTAGTTTTCGATTTGATCAGGAGTTCCATTAGGATATGGTGAAGCTCCTGTTGCATCATTGCTGCATGTATTGGTGCTAGAACTGCAGTTATAGGTTGCGGCCGCTGCGGGTGGAGTATCACATACATCATCACCAGAAAAGCCACAGTTTCCACCACAACCGTCTTGGAATGTGTGGTAAAGGTTCAAGCAATGACCAATTTCATGTGTAACTGTGCGACCATCTGCCGTAGATGTTCCGATAGTACCAAAGGCATCATTTCGAACCACAAGCCCGTATGTGTTCCAAGAGCCTGAACCTGGGAATTGAGCATAGCCCAATATCATTCCAGAACCTCCCGTAAAGTTATAAATGGATTCTACGACCCAAATGTTCATGTATTCGTCACTGGGCCAATTGCTAATGGACTTAACATTATTCTGAGCATTAACTGCCTGCGATGTTTCGACACGCACTACTCCGGTAGTTGGATCTCCACTTGGGTCAATCTTGGCGAGTCTAAACTCGATTCCTGCATCAGCTGCAAATTCATCATATGGAGCTCGAGTGAGGTTGGTATCTGGATTTGTACGACCAAAATCTTCATCCAAAATTCTAATTCCATCCTCTATTTGTGACATAGAAATATTGCCCTCACATGTGCTATAAAGTACATGAACTACTACAGGAATAATAAAGTCTGCCTCGCCTCTTGAGGCGGCCTTAGTGGCAACATACTGGCTGAATTCTTGTCTTTGTTCCAGAAAAGCCGCTTGCATTTCTGGACTTCCGTTCAAATACTGCTCTAAGTGTTCATCTGCAGCACATCCATAATCTTGTGCATAGGCACTCATCGTCACACATCCCAAAAGGGCGATCATCAATCTTATCTTCATCTAATCTTTACTTTGATATAATAAACTGCTTGTATCTTGATCCGTGGTCTGAATCGACACATAGAAAGTATACACCTGTTGGAATGGATTGAATATCCCAAGACCATTGCTTTACAACACCTATTCCATTTAATTGTTCCATGATAGTTTTCCCATCAATGGTCAGTAATCTAATTCCTTCTAC
>CALKOP010000112.1 GCA_938091155.1 uncultured Flavobacteriales bacterium | reverse complement strand
TAAAAAGTACTGGTAAAATCTGATGCGGAAAGGGATACAAAGCCCATGCATAGAACTATTGTTGTTAATATGATGGCTTTTCCTGTAGATATTGATGTCCTTTTCAATGCATAGATGTTAGATCTACCTTTTTTCAATTCTTGCCTATACTTAATTAGGTAATGAATTGAATCATCCACAGCAATTCCAAAAATTACGGAAGTGGAAATTTTTAAATCGATTCCTGTCAATCCCATAAAGCCTCCAACCATTAACAAGGGGATAATGTTTGGCACAAGAGAAATTATTGCGATGCGAACAGACCCAAACATGAATCCCATTATTATGGCTACAACCATTAAGGCGAATAGAAGCCCTGACATCATATTAGAAGATAAGGTTTCATTATTCTTATCAATCAATAATGACATTCCCGTGAGATCAACAACCGAATAATCCAAGGCTTTTTCTTGATCAAAGTAATCACGTAACTCATCATCTTTAGCTCTCGTGACTCTACCGCCCCGATCCTGTATCTTTCCAGTAAATCGAACGTACTTTTTATCTGAGCTCATCAAAGCAGCAAACTCGGGTCGTTTTGAAAGCCTTGAAACAAGTACCGTAGCTTTTTTCAAATCCAAGTCCGATTCTGGAATTAAATATGCTGAGTCTAAACCACCGTTCAATGCCTGATTCGCTGAACGTAAAATATTCAATGGAGAGCTTAAAAAGCCGACTCCATATTCATTTTTCAAATAAGATTCGACTTTCAGCATATCCTCAATCGCTTCTGGATTTAATGCGTTTATTGATGAATCGACAATCGTCATCTGAAGCTCGAATGGTCTTACTCCTGCGAAGTTTTCTTCAAAATACATAAAGCTCTTGCGAATTGGATCATCTTCAGCTACATCCTCTAAAAGGTAATTATCAATTCGAATATTTGATATTCCTACCAATGAAACGGCGATTAACACCAAACTGGCTACAACAATGGTTTTTCTATTAGAGATCGAAAAGCGAAACAGCTTCGAAACCAATCGATTCCACATTACAGTAGATGGTTCTTTGTGCGCAAGCTTGGGTACGGCACTAATGGATAGAATGGCAGGCAATAGTGAGAAGGCGAGGAAAAAAGCGATAAAAACACCTATTGCGGCATATAGGCCTAATTCCCGAACAGGCTTTACTCCTGATGTAAGTAAGGTCAAGAATCCAAGAGCAGTTGTTAGCGATGTTAAAAACGTAGCTGCCCCTACTCTTTTATATGCTGTTTTTATTGCGTCTTGTTTTGATAGACCCGCTCTAATCTCTTCAAAGAAGCGACTTAACAGGTGAATAACATCACTTACTCCAACTACAAACAGCACTAATGGTAATAGTGTCGTCATAATATCAATAGACTTACCTACGAGACTCATTAAACCAAGAAGCCAAATAACCGAAAGCAGAACCACTACTAATGGCACCGCTGTGCCCCAAAACGAACGATATATTAGAAGTAAAACCGTAATTATCAATAAAATGGCGATCGCCATAAATAGAGCAAACTCATTCTTTATCTGCTCAATATAAAAAGCCTGTCCGATAGCCTTTCCAGCTGCATGTATCTCATCAAATTCGTATTTGGCCATCACATCAGTAAGATTGTAATAGACAGTATCCGTTTCCAGTTTATTGAGTGTGTCTGAAAGTATGACTAGTATACTCAGACTTTTGGCGTCAGGGGAAAACAAGCTACCTACTTGCTTTTGATTTTTATAAATCCGAGCGGAATCCTGAGAGTATCGTTCGGGTTCATCTAAATGTAAATATGGAATTGCAATTGGTCCGAATGGCCCCAAAGCATAGTCTGACGCGGAAAATGGGGAGATAATTCGTTGAACATGCGGAATTACTCTAATTTCCTTAACCATTTCGGATGATGCGCTCAAAAAGTCTTTTTGAAAAATCCCTTCCTCATTCTTCAACCCGATAATTACAAAGTCGATGTCTGTGTCAAACTTGTCTGTGAACTCTTGATAAAACTCTAGCTCTGGATCATTAGAAGGAAAAAAATGCTCGAATTCGTAATCAAACGTGAGTAGCGATATTTGATACAATGCACCAAGCGTCATTAGTGCTATTATGAATATTACGGAATATGCGTACTTCTTTGCCATGAGCAGGTGCAAAGTAAATGGTCAAGATGACCTATTCAAAGATATAATGGACAAAAAAAAGGGAGGTCATTGTTAACCTCCCTTTTTAATTAAACCGAAATCTTCTTCCTACTTCTCTTCCTCTACCTCTTCAAAGTCTACGTCCGTAACCTCTGAATCATCTGTCTGTTCGCCTTCGCTAGTTTCGGCTCCATTGCTTTCAGCTCCTCCCGCTTCTTGAGAAGCTGCGTACATTTCCTGAGATGCTGCTTGGAAAACAGTATTCAATTTCTCCATGGAAGTGTCTATAGCTGCAAAATCCTTTGCTTCATGAGCCGTTTTCAATTCTGCTAAGGCTTCTTCGATTGGTTGCTTTTTATCTTCTGGCAACTTATCTCCAAATTCCTTTAACTGCTTTTCAGTTTGAAAAATCAGATTGTCCGCAGCATTTAGCTTTTCGATTTCTTCCTTCACTTTCTTATCCGATTCAGCATTAGCTTCAGCTTCCTGCTTCATTTTCTCGATTTCTTCTTGGCTAAGCCCAGAAGAAGCCTCAATACGGATACTTTGTTCTTTATTGGTTGCCCTATCCTTAGCCGATACATTCATTATACCATTGGCATCAACATCGAATGTTACTTCAACCTGTGGCACACCGCGCGGAGATGGTGGAATACCATCAAGGTGGAATCTACCAATAGTTCTATTATCCTTAGCCATAGAACGCTCACCCTGCAATACGTGTATCTCTACAGACGGCTGGTTATCGCTCGCTGTTGAAAATGTTTCCGCCTTTTTTGAAGGAATGGTTGTGTTTGATTCAATAAGCTTAGTAAATACTCCACCATATGTTTCAATTCCTAAAGATAGTGGAGTAACATCTAGAAGTAATACATCCTTCACGTCACCACTTAAGACACCACCTTGTATAGCTGCACCCACAGCAACTACTTCATCTGGATTCACACCTTTACTTGGCTCTTTTCCAAAGAATTTTTTCACTGCATCTTGTACAGCTGGAATTCTGGTAGAACCACCCACTAAGATAATTTCATCAATATCACTGGCTGTCATTCCTGCATTTTTCAATGCAGTCTTACATGGCGCGATTGTGCGCTGCACCAATGAATCAGCTAATTGCTCAAACTTTGATTTGCTCAATGTTCTAACTAAGTGCTTTGGCACGCCATCAATCGGCATAATGTATGGCAGGTTGATTTCAGTGCTAGATGAACTTGAAAGCTCAATTTTTGCTTTTTCTGATGCCTCTTTCAAACGCTGTAAGGCCATTGGATCCTTGCTTAAGTCCTGACCCTCATCACTTTTAAACTCACCTACCAACCAGTCGATTATTACTTGATCAAAGTCATCACCACCTAAATGGGTATCACCATCGGTCGATTTCACTTCAAAAACACCATCTCCAAGCTCCAAAATTGAAACATCATGCGTTCCTCCACCGCAGTCAAATACTACGATCTTCATATCCTGCGACTTCTTATCGAGTCCGTATGCTAATGATGCAGCTGTTGGTTCATTTATAATTCTACGAACCTTTAAACCAGCAATTTCTCCTGCTTCTTTAGTTGCCTGACGTTGTGAGTCATTGAAATAAGCTGGCACTGTTATTACAGCTTCAGTCACCTCTTGTCCAAGATAATCCTCTGCTGTTTTCTTCATTTTTTGAAGAATCATCGCACTCACCTCTTGAGGTGTGTAGTTGCGATCATCTATTTTAACTCTAGGTGTGTTATTGTCACCTTTTACTATTTCGTAAGGTACTCTAACTGCCTCTTTGCTCGCTTCTTCATAGCTCATGCCCATGAAGCGCTTAATACTATATACAGTCTTTGTTGGATTAGTGATTGCCTGTCGTTTTGCAGGATCGCCAATTTTTCTTTCTCCGCCAGAAGTAAATCCGACTACAGATGGGGTAGTTCTTTTACCCTCGCTGTTTGGAATAACAACTGGTTCGTTACCCTCCATAACTGCAACGCAGCTATTGGTCGTTCCGAGGTCTATTCCTATAATCTTTCCCATGTTCTTTAGTTTTCAGATTTCTAATTCAAGGAACATAAGACAATAGATGTGCCAGTAGAAATCTGTCAAAGAATTAAGAAGGAATGTCAGTAAAAACTGAAAAAAATGTCTCTACACAGCATAAAAAGGGTGACATCGTGTCACAATCCTTATTGACATTTTGGTCCCGTGGCTGGATCAACAACGCAACGTCCAGGACGAGTAAAAGACTTCCTTTTAGTGTAATCGCCTGTTTGAGGTAAGTTAGAATAGAGTAACTCTTCTAGTGTTTCTTTATCTAAGATCCTTCCATCTTCTCTTATACTCGAACGCTTTGTATTAGCAACGACCCTACTGCCAAAGATTCCAATACCATTTAAAACATTTGTATATTCAGATCTATCCTGAACCACGCCTGAAATTGGTTGATTAACCTCAATATATGTAGCTAGTTCCTCATTTGCCACTTCAATAAAAAATTGAACCGTATCAGAAACTATCCGCTTAATGCCCGATATTTCTGCCGGTTCTAAATCTGACACTCTCTTACCGATAGTTGCGAAATAATCTTCAGTTCCAATACTCGGGAAACTTATTTGTTCATCAGTATCAAACTGTCTTGTTCCTATTGATAGAGTAACAGAATCATATGCAGTTTGTAACCCTGAGGAAATATTAAAATCTCTGTAGTAAAGTCTTAAGAATGCGGTATACAAAACACCTCCTGACACATTTGACCATGAAACCTTAAAACCCGAATTGTATTCAATACCATTTACCAGTTTTACTTCATCACTACTTCGATCAGTTTGGTTATTCGTGCTGCCCGGGTTTCCTGATAGGCCTGGAGCAATTAAACGAACCTGCTCAATTCCCCCAGAAGAAGCTGCTTGTCCAATAATATCGGTTGTTGCTGTCACTTTCTTTTCATCCTCGCCATCAACATTTACCATGCATTGTAGCTTATAAAGTCGATTTGCATTTAATTGAGCCTCAAAAAAGTAGATTTTATTGCTGTCACTGAAAAATGCACCATCTTCCTTACCAGTGCTATATGTCCCTGTCAAATCCCATGCATTGGTCACTTCTCCAGTTTCGCTTAACTCTAAGACTTTCGCCGACATTTCATCCGAAGCATATTCATTCACTCCTTCTTTTGCAGCAAGAACAGTAGCAGAATCTTCGCCAACAAATGCCCGATTAATTTTAATATAGTGTTTTGTTTTGTCGGCTTCTAGTAAGCCATAAATAATGGTTACATCTCTTTTGGGTGCAATAACATCGATATCAGTTTCGCAACCTTGAAAGGTCATTAACGCAAAAACAAAAGCCGAGAATAGAGCAGATCGATTAATTGACATAAAAAACTTTTACGTTTGCGATTCAGTCAGCAAAAATACATTCATATCCTAAGTACACACGCCATAATTGATATTAGGTAGGAATCTAACCGTAAGCGGCAGAAAAATCATGGACGATACTAATTCGAATCTTAGCCCAATTGGCTCAAATGTGAGGAAAATCACTACCAATGTTCTTCACCAAATGAAGGAACATGGGGAAAAAATCAGCATGATTACAGCCTATGACTATAGTCTTGCTCAACTTGTTGACTTTGCAGGAATAGACGTCATTCTTGTCGGAGACTCGGCTTCAAACGTGATGGCCGGTCACGAAACGACCCTACCCATTACTCTTGATCAAATGATATATCATGCTTCTTCTGTTATAAGAGCTGTAACACATGCTTTGGTAGTGGTAGATTTGCCTTTTGGTAGTTATCAAGGAAACTCGAAGGAAGCATTAACATCATCCATTCGTATAATGAAGGAGGCTGGTGCACATGCCGTAAAACTTGAGGGTGGTCGTGAGGTCAAGGAATCAATAGATAGAATATTAACGGCAGGAATTCCTGTAATGGGTCACCTTGGGCTTACGCCACAATCCATCTATAAGTTTGGCACCTATGCAGTTAGAGCCCGCGAGGAAGAAGAGTCTCAAAGACTTATTGAAGATGCTTTGATATTAGAAAAAACTGGCGTGTTTGGCATTGTTTTAGAAAAGATTCCTGCAAAACTTGCTGGTGAAGTAGCACGTGCTGTATCTATTCCTGTAATTGGCATTGGCGCTGGGAATGAAGTCGATGGACAGGTTTTAGTGTTACACGATATGCTCGGTATTAATA
>CALKOP010000111.1 GCA_938091155.1 uncultured Flavobacteriales bacterium | reverse complement strand
TATCGCTCTTATCGATTCAAGGTAATTCTCAAAACATAGATAGCCTTCTAACGGCCGCGTATTTTAACAATGGTCCTAGTTTGTCGGATTCCAATGGGTTTAATTTTAATCAGCTCTACAACTCTTCTCCTACTTATTGGGCGATTGATAGTTTTTCTGAAAGTGTTGTTTTTAATGCAGAGGTGACGTACCATAACCCTTTAGACTCTGCACAATCGTATCAAATGAGAATCGGTAAAGGGGGACAATTATATTCCTTACGAAGCACTTTTGGAGAATCTGTACCCCCTCAATGGAGGTCATTAGGCTCAACCCAACCTAGTTATGGTGGAGGAACCTCTTATGCTCCCTGGGTAGATGAAGTTTGGCAGATGGTTTGCGTCGATGGCAGTTTAAATAATCCTCCTGATTCTAGTTACTTCATTCATCAATCAGGAGTCTATTTAAAAACACCGATTCAAACACAGCCATTTTATTCTCCAATAGTTGCCGATTATTACAACAGCGATAGGATGTCGTATTCTATTGTAAATTGGGGGCAACAGGCACATACCGATGATCTCCAGAATATTGGTCATAGCTCGAGTTTACTTTATTACACCACCTATACTAACAGAGGAAATGGTGTTATTCAAGTAGACAATATGATCTATAATTTTGGGGAAGACAATATTAATTTCCTAAATATGCCTTGGGGGGGGGTAAGGAATTCGAGCCTCGATCATTTCTTCATTTCAACTCCGACCAATAATTATACAATCTCTTCTGGTCTCTATGGGCAGACCCCGGTTGTTCCAACAGCTATTACCGGTGGTTGGGTAGCGTGGTCCAACGATACATTGGGTAATAGCCCTGCTTTAGGGATGGCCCATCCAATTACGACAAACACAAATAACAGTGTTTTTAGATATGGTGATGCTGGCAATTTGAATGCCACTTGGAATGAGAGAGACTACCATGTCTTTGAAATGATAAGGTTTCCCTCGGCTAATCAGCTTGGATTTGGTAAGTCAATGAGTTTTAGATATTTCTATGTGCTTGGGGCAAATGTTGACTCTGTAAAAAACACCATTTTGACGCGGGACCTCGTTTCTCAGTGCTTGGACACAGCTTATATTCCTAATGTGAATGATGTAGACTCTGTGCGCTACCTTTTTCAGCAAACAGGGCCTTCTATTACCTATAATATTTCTGGAGATAATTCAGGATTATTATTAAAAACCAGTCCTTATTTAAGCAGTTTTCCGCTATTTAAAATAATCGCAGCATCGAATGAAGAGGTCATCAGCTCTGATCCATATTTTTTCTCAGATGATGCTTATGATGGGGCTACGGTTGCTATTAAATTGCTTGGATTCTTAGATAATCTAAGCAGGGTAATCATCTTGAACGATACCATTTGTAATGGAGAAAGCTATATGTTTCCGGACAGCTCAGTACAAATCAATATTACCTCGGATTTAAACCAATTCAGCATTATACATTCGACTCAATTGGGATGGGACAGCATCGTCTTAACAAATTTGACTGTTTTAAATGTAAATATTGGGGTCTCGCAAGTCGGGGCTAGCTTGTCAAGCGTCATCTCTGGGGCTAACTACCAATGGCTTGATTGCGAGAATATATATAGTCCGCTTTCAGGAGCAACCAAACAGCTTTTTACAGCAAATAGCAGCGGCAATTATGCGGTTAAAATCACGCAGGATGACTGTGTTGATACATCCTCTTGTTATTCGATTTTAATTGCAAACATCTTTGAAAATGATTTTGAAGACAGAATTATACTATACCCTAATCCTACCGATGGTGTCTTCTCCATTAATTTGGGAAACATTTATGAATCTGTGCTGATTACAATTACGGATTTAAATGGAAAATTAATCCAATCTAAGTCATTTATCGAAAGTGATTTGCTGCAATTAAAAATAAAAGAACCGGCTGGAGTTTATTTATTGATGATTGAGTCAGAAGACAAACAGGCTTTAATTCAATTGGTAAGGCAATAAACAAGTTACAACCAATACTCTGTCCGTTTTATGGATTTATCTTGTAAGCTCTGCCTCCATCAGCCAGGAGTATCAAAACATATCACATGAGAAATATTCTTCTTCTCGGGCTATCTGGAGCGCCAGAATCAATGACAGATGCTTCTAGGTGCTCTTCATTCATGAGGTGAAGATTTGAAGCAATAATAAGCGAAGTAGCTGAATCACTTTATTGATTCAGCTATCTAAATTATGGACAGGTAGAAATTTTTATACTCCATTACTGTTTTTTCATTACTTAGAATAGCGGAGATGTGTATTTTAGCATTCTTCCCCATCATTTCAATTGAATCGCGATTTTGGAAAAATTTGTTGATGGCAGCCGCTATCAGTTTTGGGGAAGATGGTGGAATAACATACCCACCCAACCCATCTTGCACCATGCCTTTATTTCCAGGAATATCAGTAATGATCACAGGTTTTCCCAAATACATTGCCTCTATCATTGCCTTTTGCGTTGCCTCTCCAAAAAGCGAGGCAGAGATGGCTATATCACTGCTTTTTACCAGACTTGTAGAGTCTTTTCGGAACCCTGTGAAAATAAAACGCTCAGGAACTGAAGTGTTCGCGATAAGCGATTTCATTTCTTGCGTATCCATGCCCTCACCTATAAGTAAGAACCGAATATTCAGATCTTCGGAAATATATTGAGTTGAATTAATCAGGTCAGCTAAACCCTTCATTTTTGTTCTGAAGTTGGCAACAAATGCGCAAACCAAAGCTCCATCTGGAATGTTGAATTCCATCAGTTTTGATTTCTCAATACCTGAGTACCAATCCGCCTTATGTCCTTTGTGGATCGTAATTGCTTTTTTGGAAGACATTCCATTCTGAAGAAACATGGACCTTACACTATCCGCAAGACAAATCATATAATTTAACCTTGGATTTAAAAATGTAAGATATAATGTTGGGTCATACCAGTGAATATTTCCTGTATAACCTCGATAACCAACAATTTTAATGGATGAATTAAAAAGTGCGATACATGCATTAGAAATTGCCTTGCTGTTAAATGCGTGCACAATATCAACGCCCTCGTTTTCGCAGTAAGTTTTAATTAAACGTATGGCTTTGCCATCAATTTTTCTTTGAGGCTGGTGATCGATAATGGTAGCACCTAATTTTTCAAATTCTTGGAAATAATGACCGGTCTTTTCGGTCATAACAGTCACTTTGAATCCTTTATGAATTAAACCAATGAATATTTCAGCCTCAGGTCGGATTGGATTGAGTGATCCACTGTAATTGCTAATAACAAGTATGTGAGGAAGGCTCACTTCTACTACTCAGATTTTATATATGGAGCTATTTGGAATTTCATCAGTCGGACTCAAGCGTTTTAATTCATGAAAGGTCATACTATTAGTGGATGTGCTTAATACATTGTTGCCTTTAGTTTTTAACTCATTGGCGCTCCATTCAAGAACATATTTATTGTTTTCTAGATGTCTGCTTTTTAAGTTGATGGAGCTGCTAAACCGGGTTTTTAAATCCAAACACATCCCAAATCCAATGGCCTTGCCACCAATTTGAGCATCACCTTTTCCACAAACTTCGCCTTCACCTTTTATTACTACGTTACCAATTACTTGAAGTCGCCCAGTTGATCGAACTTGTGCGTTGCCAGAAACAGTCAAATCACCATGTACCAACAGCAAACTTCCATCACCAATTTCAAGTAGACTGTTTCCAAAAAGCTCAAGATCTCCGTTTACTGTTAAAGATCCGTTTTTAGAAATTATCAGTCGACCTTCCCCGTACAATTGTGATACTCGACAATCTGATATGATAGCATGGTTTACAGTGAGCTCCTTTTCAGAAGAAATGGCGCAATTTGTCTTTGGAATTGTTGACGATTCCTGATCTGTCCATATAACCGGATTGAGAAACGCACCATCTCCCGTAGTGATATACGCTGACTTCTCAGATACTTTGGACTCATTTGATGAGAAGAAAACCCAACAAAACAAGGTCACTATAATAGCCAATAGCCATTTACCATAGGTAAGGTATGTTGAGACCTTACTCATTCATTTTACTCACTTTGAGCATGTTTGACATGCCTTTGCTTGATATGGGCATACTGGCTATATTTATTAATAGATCGTCATCATTGAGGTATCCAGCCGTTTTCAATTCGTATTTGATGTCAGCAATCGTGTGATCAGTGCTCACAAATTTATCGTAGTAAAACCCTTTCACCCCCCAAACAAGACTCAACATATTGAGTATTCTGAAGTTTGACGTGAATACGAAAATCCACGAATTTGGTCTATACGAAGAAATTCGAAACGCAGTGTAACCTGAAAAGGTCATGGTTACGATTCCGCGAGCCTTAATTTTACTACTAAGGCGAACTGCACTATGGCAAATTGCATCCGTTATAAGGCGGTCTTCGCTGGATTCGTGCTCGATTTCACGATAGTATATGCCATCATAATCTTCCACTCGATTAACAATCTTGGCCATTGTTTCGATAACTTCTACAGGATATTTCCCCACGCTCGTTTCCCCACTGAGCATGACGGCATCCGCACCATCCATTACAGCATTTGCTACATCATTAACTTCCGCACGATTTGGCGACATGCTGTCGATCATGCTCTCCATCATTTGCGTTGCAATGATGACAGGTTTTCCAGCTTTTTGACATTTTCTAACTATTTCCTTTTGCACTAGAGGTACGTTCTGCAGCGGAATTTCAACACCAAGATCGCCTCTTGCAACCATGATTCCATCTGCAATTGCAATAATCTCATCAATATTCTCGACAGCCTCGGGCTTTTCAATTTTAGCAATGATCATTGTGTTCTGACCAGCTGCTTCGATATGGCTTCGTAGCTCTGCAATATCTTCAGCTTTTCGAACAAAAGAAAGCGCAACCCATGATGCATTGTGCTTTAGAGC
>CALKOP010000110.1 GCA_938091155.1 uncultured Flavobacteriales bacterium | reverse complement strand
ACCAATCAAAATCATTGCTAATACCCTTAGCCATTACTCCTTTTATTTCTCCATTGGCGGTGAGAATACCACTCTTAAAAGCATAAGTATTAATGTTCTTTACACTAGGCTCATTGGCAATATCAGTGAGAAAGTATTGATTTCTATCAATTGGCTTAGCACCCATGCTATTGGCAGGGTTGTAAAGTGAGATTTGAAGGTGAGACCCAAATCCGATTACTTTTTTCTGAATTTCAGTTTGAAAACCTGTTACAATGGCTATTGAAAGTATCATTACCGCCATGCCAATGGCGATACCGCCAACAGCAATTTTTACTATAGAAGAGCTGCTTCGTCTGCTAGAAACTTGATTGCGACCGGCAATCATTCTTTTCGCTAAGTGGAATTCGTAAGACAAAAGGCGGTGTTTAAAACTTGATCAATGTGGCCAATTAGCCGCTGTGAAGATGCGGATTTTTGAATTTGTAAATTCAAGTATGATAAGACTGGCTTTAATCATTTGTATAACCGCTGTTCATCTTATGGCGAGCGCACAATCTCTTTTTAAAACCGATAAAGATATTTCTGTCGGAGCTAAACAAACCCAGGCATATTTAGGTAAACTGAAGGGTAAAAATGTGGCCGTGGTTGGCAACCACACGTCCATGGTAGATTCGGTTCACTTGGTTGACTTTTTATTGGATCAAGGCGTAAATATTAAGCGGGTGTTTGCTCCGGAGCATGGTTTCCGAGGAAAAGCCGATGCGGGTGAAAAAGTGGATAGTGGAGTTGACTCAAAAACGGGACTTCCTATAACAAGCTTATACGGATCGCATAAGAAGCCAAGCGCAAAAGATCTAGAGGGAATTGATATTGTCATTTTCGACATTCAAGACGTGGGTGCTCGTTTTTACACTTACATATCTACCATGACTTACGTAATGGAGGCTTGTGCCGAAAACAAAGTTGCTGTTATGGTTTTTGATCGACCAAATCCGAATGGATTTTACGTAGATGGACCAATGCTGGATCCTGATTATAAGTCATTTGTAGGTATGTTACCCATTCCTGTGGTCCATGGCTTAACGGTTGGTGAATTAGCGCAAATGATCAATGGTGAAGCCTGGTTAGAAAATGGAGTGAAATGCGAGTTGACTGTTGTTCCGTGCGAAGGCTATCATCATAAGGATGTGTATGTTCTGCCTGTCAAGCCTTCACCAAATTTGCCAAATCAAAATGCCATTCTTTTATATCCGTCCCTTTGCTTTTTTGAGGGTACAAGCATTTCTGTCGGTCGTGGAACTGATCACCCGTTTGAAGTTTTCGGTCATCCGAACATGACTGCCGGATCTCACGTTTTTGTGCCTAAACCAAATGGCGGATCAAAGCATCCAAAGCACGAAGGCCTGCCATGCATTGGCTGGGATTTAACAGAGTTTGGTGGTAAGAATGTTCAAGAAAAAAGAAGGTTGATTTTAGACTATATGGTTAATGAATACCGAGAGTTTCCCGATAAGGAGTCTTTCTTTTTGAGTAATGGATTTATCAATAAACTGGCTGGCACAGGTGAGCTGCAAAAGCAAATTGAAGCAGGTATGTCTGCCGATGAAATCCGGGCAACATGGAGAAGCGATTTGGCAACATATATGGGTATGCGGAGACAGTATTTGTTGTATCCGGATTTTTAATAAAATAAGCCCTTGAGATTAGGGATGGGTCGTTACCATTGAAGTCAAACCTTCATGAGTTCTGAAAAAGTTGACGTTCCTAGCGATATACTTCTTAATCCAGATTGCGACCATATAGTTTTAACCCTTCATTCGTATTGCCATCAAATATAATTTCACCTCCATCAATGAGGAGTAACCTCGATGTGAATTCTTCGAGCATTCTCTGATTATGACTTACGAGGATAATTCCGGCACCAGCAGCCGATAATTCTTTCATTTTGTCCTTACACTTTTCTTGGAAATTGATGTCGCCCACAGCAAGTACCTCATCAATAAGGAATAAGTCTACATGGGTATGTATTGCAACTGAAAACGCAAGGCGCACATACATTCCAGAGGAATAGCGTTTTATAGGGGTGTCAATGAATTCCCCGATTTCAGAAAACGCTAATATCTGATCAAATTTCTGCTCTGTTTCCGCTCGGTTCATTCCTAATAGCGAGGCGTTAAAAAACACATTTTCTCGTCCAGTGAGTTCAGGATGAAATCCTGTTCCTATTTCTAACATCGAAGCGACTCGACCAAATATTTCAACTTCGCCAGAGGTTGGGTAAGTTACTTCTGAAAGTATTTTTAGAAGTGTTGATTTGCCTGCACCATTGGGTCCTGTGATTCCGAGAATCTCTCCACTACTTAAGTCAAATGAAGCGAGATTTAATGCAAAGAATTCATTTCGAATTTGCTCCTGTCTATTGAAAATGCTGCGGAATGTCTCGCGAAAGCTATTCATCTCTGCTTTGTTCAGCTTGTATACTTTAGATAGATTCTTAACGGACAACAGTAAACTCATAGCTTGTCAGATAAGTCGCGTTCTATGCGGTTAAATAAGAGCATTGATATGCTCAGTATGATAAGACCAGCCGCACAAGAAATGACAACTCCCATAATATTCACTTCTAACCCTAGAATCGACCAGCGCACTGCATCAATCAAACCACTTACTGGATTTAGATAATACACATATTGAAGATAGCCAGGTAAATCATTTGTAACGACAGTTGAAGGGTAAATCACCGGTGAAATAAAAAGACCGAGTTGCATTGAAAAGGGAATGATATGCTGTAAATCTCTGAACCTGACGATGAGTATACTTACCAGAGTTCCAATGCCCATGGAAACGATTGTTGTGAAAAACAGAATTAACGGAAGTGCGAGAATATTCATGCTTATCGAGACTTGGTGGTACATCAATAGCACAAAAGTGAAAAAGCAAATCACCGATAAATCAATGAGGCCCAAGATTGATTTTGCAATGGGAATTATGATCCGAGGGAAATAGGTCTTTCGTATGATTTCCAGAGAACCTAATAAGCTATTGCCAGTTTGAGTGGTCGTAAAAGAAACATAGGTCCATATCATCAATCCAGTTGCCGCAAATAGACTGTATGGAAGGTTGTCAATTCTTGATTCGAATGATGTGTTAAACACAAAAAATATTGCGAATAAATAGGCTAATGGCTGAGCAAAAAGCCAGATTACACCTAGAGACGTTTGAGCATATCGTATTTTAATGTCTCGTCTTACAAAGGCCTTAATTAATTCCAAACTATACCAGATTTGAATCAATGATTCTAGTACGTTTATTGGCTTAGAACTCAGCCGCTTGTATGAACTATTAGTTTTCAATTCTGAAAGCACAAGATAGAATCATTGCTCTATTCAAATGTGACAAGTTTCTATTTTCAAAATCGACTGATATTGTTTATCTTTATCTCTGAAATGGAACTTCCAATACCGCAGGTAGAAACACTTTGAAGCTGGTTATAATGAATTCTGACCAAAAGGCTGTCTTCTAAAAAATTGGAATATATTTCAGTTGCCCTATTGTTTTCGCCATCAATTTGAATGACCCACCCGCATCCATCTAGTGCAGGGTTACCAAGATCAAAAATCACCCCGAATTCTGTGTCCCCGATCGGATTTTCATTTTTTTTTTGCAAGAAACTAGACAGGCTCAAAGTATTAAGCTAAGGAAACAAAGATGTCGTATTAACAGAGCCACGCCTCACGAATAACAATTAAATAGCTCTAACATCGACCGCACTGCTTTGTGCCTCCAATGTTTTTGGGTACTCTTCTAAGGCATTTCTCAGCACTTCAATTGCCTTTTTGAGTTTATCCTTTTCCAACACATAAGCCAGCCTTACTTCTCTTGTTCCAAGATCTGGTGATGCATAAAATCCTTCAGCAGGAGCCATCATGACCGTATGGCCTTTGTAAGAATAGCTATCTAAAATCCACTGGCAAAAGTTTTCGGCACTGTCCACAGGCAATTCTGCCATAGCATAAAATGCACCGCCCGGTTTAGGACAAGTAACACCTTGAATGGAGTTTAGGCCATCCACCAAAATATCTCTGCGACTCAAATATTCCGCTTTAACGTCTTCAAAATATTTATCAGGAGTGTTTAATGCGGCTTCTCCAGCCACTTGTCCCAATGTGGGTGGACTTAATCGCGCTTGAGCAAACTTCATTGCCGTTGACATCACATCTTTGTTTTTTGACACCAAGGCACCAATTCTAGCTCCGCACATGCTATATCTTTTGGAAACAGAATCAACAATGATGGCGTGGTTCTCTAATCCTTCTAACGATAGAATTGAATGGTGATCGCGACCATCATAACAGAACTCACGATACACTTCATCCGAAAAAAGGAACAAATCTTGTGCAAGAACAATTTTACGAAGGGTCTCTAGCTCCTCTTCATTATATAGATATCCAGTTGGATTACCTGGATTGCAAATCAAGATGCCTCGTGTACGTTCATTGATGAGTTCCCTAAAATCTTCAATAGGAGGAAGGGCATAGCTATCTTTTAGGTAAGTAGTAATTGGTCTTAAAATGACGCCTGCTTCTAGCGCAAAGGCATTGTAATTCGCATAAAATGGTTCAGGCACAATTAGCTCATCCTCTGGATTGAAACAAGTCATCATTGCGAATAAGATGGCTTCTGAACCTCCATTGGTGATAATAATGTCTTGGTAATCTACGTCCAAGTCCTTTGATTGGTAGTATTTAGCCAAACCTTTTCTATAGGATAAGAATCCTGCACTATGACTGTATTCAATTACTTTTTTGTCGTAGTTTTTAATGGCCTGTAATGCCACTTCAGGGGTTTCAATATCAGGTTGTCCAATGTTGAGATGAATTACTTCATTTCCAGCTTCAATAGCAGCCTCTGCATATGGAACTAATTTTCTGATGGGCGATTCTGGCATCGCAAAGCCTTTTTTTGATATAAATGGCATAAGAGCAAGGTGTAAATCTTAATACTAGATAGGTCTCAAATATAATGGTGGAAACACATTTTTTCATAAAAAAACCCCAACCCTGAATAAACAGGGTTAGGGTCAAATTGAATTCCTCGAAAGAATTTTTTTTAGTTTGCCGATGGAGCCATTGTAGGTTCCTTAGCTGGCATAGCAGAATCATCCTTTTTAGGAGCTGCCTCAATATTTCCTTTAATACGTATAACCTTAGCCTTAGCATTACCTGCGTTTGAAGTAATTGTTACAGACTTGTTGATTGGACCAACACGCTTGCTGTCATACTTCACCTTGATTTCACCTGACTCTCCTGGAGCGATGGGCTCACGTGGCCAAGTAGGAACAGTACAACCACAAGATCCTTTTGCATTAGCAATGATTAATGGCTCAGTACCCGTATTCTTAAAACTGAAAACAGTGCTTGCATCACCATGCTGCTTCATGTTTCCAAAGTCATGTACTTCCTTTTCAAATTCAATTTCTGCTCCACTCTCGGCAGCTTCTTGTGCAAATGCTCCAGCAGACATCATCATGATTATGCCAAGAGCTAATAGTAATTTATTCATAGTTTCAATTTAATTCAGATGTCAAAATTAGGCCTTCACCATACTATCGTGTTTCGTTTAACACAACTTTAAGATTTCGACTAAATGCCATTCCATAAGGCTAAACAAGAATAGGAATTTACATTTGTTGTCTCAAAACACAGAGGTACACAATGAGCGATTTGTCAATAAGGTATAATCCTGTCGAGGTAGAGGAGAAGTGGTATAAGCATTGGATGAGTCATGGCTTTTTTAAGTCTGAACCAGATTCTGATAAGGAGCCATTTACGGTATTGATTCCTCCCCCAAATGTTACTGGCGTGCTCCACATGGGGCACATGCTGAATAACACCATTCAGGATATACTCATTCGTAAAGCACGTTTGGATGGGAAAAATGCATGTTGGGTACCGGGAATGGATCATGCCTCTATTGCCACAGAAGCTAAGGTGGTTAGGCGTTTACGAAAAAAAGGAATCAAGAAATCTGATATCGGGCGTGAAGAATTTTTAAAACACGCTTGGGAGTGGAAAGAGGAATATGGTGGGGTGATTTTATCGCAACTTCAAAAGCTGGGTGCAAGTTGCGACTGGGATCGAACTCGATTCACCATGGACGAAAAGTATTATGAAAGTGTCATAGATACCTTTCTTCATCTATATAAAAAGGACTTGATTTATCGCGGTTACCGGTTGGTGAACTGGGATTGTGAGGCACTAACGGCTGTTTCTGATGAAGAGGTAATACATACCGAAGAATCGGGAAAATTATACAGTGTTAGGTATCAAATTGCAGATGGCGAGGAATTTGTAACCATAGCCACAACTCGCCCAGAAACCATTGTGGGCGATACTGCCATTTGCATTCACCCCGATGATGAACGATACAGGCATTTGCATGGAAAAAAAGCCATTGTACCTATTGTAAATCGTGAAGTTCCAATCATCTTGGACGAATATGTCACCATGGATTTTGGAACAGGTTGCTTAAAAGTAACCCCAGCTCACGATACCAATGATTATGATTTAGGTCAAAAGCACAATTTAGAATCAATCGACATTCTTAATCCAAACGGAACATTGAGTGAAGCAGCTCAAGTTTTAATTGGTGAAGACCGTTTTGATGCTCGAAAGAAAATCATCCCAATGCTAGATGATGCGGGTGCTTTAGTCAAAGTTGAGGATTACCAAAATAAGGTTGGACGCAGTGAGCGCACTAATTCGGTTATTGAACCGCGATTATCGAAACAGTGGTTTGTGAAAATGAAGCCACTTGCAGAGCCTGCATTAGAAGCGGTAGAAAGCGGAGATATTAAATTTCACCCACACAAATTCACCAATACCTATCGCCACTGGATGACCAATATTAAAGATTGGTGCATTAGCCGTCAATTATGGTGGGGACACCGCATTCCAGCATGGTATTTTGGTGACGGTGATAGTGACTTTGTGGTGGCTAAAAATGCAGAAGAAGCACTTCAAAAAGCGCAGAAAGCAACTGGAAAACCGTTGACCGCTAATGATATTTGGCAAGACGAAGATGTTATGGATACTTGGTTCAGCTCTTGGTTATGGCCGATCAGTGTGTTTGACGGATTTTATGATCGTAAGGAACTGGATTATTATTATCCAACCAATGATTTAGTAACTGGACCCGATATCGTCTTTTTCTGGGTAGCTAGAATGATAATGGCTGGAGAGGAGTTTGAAGGAAAACGTCCTTTTGAGAATGTTTATTTCACGGGATTAATCCGCGATAAGCAAGGCCGTAAAATGTCAAAATCTTTAGGTAATTCGCCTGATCCAATTGAGCTGATAGAGAAATATAGCGCAGATGGAGTAAGACTAGGATTATTGATGACGGCGCCTGCCGGAAATGATATTCCTTTTGATGATTCAATATGTGAGCAAGGACGGAATTTCACAAACAAAATTTGGAATT
>CALKOP010000109.1 GCA_938091155.1 uncultured Flavobacteriales bacterium | reverse complement strand
TAGATGATTAAAGCTCATGGAAGTAGACAACAACATCCTTTTGCTCAGCTTGAATGATATCTTTTGTCCTAAGAGCAAGTATCCATTAATACTGCTTCCAATTGCAATGTTTTTGTAGTCGTCTTCAAAATCGAACTTTTTTGTTGTAAACCCTATTCCTGCTCCCATTTCAAAGGACCAAATAAACTTCCGTGACTGTATAATTGGAGAAGAGATAAAACCGGCCACACCAAGTCCATAACCTAGAATGTTTTTATTCGCCAAATCAAAACCGTGAATTGTAATTCCTACATCAGGGTTATTGTAAAGGCGATGCCATCTTTCCGATCCATCGGTTTTCTTAAGCAGGCGAATCTCCAAAGCATGAGCAGGTCCCTTTGGTAGATGTAACATGTTTTGCCTGTGAGGTAGTAAAAACCCCCTGTGATAATGCCCTTCCATGGCATATTGACTAATACCAGTTTGAGCTATTAGACAAAGAATTAGAATAGTGAAGAACCTTGAAATATGGATGTATTCGCTTTTCAAATAATATGAAATCACTTTGATAGACGAATATCAAAAAGAAATGGACACTATTTTCATTGCGGGACAATTATCTTAAACACACCTTTGCTGCCATGCGACCAGAATTAACCTCTTTTGAGCGACTTGTACAGATTATTGCAGAATTGCGTGAAGGATGTCCTTGGGATAGGAAACAAACATTAGAATCACTTCGATATCTTACGATAGAAGAGACGTATGAATTGAGTGATGCAATTCTTGACAGAGATTTAGAGGAGGTGAAATGTGAACTTGGAGACCTCATTATGCATATTGTGTTTTATGCGCAGATTGGCTCTGAAACACATGATTTTACAATCGCTGAGGTTATTGAATCCGTGAATGAAAAATTGGTTAGAAGACATCCGCACATTTATGGAGATGTAGTGGTGGCGAACGATGAGGAGGTAAAACGTAATTGGGAGAAAATTAAACTCTCAGAGGGTAAAAAATCTGTTTTAGAAGGTGTACCAAAGAGTTTGCCAGCTATGGTAAAAGCCAACCGTATTCAAGAAAAAGCACGAGGCATTGGATTTGATTGGGATCATGAATCACAAGTCTGGGAAAAACTAATGGAAGAAATCCAAGAATTAAAAACTGAAATTGACAACAAAGCAGAAAAGAGTAGAGTAGAGGACGAATTTGGTGATGTATTGTTCAGTATGATTAATTATGCCCGGTTTATCGATGTAAATCCTGAAGATGCACTTGAAAGAACAAACAAAAAATTTATCAAGAGATTTCAATTCCTTGAACAACGTTCGGAATTGCTAGGCAAGGAAATGTGTGATATGTCTTTGGAAGAAATGGAGGAAATTTGGGAGGAGTCAAAAACAAAAGTTTAAGCCAGTAAACCGGCCACGATGCCAATGGCGATAACTGCAACTCTTGATGGGCTCAATCGATGTTGGTCAGAACTTTCAAACAAAATTGTCGTGGATACATGAAGTAATATGCCAATAGTAAGTCCTAAACTCATAAACATAATATCTGCCGCTCCTTCACCTGTTGTTTCCCCAATAAAATATTGAATACCACTACCAAATGCCGTGCATAAGATGAATCCAATTAATAATGTAGTTGACATCTTTCTCGAGATACCTGATTTTGACAATAACATCGCTAACGTAATAGCAACCGGAATCTTATGAAGCATGATTCCAATAGTAAGTTGCTCATGAAAGGCCGAGGTCGAGTCAAATAATACGGAAGCCATAGGCATACCCTCGATAATTGCATGTAAGCACAAAGCAAAATAGGAAATATAAAGGACCTTGGTCGAATTTGCAGTATGAGCATGACCGTGCTCAATTCCGCGTGAATAATTTTCAAGTGAAATTTGAATTAAAAATCCGGCTAAGAGAAAATAACCCGCTTGCTTTGGAATTCGCTCAAAAAGCTCAGGTAAGATGTGCGTAAAGATGATGGTCATCAAAAATGCACCGCCTGTTGACAGAAACAGATAAATCCACTTCTTGTTTTGAGGTGGCTTAATTACGAACCATAGTCCCGCAGCAAGAGAAATTGCGAGTCCGATAAAATAGAAAATCATTTACTTTTTCTTTTGTGCAATGATAATAAGCCTTGGCTGATTGGAATCGAAACCGTCAAATTGATAATTACCATGTTTCGAAATAATAGTAAAACCAATTTCCTCAAGCATGGAGATCAATTCTGAGGGTGAAAATGCCATGACTTTTTCTTGAAATGTTGTTTCATTCATACCATCAACCACCTTGATTGTTTTTACAATGTGTTTACCAATAATGGACTTGGTGGTCTCGAATTTCACATCATCAAAGACAACTTCTTTTGACATGCTATAACCGCAGTCTATTGATTTTGAATTCAAATAATCGAAGACAAAAATGCCTGAGGGCTCAAGTGCATCATAAATATTATTTAGCGCATCACAATGCTCATTCATTGACTCGAAATAGCCAAAGCTTGTGAATAGATTTAAGGCATAATTATATTTTTCGCCTGGAAATGGTTTGCGAATATCGTGCACATAAAACTGGAGCATATCAGATTCAGCCCCTTTTGCCTGAAGAATGCTGTTCTCAGAAAGGTCTACACCAGTGGTGTCGTATCCATTTTCCGCCAATTGAATTGAATGACGCCCCTTACCACATGCAATATCAATAAAAGTTGAACCTGGAATAGGATTCAGAAAAGAAAGAAGCGTGTCAATAAATTGACGCGCTTCTTTTTCATCTCTATTGGAATATAGCAGATGGTAGTAGTCTGTATCAAACCACGTTCTAAACCATTCTGCTGTACTCATAATTACTACTTGCTAGCTTTCACTGGCTCCATCGATGGAGTCATTTTAGCTGGCTTTTCCATTTTTGGATCATTCTCTATAAGCTTCAACTCATCTATGATGTTTTGAGCTCCAGCATACTTATCAATAATGAAAAGTATGTATCGAACGTCAACAGCTATTGTTCGCTGCAGCTTTGGTTCAAAAGCGATATCTCCACTCATTGCCTCCCAGTTTCCGTCAAAGGCACACCCAATTAACTCACCCTTACCATTAATTACTGGACTTCCTGAATTACCACCAGTTATATCTGTATTTGTTAGGAAACATATTCGAAGCGTTCCATCTTCTCCATACTGACCATAATCCTTTTTTTCGTAAAGATCTTTCAGTTTTTCAGGTACAACAAACTCATCATTGTTTGGATCTTCTTTCTCCATAATACCCTCAATTGTAGTATAGAAGTTGTAATAAATTGCATCCGCTGGATAATAATCTAGGACATTACCATATGTCACTCTCATGGTCGAGTTGGCATTAGGATAGTAATTTTTATCCCCATTCATTTCACGTAATCCATGAACGAACAAGCGATTTGAGTTATCAATTTTGTCCATTGCATCTCCAGTCATAGGGTTAATAACAGAGCGATAGTGATTTACAAATTCCCTAGAGAACTGAAAAACAGCATCCTTGTCGAGTGCTTTAGTTGATGGGTTATCCAAAAATGTATTGAATTTATCTTCACTTGAAAAAATGCTTTTGGCATACATTTTTTCAACTGCTTTCGTGAAGTCACCTCTTGATTTTGAGACCATATCTGCAAACACCTTTGGGTGTTGAGCTTTTGGTACATCATTGTAGAACATTTCAAAAAGTTTTGATGCAACTTTTTTATCAGTTGGTAGATTAAAATCTTTGTAAAATTTCTCTCCGCTTTCACGCATGCTCGCTACTGTGGCGTCTATTGCTTCTTGATTAACCTCTTCTTGACTCAAAACAGAATAAAGCTGAGATGTCCTATAAGCCATTAAAGAGGCTTCGCTTGCAAAGATGCACTCTCCAAAATATGTTCGGAACAAAATCGATTCTGCATTCATATCGAATCCTTTCTGCCATTCGTTCATGACTTCTCCATATATTTTCTTGCGTTCTTCATCTTTATTCACCCAAGTCATAAATTCATCCTCAAGCTCTTTTTTCTTATCGTACACTTTTAGTCGGTTAAGCCCTCGCTGCTGACCAATGAAGTATTTCCAATAATTACTTACTTGAGCATATTTAGAAGCGTATTGGATTCGAATTGCACTATTTGAGTTCATATCCTCCTTCAAGATAGCCAAGCGCTCTCCACGAATTTTCACCACACTTGGCTGCCGATAATCAAGTTCCTGCTGAACGCCATATGAACTTAAATATCTGTCAGTACTGCCAGGGTATCCCATGATCATAGCGTAGTCGTCTTTTTTTACGCCACTGATAGATATAGGTAAGAAATGCTTAGGTTTATATGGCTTGTTTGTCTCAGAATAATCGGCAGGTTTTCCCTCTTCTCCCATATAAACTCTAAGAAGAGAGAAGTCGCCAGTATGTCTTGGCCACATCCAATTGTCTGTATCGCCACCGTATTTTCCTATAGAAGAGGGAGGCGCACCAACCAATCTAACATCTCGATATGTTTCATATACAAATGCGTAGTACTCGTTTCCTTCATAAAACGATTTGATTTTTACATCATAATGATCAGCGACTTCTTCTGCAATCTTTTCTTGAATCGCTTTTGTAGCTTCTGCTAATACCTTTTGTCGGTCTTCACCGCTGAGAGTAATACTAATGTCTTTGAGTACATCAGAGGTGACATCGCGCATTTCGATTAAGTAGCTCGCAGTCATACCTCTTGCATTTAGCTCCTCTTTCATCGCCATAGCCCAGAAACCATCCATTAGGTAGTCATGCTCTGGTGCGGAATTATCCTGGATGACGCCAAATGCGCAATGATGATTTGTAAGTAATAAACCTTTCTCTGAAATTGTTTCAGCCGTGCATGAACCTCCATTCAACGCAACAATCGCATCCTTAAGACTTGAATTATTTACGCTATATATTTCCTCGGCTGTAAGTTGTAAACCATGCTTCTGCATGTCAGCATAGTTCAGTCTTTTAATGAGCATGGGAAGCCACATCCCTTCGTCTGCTTTTAGCATAAACGAAGAGCTCATCATGGCAGCTAGGGCTATTGTGGTTAATTTTTTCATAAGTTTTAATGTAAAATTTGAGAATGCGAAAGTAGCAAAGCATTATAGTATAAATACGCAAGACTCTGGAGCAGTTTTTTTACTGTCTAAATGGTGTGTAAATAATTTGAAGAAATGGTTAAATTAGCAGCGTTTATGTCATTCCATAATCCTCTATATTTGTCCTAACGTTTATCTTTTGACAAGTCAAGCAATAGACATATTCGAAAAGGAGATGGTTGATTCAGGAATTATCCTTCATCAATTTGAAGGTGAGATAACTGAGGATATACTCACCGAAACGCTCAGGAGTGTTGAGGCAATGCTTGAGGAGAAAGAAGAGGATTTCAAGAAGAGTCGAAAGGTTTATAATATTCTTGTAGAAGCACTACAAAACCTGTTTCACCATACAGATTCTCAAGCTGCGGAGATCTTAAATAATGGCGACCAAAAGAAAACGGCAAAATTTTTACTTGCTGCGAAGAATGAAGAATACAATATATTAGTCTCGAATTATGTCATTAAGGACAATATACCTACGCTCAGGTCCAAATTGGATAAAGTGAATAGTCTTGATAAAGAGGGTTTGAGAGAGTACTATAAAGAAGTTTTAAATAACGGACAGTATAGTGTGCACGGAGGTGGAGGATTGGGAATGATTGATATTGCTAGGAAATCTGGAAATCGATTGAACTATGAATTCGAGGAAGTAAATGAGGATTATGGGTTATTTACCTTAATTATAAAAGTCTAACCAAAAAATAAATCAAATAAGTAGAGATGGATCCAATAAAAATTGAAGGAACACCAAAAACACCAACTGTAATTTTCGATGGCGATTCAGGTGTATTAGAAATTAAAGGACGTTCAATTCCAGAGAATGCAGTGGAGTTTTATAAGCCACTTATAGACTGGATCGGTTCTTACGTTGATGGAGCTAAGGACAATACGGTGGTGAATGTTCAATTAGAGTATTTCAATACAAGTTCGTCTAAGTGTATTCTCGATGTTTTCAAGAAATTGGAGTCTATAAATGGTAAGACAAGTATCACTATTAATTGGCACTTTGAAGAAGACGATGAAGACATGTTAGAAGCTGGTGAAGATTACCAAGCGATAATCAACATTCCGTTTAAGATGATTGAAATGGAGGAGATGTAATTCTCTGCGAGACATCTTTTGAATAAAAAGGGGAGTACATTGGTATTCCCCTTTTTTATTTGCCTCGACCTTGAAGAACAATAAGTACAGTATGAATGAGGATTTTGAAATCCACTAAAAGTGACATGTTCTCTATATAAAGCAGGTCAAATTTCAATCGATCAATCATCTGGTCAACATTTTCTGCATAACCAAATTTTACTTGTCCCCATGAGGTGATTCCTGGCCGAACTTTTTGAAGGTGCCGATAATGGGGCGCACGTTCAGTGATTTTTTCGATAAAATAGGCACGCTCCGGTCTAGGACCAACAAGACTCATATCACCAATCAATACATTGTAAAACTGTGGAATTTCATCCATTCTAGATCTCCTTAAAAACTTACCTATATTAGTTATTCTAGGATCATTTTCACTGCTTAATGCTGGGCCGTTTATTTCTGAATTGACATACATTGACCGGAATTTAAAAATCATGAATGGTTTGCCATTTATTCCAATTCGCTCATGACTATACAAAGCAGGTCCTTGCGAGCTTAGCTTGACGGCTATAGTCAGCACTAGGAATAATGGAGAAAGTAATAGTAGACAGAATATAGAAACAGAGATATCCAATATTCGCTTACCATATTGCTGCCATACAGGCATTATCTCTTGATTAACTTCTATTAGGGGGGCTCCTAGAATAGATGACATGCGAACCCTACCACTCATGATGTCATACATTTTAGGAATGATTTTAATGTTGACATCCTCACCATCAAGTGTATTTAATATCTGCCCAATTTTATCATGCTCGTTGCTCTCAAGGGCTATTATTACATCTTCAAATTGGTGTTCGCTAATTACCGATTTTATATCCCTTAAATGACCTAGATGCGCCAGAGTGCCTTCAAGTGCGTGATCTCTTCCTCCATTTATATGTACAAATCCTTTAAAAATGAATCCCGACGATTTTCGTTGCGAGTTTAACTCAGTATATAGTCTTAGGGCATTCTCATTACTTCCAATAATCAGGGTATTAAAACCCATTTTACGATTATGAATTTTTCTTGCCGTTATTGTAGAAAGTACAAATCTTCCGATTGCTGTTAGCAAGAAATGGGTGAAAAAAAGTATAGTAAATGATTGATAGTAACTCTTGTATGAATCAATATAATCATCGAGAATAATTGTGAAAAAAAGAAAGACTGAACCTATTACACTCAGGCTGAATGTATGAGTGAATTCACGAAGTCGAGACCTCCTATATATGTTTCGGTATTGCCCTGTAATAATGTAGAGAAACAGCCAAAAAGCAATAATTGCTAAAAGACTTAAAGCAAATTTTTGATCAAATATGACCAACACATCACCCCCATAAACCTTGGATTCAATGTAAGATTTGCGAAATACAAAAACTGCTGTATAGGCCAAAGAGGCAGCGATTGAATCGTATAAAAAATATTTGAATCTCTGTAAATTTTGATTCATTTCTGATAAACAAACTTGATGTTATCAAATGCAACAAAGCCGTCAGTTCTTTCAGCGACATTGTTGAGGGAAATGTTGAAAAAAATATAAAAACCCTCAGGATTGGCAGCACCACTTGTCATGCTAGTAATGTTGATGTAAGCTTTTTTCCATTCTTTTTCATCATCTTCATCCGTAGTTGGTTTGAGATTTAAAAGTTCAAAAGTTTCGTTTTGTAAACCCGTATTGATGGCACGTCCATAAATTGCAAATGTGTAATCGGAGTAATAGTCAATTTCTAGATATGTGAGTTTTCCACCAGCCGGCAATGTTACTGTCGGAGTCCTAAAAAAGGCTAGTGAATCCGTTGATTTGATACTAATCAAACCAGAGCCTTTTCCTTCAAATACATATCCTTTTTCCTGTGTTTGAATTATTGGGACTTGACTTCCACTAAACGAATCTATCTGTACGATTACTGACTCGAAATCATCAATAACTTCATATGCATATGTTGATCCTGGATCTCTGTATGATGAAATAGGAGTGACGAATTGTGTTTCTCCCGCTATGAGTTTTAAATTTTCATCTATGTATGCATTGTAAAAAGCATAGTTGTCTCTATTTGTGGAATTTGTGCTGACAAATATTCCAGGTCCAATAGTAAGTTTGTGGTTACCCGATTCAAGAATTGGGATGCGTGCGGGCAATTCGAAAATACCAATCATTTCATCGTCAATAAATACCCATGCGTCTCTTATGTCATGACTCAATGAGCCTTCGTTAGCCAGCAGATTATCGACCATAACAAATGAGTCAATCTGAATAAAGCTAGGCACATCCTCTGCAGGGTTTATTAATTCACAGCTTGAGTTGACGAGAATTGATAGGAATGAAAGTGAAATAATGATTCTTCTAAGAAGCAAATTCTTTTCTTGTTAGTTAGCGTAGCTAAAACGTCAGCGTAGGATAAATATTTTAACCTACTAAATTAAGATGCGAAAATAGAATTCGAAAAGCTCAATTGATCAAGAATTCGATAAGCCACATGCATAGCGTCATGACCGTCTTCTGCGGAAACTTTGGTAGGGGTAGAGTTTATTATAGAATAAGCAAATGATCTTAATTCTTCTTTTATTGCATTTGTCTCAAGAACTGTCGGTTTATCAAACACAAGTTGCTTTGGTTTTTTATCCTTACCTGGATTAATTATTACACCAAAGGGATCTGTTGGATCTAGATCCTGTATTTGAACGATATCTGTTTGCCGCTCTAAAAAATCAACAGTGATGTATGCGTTTTTCTGAAAGAAACGAGATTTCCTCATATTCTTTAATGAAATACGACTTGCCGTTAAATTAGCAACGCAACCATTGTCGAATTCTAATCTAGCGTTGCAGATGTCAGGATTGTCACTAATCACAGCTACTCCACTGGCGCTTGTTTTTCTAAGGTTCGCGTTTACCACATTAAGTACAATATCGATGTCATGTATCATTAAGTCGAGTACAACTGAAACATCAGTTCCTCTCGGATTATACTCAGTTAAGCGATGTGTTTCAATAAACATAACTTGATCGAAATATGGCTGAGCAGCTGCAAATGCTGGATTGAATCGTTCGACATGACCAACCTGCACCGATAACTTGGCCTCATGAGTTAAGTCAACTAGTTTCTTCGCCTCTTCCATCGTATTAGTTAAAGGTTTCTCAATGAAAACATGCTTACCGCTTCTTAGCGCATGTTGAGCACAATTGAAATGTGAAAGTGTAGGGGTAACGATGTCTATAGCGTCACATTGATCGATTAACTCTTCTATGGATCTAAAAGCTTTTAATCCAAATTCCTTAGTAGCGCTTTTACTTATCTCCTTGTTCGGGTCATGAAATCCTACTAAATCAAACTCATCTGTCAACTCCTTGACCAATCTAATGTGAATTTTACCAAGGTGCCCAGCACCTAATATTCCAAGTTTGATTTTTGTCATTTCTAATTGCTTATAAGACAAATGTCAAGGCAATTTAGAGGTTAATTAAAATGATTCAGACATTCATTGAACAGTCCATTGTCGAAATGGATATTTTCGGGCCGAATATGGAGGATAGTTTTAGGCATCAAGGAATGCGGAAGTTGCTTGTAGAGGAGCTTCGAAATAAGGGAATAAAAGATGAAAATGTACTCAGCATAATAGGCGAGTTGCCGCGGCATCAATTCTGTTTTGAGTCAGCATTCTTAGAGCATGCATATGAAGACAAAGCCTTTCCCATAGGAGCGGGTCAGACTATATCACAGCCATATACTGTGGCTTTTCAAACTGAATTATTACGATTAAAGAAGAGGGAGAAAGTGCTTGAAATTGGAACAGGAAGTAGTTATCAAACTGCTGTCTTAATAAAACTTGGAGCCAAGGTTTTTACCATTGAAAGACAACGTACTTTGCATGACCGATCGGTTAAAATGTTGGATTTAATGAATCTAAAGGCTCGATGCTTTTATGGTGATGGATATATAGGCAGAACTGCTTTTGCTCCTTTCGACAAAATTCTAGTGACATGCGGTGCTCCATTTATACCTGAAGATTTAAAAAAACAGCTCAAAGTAGGAGGTCGCATGGTAGTGCCTGTCGGAGACTTTAATGGAGTTCAAGTAATGACTGTACTCGATAAAGTGTCTGAAAATGAATTCAAAGTTTCAGAACATGGCGATTTTCAGTTCGTACCAATGTTAGACAAGACTGATACGGCTCAATAAAATATTCTTCAGTGAAATTCGTTTTTCGCTTAAACCCAAAAAAATGAAATACCTATTAAGCTTAGTTTTTATCCTACCGTTCCTTGTTGCCCAGGCTCAAGATTCTATTCAGAATCAATCTGTACCGCCCCAGTATAATGCCAATGCTGGCGATTTGGGAGTTACGGTAAATATTACTGGACTTATCAATAATATTTCTTCTGTTCCTCGGAAAGATTTACGAGCTCAAAACTCATTGGTAGTCAGATATGTAATAAATGATAATCTGACTTTTCGAACAGGAATTGCTCCAAGGGTAATGGGATACAGAGTGTCCAGCACTGATAGTGTTGGTAAGGATTTGGTAGAATTTGATTCTACCGCTCGCCAGTCATCATTTTCCATTAGACCTGGAATCGAATATCACTTTTTAGGTACGAAGCGTTTGGATCCTTATGCTGCACTTGATGCGGAGTTTGGAGTGATTGGCTGGTTTAATGCTGGCTCGAACACTAATATTAGTGACACAACAGGAACGTCAAAGTATAAGCGTACTATTACTGAGGCAGGTGGCTTCGGTCTTGGTGCAAAGTTAAGTCTTGGCTTTAATTACTTTGTTGCAAAGCGACTAGCACTGGGCCTTGAATATGGCATGGGTTTGGCATATACGGCCACAGGTGGTGATAAGCAAGAGGTATTGCAAATTGACCCAACAAGCGGAAGCGCCTCCACCCAAAGACAGCTAAGTTCCACTCGGGTTTTTGATACGCAGCTTTTTGTTGACCCCATGGCGCAATTCACATTGAGTTACTTCTTTTCACTATAAAATGATTTATAGAATTCTCACATACACGTTAATTTTGGGAACGTTATTCGGTTGTCAAAAAGGGCCAGAAGATCCTGCTTTTAGCTTGTCTACTCGCAAAGCTCGATTAACCGGAGAATGGAAGGTGAATAATTTCTCTGCCACTCGGACTGGGTTAATACAAGAGTACGATGGTGAGTCTATCGAGTATACTGTAAATGATATACTTACCTTTTCGAGGTCCTTAACGTGGAGCTTTGATTTTGCCAAGGATGGATCGTATGTGACTATAAGAAGCGAACAAGTTGAATCAGATTCATTAAACAATGCGCAGGCCTACACTTCTGAGCAAATTGAGAAGGGTGTATGGGAATTTTCAGGAGGAAATGATTCGCCATCAAAATCGAAGCTTGTGTTATTAGTAGAAGAATTGAAAACGACAAGATCGGATCAGAATTCAAATGTTTCCGTCACAACCTTTGAAAACCCTAGGAGAGCTACAGTATACGATATTGTTGGATTATCGAATGAGAAGTTGAAGATTCGATTTGATGAAATTCAATCGTACGCGGGTGGTTCTAGTTCAACATTGGAAAGCTATACAATGAAAAAGCTCTAGAAGCTTTTTTTCAAACGAGCAATTTCTCGTTTGGTATCCTTCTCCTTTATGTTCTCTCTTTTATCGTGTAGTTTTCGTCCTTGTGCTAGGGCTATATTCAGCTTTGCTTTTCCCTTATCGGAAATAAAAATAAGAGTAGGTATAATTGTTTGTCCCTTTTCAGCGACCTTTTTCTTCCATTTTAGCAATTCTGATTTGTGGAGTAAAAGCTTTCGTTCTCGCTTCGGTTCATGGTTCGCATATGTACCCAGCTCATACTCGGCAATATGCATATTCACAACAAATAGTTCATCGTTTTTAATTTGACAATACGCTTCGTTAATACTCGCGTTTCCGAAGCGTATACTCTTGATCTCAGTACCCTTTAGCTGAATGCCTACGGTGAGCTTATCTAAAATCTCATACTCATAGCCTGCCTTTCTATTCTTGATATGAACATCGTTCATTCCCATGCATCAAAGGTGTCAAATTTTAGAGTGCGCTAGTCACTCGTTTGAATCTACATTTGAGTGCGCAGCACCTTGAAGTCTACACGCCTATTTTTGGCTCGACCATCAGGGTTGTCAGATCCATCAGGATTTGTGTTTGGCGCGATGGGTTCTGATTCCCCATAGCCCTTTCCAGAAATTCGATCTGATTCTATCCCTTTATATACTAGGTGTTTAGCAATACTCTTAGCTCTTTTGTCACTTAGCTTAAGATTTAAGTCGGCCGAACCTTTGCTATCTGTGTGCGCACCAATTTCAACCATTATGCGCGGGTTATCTTGTAGTCAAACTAAAATTGAAGTATCCACAGCAAGTTTTGACTTTTCCGTCATTTCCGCACTGCCAAATTCAAAGTAAATGTTGGGAACAGGAATTGATTTTTCATCCCAGGGTTTAATGTCAAGTTCTAAATCTACCAAATCATTTATTTTACTCTTTCGCAGGTCAATAATTTGACTTGATGTAAAAAACTAGATTTTTCAATTTCTACGAGATAAATTTTACCTGGATCAAGGCAGATTTCAATTATTCCGTTGATTAATGAGTCGGATTTAATGAAATACTTTTCTCCTGTAATTGGATCATACAGGTATATTTTGGCTTTGGCTTTTTCAACCAGTTTTGGCTCAATATTTACATCAGGATCCAACGATAATTCCTTGTTCACAATTCGAAGCATCATTTCCACAATGGAAGGGTAGAAGACTTCATAAATATCATCACAACATGTGCTATTCCATAATGATGGGCTTCCTTCTCTATTTCTTACTAGAATCTGGTATCTGTCTAGCGGTTGTTTTTTAAAGTAAACATCATCAGCCGAGCTATTAATTGGAATGTTGAGAATTTATATTTCCGACCACTTTGTTTGATTACCAGCAGCAGAAAAAACATCCATACCTCCAATTCCTGAGTGGCCATTTGAACTGAAGTAAATCGTTCCATTCTTCAGATCATACCAAGGAGTTTCCTCATCAGCGACAGTATTTATTTTTCTACCTACATTTCTCGGTTTACCCCATTCTTGGTTCCGCACGTCAAATCGTGTGTAATAGATATCAAGTCCACCTTTGCCTCCTGGTCTATCACTCACAGAGTACAGGACTGTTCGATTTTTAGTTGGCTCTAGTCCAACAGTAGGTTGAGTAGAAGTAAAGCCATTTTCGTTAATACCGAATTTCAATTATTCTGGGCGCTTCCAGAGGCCATTTACTAACCTGCTTTGACGAATTTTGCAAATAGTTTTTGCTTGCCAATTTTCCGTACAAAGATTGTAATAAAGGTACTTGCTTTTCGGGCCTATGACAGGATTTGTAATATGAAAATGATCAACCAAGGATTAGGAGCTGATTACTATCGATGGGATCTAGGAGATAGTAATGTTACTAATGAGCGTCATCCAATAGAATACTTTCATGAAGTTTTTAACACGAACTCAATCCATATAGAATGGGATGGTAGCTATAGAGGTAGGGAGCAAAGCATGGACACATATGCCTATATCCTTCGAGTAAAGCGATATGACGGTGAGGAGAAGGCTAAGGAAGGATTTATTGAGTTAATTCGATAACGAAGCCAACCTATACTTAATGATTACGTCTTAATGTTGATTATGAACCAATTAGGGTAGGTTTAGTAAATCAGCCTCGCGATAATCGCGGGGCTTTTTTATGCCCTATAAGACAAAAAAATACCCCAACTCTCGCTGAGGCATTTCTTGAAGTGACCCGACAGGGGCTCGAACCCTGGACCCATACATTAAAAGTGTATTGCTCTACCAACTGAGCTATCGAGTCATTCCCTTTTTGGTAAGGGGCTGCAAATATAAATTCCTTTTTAGGTTATTCAAATAATTGAAAGAAAAGTCGTGAAAAAAGCAATCTATCTTGGATTATTCCAATAATCCAAGGCTCTACTTCCATGAGAATAAGGATCATCCTCAAGTCCAACTGCTTCTTGTTCATGTTCCTGATTGGATTGACTCCCACCCTTTGTTTCGCGAACTAGTCTCGTGTACCATAGTTTATCATTTGGTTCTCCTAAAACGTTTGAATGCCCAAGGATAAACTCATCTATTCTTTTTGAATCCAAGAAGAAAAATTTCGCATTTGACTTTTCCGGGATTTTGTAATAGTGCCATATTTCATATGGATAGGCACGTGATTCGTTTCTCACAATAGACATGGAGTTGGGCTCTCCATACTTCAAGTAAATCCTACCTCTATCCGAACCACACCCATGCTGAGTGTTATTTCCGTATTCGTTTTCTACATGCTTTATTAGTTGATTGTATCTCGAGAATTCTAGCCTTGGATCCAATGGGTTTCGATCATACCAGAAAGAAAAGAAAAATCTTTTAAGCTCCTCTTCATCGCTCTTTTTCCAATTTGCCTCGATGTATGATTTTTCGGCATCCGTGCCTTTGTAAATCATGCAATAACATAATTTCCTCAATGAATCCTCGGCAATGCGAGACACAAAGGTGTTTTCAGGATTGCTTCTAAGATCTATTTCTGATACATTTTCGTTAAATCGTTTAATTGGAAGGGCACGAGCAGCAAGAACATCTCCGTCTCTGTTCTGGGCTTGTAAAAGCAATATGTAAGACCCCGTGGATAACTCTGTTATGTTGATTTTTTTGAACAATGGCATGACTTCAGAGCCCTTCATTCTTTGTATGATTCGATACTGCCCAACCACCTGATCAGCGCTAGGGTCTATTATTTCAATAGATAATAAATATGGAACATCAGGTCCAAGAACAGTTGAGGTATTATATAATTCAGAATAGAATGTAATTTCATTTAGCTCGGGAGAATAAAAGGGTGTGATCTTTGGAAAATAATCACTTCCATTTCTAGTAAATACATTGGGTGTTTTAGTTTCCGTAACTCTATCAACAAGAAAAATGTCACTGAAAAAAATCTTTTCTGGATCTACAGAAATATTGATGGATTGTACGCTTCTAACTGTATCTGTTTTATTGTTTAGATCCTTCATTAATATCAATAAGTCATATTTACCAGGCGGTAGTGGAAACCTTTGCAGATCGATGAAATCAGATATTTGTCTGGCTGTATCGTTTGTGATAGGACCACTGATTATATTCTTACTGAACCCTTCAATTACACCTCTTTTCTCAAAAATATAAGTCAATTCTATGCTGGCCTGATATTGGGAATCTTCGATTGTAGAATACCTTAATTGAGATCCATCAAACAAAAGATAGGTTTCGATATAAGTTTCTTTATCTGAAGTCATATATACCCCATGATGAAAGCTTACGTTAATCGCAAAAATCGTTTTAACAAGAAAAATGGAAACGAGAAAACACCACAACTTCATTTGCCAAAGCTACAACTCAGTGCTTATGAATATCTACAACATTTGATGTCTTAGAATTCGGTTAGAAATTCTCATTCGTCTTAGAAAGGAAAGAATACTGGAATCAACAAAGTGCTCATAAGCCAAAAAATTAGGTTGAGCCAAACTCCCACTTTCAGAAAATCTCGGAACCTGTAACCACCTGCTGAGTATATCATTGTGTTGGTTTGATAACCAATGGGAGTCATAAAGCTCGCAGATGCCGCAAACATAGTCGCCATTAAAAATGGGGTAGGGGAAACGTCTAATTGAATGGCAATCGCGATAGCAATTGGAGCAACTAATGCGGCAGTTGCATTGTTGCTCATCACTTCAGTCAATAGACTCGTCATCAGATAAATCCCTGATAGAATGATAATCGGTCCCGAATTTTGAAATGTGCTGGTTATAAGATTCGCGATATCCA
>CALKOP010000108.1 GCA_938091155.1 uncultured Flavobacteriales bacterium | reverse complement strand
ATAATGATGGATTGGCTTTTTATGCTTTAAGCAACTGGAACCTTTATTCTACTGTCAATTGATAATGTGCTTGTACGTTGGGAGGGATTGTTTTTAGTGACATCTCTTTTTGTTTATAATATTTGGATTATGCGTCAAGGGCGTAGTAATTATTCTGAAGAAATTGAAGTTGTAAAGCCACCATTAGCAAAGATTCTAAGATCTGTTCTAATATTAGGGATAAGCATTACAGTATTAGTTTTAGGTGCGGAATTAATGATAGATGGCGCGGTGAGCATTGCAAGAAACTGGGATGTTGAAGAACGAGTTATTGCGTTTATCATAATAGCTTTCGGTACAACCGTACCGGAATTAGCCACATCAATGCTTGCTTTAAGAAAGAATGAACTTGGATTAAGCCTTGGTAATTTAATTGGCTCCAATATTTTCAATATTCTCGGAATTATTGGTATCACCGCAACATTGACGAGCATTAAAGTAAGTCAACCTGTTTTCGACTTTGATTTTTATTGGGTTGCATTGATTCCATTAACTGTATTTCCATTTTTGATTAATCAAAAGATTGGGCGTTTTCTTGGCGCGTTACTACTAATATCATATTTCGCCTATTTGTATTTTGTTTTTTAACTTTTAAATAGAAATGAACAAATAATTCGGGGGTGTGGATAAGTATTTCTGCAAAAACGATCGTTTACCCCCTAGTATCTGACCTATTTTCGCGAAAATTTTCAAAAAAATGGGAAATAAACGATTCGATGCCTTAAATCATGTTTTAAATCGTTCAATCGAGGAAAAACCACTTTCAAAAGAGTTGATCTCTGATTATTACGGTGAGGCTGTCTTTCATGATAGAGCAATGAAACAGTTTCTTCCAAGTGATATCTACAAGAAAATTAAAGAATGTGTAGCTACAGGAAAACAACTTAATCGTGACATTGCTGATCATGTTGCAAGTGGCATGAAAGCATGGGCTATATCAAAAGATGTTACGCATTATACTCATTGGTTTCAGCCACTTACAGGTAGAACTGCAGAAAAGCATGATGCGTTTTTTACGCCAAGCGAGGTTGGTGAATCAATCGAAAGTTTTGGTGGAGATCAATTGGCTCAACAAGAACCCGATGCTTCAAGTTTTCCAAATGGCGGTTTAAGAAATACGTTTGAGGCACGCGGCTATACCGCATGGGATCCAAGTTCACCTGCATTTATAATTAGCGGTACACTTTGTATTCCTACTGTTTTTGTTGCATATACAGGACAAGCGTTAGATTATAAGGCGCCATTATTAAAAGCATTACATGCCTTGAATGACGCTGCCGTGCCAGTTGCACAATACTTCGATAGAAACGTAACTCGAATTAGCGCTACTCTTGGTTGGGAGCAAGAATACTTTCTTGTTGATTCGGCATTGTTCCAAGCGCGACCAGATTTAATGCTTACTGGACGCACGCTATTTGGTCATAGCTCTTCTAAAGGACAACAACTTGATGATCATTATTTCGGATCTATTCCTGAAAGAGCGGTTGCTTTTATGCGCGACTTTGAAGAACAATCACTTCGATTGGGCATTCCTATAAAAACCAGACATAATGAGGTTGCGCCTAATCAATTCGAGTGCGCACCACTTTTTGAAGAAGCAAACCTTGCGGTGGATCACAACTTGCTCGTGATGGATGTTATGGAAAAGGTCGCTCACAGACATCATTTCAGAGTATTGCTGCATGAAAAGCCTTATGCAGGAATTAATGGAAGTGGAAAACACAATAACTGGTCATTGTCCACTAATACTGGGGTGAATCTATTAAGCCCAGGTAACACGCCAAAAACTAATCTAAGGTTTTTGACATTTTTCGTTAACACTATTAAGGCTGTGCACGACTACGATGATCTTCTGCGCGCCACAATAGCCTCTGCAGAAAATGATCATCGATTAGGTGCAAATGAGGCTCCACCTGCTATTATTTCAATCTTCATTGGTTCTCAGCTTACCAAGGTTTTAGAGGACCTCGAAAAGCGAATTAAGGACAAAGGGATGTCTCCTGATGAAAAAACGGAGCTTAAATTGAACATTGGTAAGATTCCCGAGATTTTACTGGATAATACAGATAGAAATAGAACATCACCCTTTGCATTCACAGGAAATAAATTTGAATTTAGGGCAGTTGGATCTACCGCTAACTGTTCAGGGCCAATGACAGCCTTAAACACGGTAATGTCTAGTCAGCTCATTAAATTTAGAATTGATGTAGACGGACTCATTGCCCAAGGAATAAAGAAAGATGAAGCAATTCTTAGAGTCTTAAGAGAGTATATTATTGAATCAAAGAAAATCTTATTTGAAGGAAATGGTTACGGGGAAGAATGGGTGAAGGAGGCTGCCAAGCGAGGACTGTCAAATATCAAGACTACACCGCACGCTTTAGGAGCATACCTTAAGCAAAATGTTGTGAAGCTTTTTGAGTCGGCAGGCGTTTTGACCCATGAAGAATTGGAAGCGAGAAACGAAATTTATCTTGAAAAGTATAAGTTGAAAATTCAAATTGAATCAAGAGTAGCCGGAGATATTGCTTTGAATCATATCGTGCCAGCAGCATTAGAGTATCAAAGGAAACTGGTGGAAACAGTCAGGGGTATGAAAGATATATATGATGAAAAAGAGTACAAAAAATTATCAGCGCCTCATAGGAGTTTAATCTCATCAGTTTCTACGCATGTCTCGAAATTGCAATCGGATGTTCATATAATGATTGAGGAAAGAAAAAAGGCAAATAATATGATTGATAGTTTAGAGAGTTCATCACACTATTGCGATTATGTTATCCCATATCTTAATACCATGCGGGAAAATGTAGATAGTCTTGAGATAATTGTTGACGATGAGTTATGGCCTATTCCTAAGTACCGTGAACTGCTCTTTACAAGATAAGTGCATAGGCGCTTGTCATTAGCTCTATTTTCGATAGGTTTACAAGTCAATATCTAATTTCATTAGATTTGCCGATCTACCGACAAATACTTCGGTCTTTGTTGACATACCTATCTATCAGAATCGCTATACGTATGACATATTTGAAGGGAGCACTTAGCATCATTTGTCTCATATTCCTTACAACAATCGCTGAAGGCCAAAAAAATTGGACGAAAGAAGCTGATTTGACCTATCAAGCTGAAGCTTACTTTGGTGCCGTTGATGCCTATAAAAAGGCCTACACGAAAGAAAAGAAGCAGTCAGAAAAGGCGCGGATTTTATTTCGAATTGGTGAATGCCATCGCAACCTTCAGGATGAAGATCAAGCACAGGTCTGGTATGACAAAGCGTTAGCTGCAGAGTATAAAAGTCCACAGCTTCCGCTGAGATACGGTGATATACTTAGGAAGAAGGGCGATTATGAAGGAGCCGTTGCCAAATACCGTGAAAGTCTTGCTAAAGCCCAAGGGCCTTCAAAATCAGAGGCTGAACTCGGAGTGGCTTCATGCGAAAAAGCAATCAAGCTCTTAAAGGAACCAGCGAGATATAAAGTAGAGAATGAGGTTCAGCTAAACACGGCTTATTATGATTTCTCATGTTTTTTCGCAGACAAAAAGCACGAGAGTATTATGTTTTCCTCCTCAAGACCCAGTGGTTCTGGAGGTGGAGATGACGCAATTACGGGAGAAGGCTTTAGCGATATTTTTATTTCTCAGAGGGATAATAAAGGAAAATGGTCCGCACCAGTCCCAACTGATCCAACGATAAATACTGCAGCTAATGAAGGATCTCCTTGGCTAGATAGTAAATACAGTCAATTGTATTTTACTCGGTGCGAGTTCGAAAAGAAGAAGCCATATGGGTGTCAAATTTTCACGGCAAGAGCGCAGGGAAAGGCCTGGGCAGAGCCGGAATTATTAGACTTTGGTATTGATGATACTACTGCAGCTGGTCATCCAGTGGCAATAGATGACGACATGATATTGTTTGCTTCTGACATGTACGGTGGGCAAGGAGGTAAGGACCTATGGGTTATTACATTTGATAAAAAGGCCAAACTATGGGGGCCTGCTAAAAATCTTGGACCTGAGATTAATACTGCTGGTGATGATATGTTTCCATATATCCATGAAAATGGTGATTTATACTTTGCTTCAAATGGTCATATTAGCCTAGGTGGCTTGGATATTTTTCATTCTCAAATGACGGGTGAAGATGTAGAGGATTTGAAATGGGGAAAACCAGAGAATTTTGGAGCACCAGTAAATTCGTCTGCTAACGATTTTGCAGTAATATTTGATGGGGAAGCAAATCGAGGTTATTTTACTTCTGATCGTTCTGGTGGTAAAGGAGGAGATGATATTTACAGCTTTACTCTACCTCCAATTATTTTTAAACTATCTGGCACTCTTACCGATGTTGAAACAAAAGAGCCACTTGGTGATGTAAAAGTCAAGTTGATGGGTACAGATGGTTCAATCGGTGAAGTAATTACAGACCCAACTGGAGCGTATGACTTTGAGAAACGAGAGAATGATGAGCGGTATATATTGGAAAACACATCATATACTGTTGAAGTGAATGGAATGGAGCAAGATGCCTCAAATGGAGAGCGATATCTAGGTTCTAAAGGTCAAGAAACTACTGTTGGCCTGAAAGAGTCTACAGCATTTGTAAAGGATTTTCAACTACAATGCGCCACATGTAGTCAAGAGATACCAATGCCAGCTGTATTTTATCCATTGGCTAAATGGTCGCTGGTTGTGAATGAACAAATCAACTCTAAGGATTCATTAGACTTTCTTCATACAACATTGGTTGAAAACCCAACTATTGTAATTGAACTTTCAGCTCACACTGACTCCAGAGGGAGCGACCAAGCAAATGAAGTCCTTTCACAAAAGAGAGCTCAAACTTGTGTAGATTACTTAGTTCAAAAGGGTATTAATCCTGCTAGAATGGTGCCAGTGGGTTATGGCGAGCGCAGATTGAAAATAAGCGATGCAGATATCAATAAACTATCTATTAAAGAAGAAAAGGAAGCGGCACACGCTAAGAATCGAAGAACTGTATTTAGTGTATTGAGCTTTGACTTCATTCCAAAAAAGGAGCCAGCAGGGTCTAAGTAGATAAATAACATTAGTGAACCGCGTGAATAATCTTATTCATGCGGTTTTTTTATACAATAAAATGGAGGTAAGCGATAAATATGCTTCTAGGGGTGTTTCAGCAGGAAAGGCCGATGTGCATGAAGCAATCAAGAATATTGACAAAGGACTCTATCCGAATGCATTCTGCAAGATAATACCAGATATGCTTACCGGTGATAATCTGAAATGTCTGATTATGCACGCGGATGGTGCAGGAACCAAGTCATCTTTAGCATACGCTTATTGGAAGGAAACAGGTGACTTAAGTGTTTGGAAGGGAATTGCCCAAGATGCCGTTGTCATGAACACTGACGATTTATTATGTGTTGGAGCTAAAGGGCCAATTGCTTTATCATCTACTATTGGACGAAATAGAAAGGAAATTCCTGGCGAGGTAATAAAGGCAATCATTGAAGGTACTGAGGAGTTACTCCAAAGTATGCGGGATATGGGATTCATGATATACTCCACAGGTGGCGAGACTGCGGACGTAGGCGACTTAGTTAGGTCTATTATCGTAGATAGTACAGTCACTGCAATTATGAATAGAAGTGATGTAGTTGATGCGGCAAACATTAAATCTGGAAATGTTATTGTTGGTTTAAGTTCTTCGGGACAAGCCAAATATGAAACTGTCTGGAATGCTGGTATGGGAAGCAATGGATTAACCTCGGCAAGGCATGATTTATTCAATCGTAAAGTAGCGGAGAAGTATCCGGAAAGTTTTGAGCCTACTCTTGAAAAGTCCCTAGCATATACGGGGCCTTATTTTTTAACTGATAGCGTGCCTGATTCACCTGTTAATGCAGGTAAAATGGTTTTGTCGCCTACACGTACATATGCCCCAATAATGATAAAGCTTTTCGAAATATTGGGAAATGAAATCAACGGCATAATCCATTGCAGTGGAGGAGCACAGACAAAAATTTTACACTTTCTAGAAAAAGGACATGTAATTAAGGATGATCTATTTAATGTTCCGGTTTTGTTTAGGGAAATTCAAAAGCATAGTAATACCGCGTGGAAGGAAATGTACCAAGTTTTTAATATGGGGCATCGGATGGAAATCTATTTAGATGAAAACCATACTCAAACGGTAATTGATGTTGCTTCGGAGTTTGGAGTTGAGGCAAGGATTGTCGGTAGAGTTGAGGCCTCTGAGCACTGTGAACTGTCTATTTTAGCCAATGGAGAAAACCTGAAATATAAAAAGCACTAATGAGCACTTTACTCAACAAATTGGAATACATAAAGGAGCGTTGGGAAAATGTCGAGCTGCAATTGAGCGATCCAGATGTAATTGGCGATATGAAACGATACGTCAAACTAAATAAAGAGTATAGCGATCTAGGCGTTATTGTAAAAGTATATCTCGAATACAAAGATTTGCTTGGAAACCTAGACAGTACCAAAGAAATGCTTCAAACGGAAAAGGATGAAGAGATGCGAGAGATGGCTAAGGTTGAGTTGAATGAGTTAGAACAAGCTATTCCAGAAGTTGAAGAGCGTATTAAATGGCTTTTAGTGCCAAAAGATGCCGATGATGACCGAAATGCAATTTTAGAAATTCGTGCCGGAGCAGGTGGAGATGAGGCCAGTTTGTTCGCGGGTGATTTATATCGAATGTACTCTAGATACATAGAAGGGTACAACTGGAAAGTGGACGTAATGGACGTGACAGAAGGAACCGCTGGTGGTTACAAAGAAGTTATTTTGAAAGTAACTGGTCCAGATGCTTATGGTATCTTGAAATATGAGGCAGGTGTGCATCGGGTTCAGCGTGTACCTGAAACAGAATCACAAGGTAGAGTGCATACATCAGCCGCAAGTGTGGCTGTATTACCAGAAGCGGAAGAAGTAGATGTAGTCATAAACCCCGCGGACATTGAGATACAGACCGCACGTTCAAGTGGAGCAGGTGGGCAAAACGTCAATAAAGTTGAAACAAAGGTCCAATTGACCCACAAGCCATCTGGTATTACGATTCAATGTCAGGCGGAACGATCTCAACTACGCAACAAGGAAATCGCAATGGAAATGCTAAGATCCAGACTGTATGAAATCGAGTCTAGCAAAAAGTTTGCAGAAATCGCGTCAAAGCGAAAAACCATGGTTTCCTCTGGCGATCGATCAGCAAAAATCAGAACGTATAACTTCCCTCAAGGGCGAGTAACTGACCATAGAATTGGTCTTACTCTTTATAACCTAGATGGTGTTTTAAATGGTGATATTCAGAAGTTAATTGATGAACTAATAATGGCTGAGAATGCAGAAAAATTGAAAGCAGGTGAGGATATAATGGCTTAATTTATGCGGGAATGAATAGAACAGAATTAGTAAACTTAATTCGCAGAAAAAGATCGTTTTTGTGCGTTGGGTTAGATACTGACCCAGAAAAGCTACCAGCTCATTTGCCCAAAGATGCGAATGGCGTCTTGGCTTTCAATAAGGCCATAATTGAAAGTACGTTGCCATATACAGTTTCCTATAAACTGAATATTGCTTTTTATGAAGCTATGGGGATGGATGGATGGAAGGCCCTTCAAGAAACTATTAAGCTTATTCCCAAAGGTGAGGCGCTAATAATCGCTGATGCTAAAAGAGGGGACATTGGAAATACCGCCAGTCAATATGCTAAGGCATTTTTTGACAATTTAGATTGTGACGCAATAACGGTCAATCCATATATGGGAAGAGATTCCGTTGAACCTTTTTTAAGTTATAAAGGAAAATGGACAATTGCACTAGGACTTACTTCAAATATTGGGGCCATTGATATTGAGTTGCTTGACTTGGCTAATGGACGAATGGTTTTTGAAGAAGCTATTGAGTCGTTAGCAAAACTTGGAACAACTGATAATTTAATGTTTGTTGTTGGGGCTACTAAGGCTGATTACTTCGATAAAATCAGAGCGATAATACCGGAGCATTTTCTTTTGGTTCCTGGAGTTGGTGCTCAGGGCGGAAAGCTGGAGGATTTAAAAGGTGTGATGACAAATGATTGTGGCTTATTGGTGAACTCCTCTCGACAAATTATCTATGCTGATGGAAGTGAGGGGTTTGCGGAAAAGGCGGCTATTCAAGCTGAAAAACTTCAGCAACAAATGGCGAAAATGTTGTAATCATCGATGAAAGAAGATTTGCTTCAATTCATTTGGGCCCATAGTCTTTTTAACCGAAGCAACCTTATTACGGATTCGGGTGAAGCCGTTCGAATACAGAACACAGGAGTAATAAACAAAATTTCGGGACCGGACTTTTCAGATGCAAGAGTTTACATTGGAGAAAATCTTTGGATCGGTAATGTTGAGATGCACATAAGGGCATCAGATTGGAATTATCACGGACATCAAAATGATGGAGCATATAACAGTGTCATTTTACATGCTGTATATGATAATGACAAAGCAATCCTGAATGCAAAAAAAACGAGGCCATTCCGACAATAGAATTAGAAGGTCGAATACGTAAAGAAACGCTGAATAGGTATCAACAAATTCATCATAATGAGGATGAATTACTCTGCTCATCTTTTATTGATCAGATTCCGGAAATTTAGTTTAATGCTTGGTTACAGCGCTTATTAGTCAATAGGTTAGAGCGCAAAGTCATAGAGGTTTCCTTATTAAAGACCTTACATAATGGGGATTGGCTTGAAACGTTTTATGCATTGTTTGTTGGTTATTTTGGACAAAATCAGAATAAATTAGTCTTTCAAGACTTAACTAGAAGGTTGCCGTTTA
>CALKOP010000107.1 GCA_938091155.1 uncultured Flavobacteriales bacterium | reverse complement strand
AGAATTAGCGGTAATGGTAGATACCTTTGCCCCGCTTCAAGTAACAAAACAAGCACTAGGAATAGACGATCCAACCTATTGGAAAAGTTGGATTGATTGAAAGCTAATTTTACAATGACAAAATGAATCAATGGGTCAATTGAAGTTTTCAAGCAACCCGAGTCATAGCGACCAGGCTCTATTGCGGCTAACTTTTTTACTAGCCAAAAGTATGGTAGAACATTGTAATCTACTGGATGCAAAGCAGAAATGGGCAATCTCCAGACAATTAATTCGAAGCGGCACATCAGTTGGAGCCAATTCCCGAGAAGCCCAGAATGCCGAAAGCAAAAAAGACTTCATTCATAAACTAAAAATTGCACTAAAAGAAGCGGAAGAAACAGAATACTGGTTGATGTTGTGCAATAGCCTTGATGATTACCCAAAACCACAGGAATTACTCACTCAGATAAACGAAGTAATCAGACTTTTGACAAAAATTATTGGAAGCGCAAGAATCAAAGCATAGTATATTGTTCCCTAAACTCGATCCGAGAGAACAATTATAAAATTGAATAATTGAATTATGGAAACAGCAAATAAGCAGGCAAACGTTAAGTACGGTACGGACAAAATATTTCAGGATGCGGAAGACTTTTTACCGCTCTTAGGCACCGACTATGTTGAACTTATTGTAGGCAATGCTAAGCAGTCTGCACACTTCTACAAAACAGCTTTTGGATTTCAATCGATTGCATATGCTGGTTTAGAATCCGGCGTTAAGGACCGCACATCCTACGTGTTAGGTCAAGATAAAATTCGGTTGGTTCTGACAACTCCTATTGTTGAAGGTGGCTGGATGAACGAGCACTTAGACAAGCATGGTGATGGTGTAAAAGTTGTCGCGCTTTGGGTGGATGATGCCACAAAAGCTTGGGAGGAAACTACAAGCAGAGGCGCTAAGTCATTCATGGAGCCAACACGTGAGGAAGATAATGATGGACATGTCATCAAATCTGGTATTCACACCTATGGTGAAACGGTTCATGTTTTTGTTGAGCGAAAAAACTACAATGGAACATTCCTTCCCGGATTCAAAAAATGGGAATCTCACTATAACCCTTCAGAAGTTGGGCTGAAATTTATTGACCACATGGTCGGTAATGTAGATTGGGGCCAAATGAATACTTGGGTTGATTTCTACGCCAAAGTGATGGGCTTTGCACAGATTGTGACTTTCGATGATAAGGATATTTCGACCGAATACACAGCCTTGATGAGTAAGGTAATGAGTAATGGTAATGGCCGTATCAAGTTTCCGATAAACGAGCCAGCTGAAGGTCGAAAGAAGTCTCAAATTGAGGAATATATCGATTACTATAAAGGAGCTGGTGTGCAGCATATAGCTGTTGCAACGGAAGACATTGTGGCTACAGTGACTCAAATGCGTGACAGAGGTGTTGAATTCCTATACGTACCTGACACCTACTATAAAACGCTAAAGGATCGGGTAGGCGAAATTGATGAAGACATTGATGTTTTGAAGGAGCATGGCATCTTAGTAGATCGAGATGACGAGGGCTACCTTCTACAACTCTTTACTAAACCTGTTGTAGACAGACCGACCATGTTTTTTGAAATCATCCAACGCAAAGGTGCTTGGAGCTTCGGAAAAGGAAACTTTCAGGCTTTGTTTGAAGCAATAGAGAGAGAGCAAGAAAGCCGAGGAACGCTTTAATCAAAGTATTAAAAACAAAAAAGCCCAATCGATATCGATTGGGCTTTTTTTATGTCTCGTCTTTCTATTGCTTGATAAACTTAGCTGTGTGAAAAGATGTTCCATCACTCAATTCGACCATATAAACTCCAGAGTTCACTTTTGACAAATCAAGGTTAAGCTGAAACAAACCAGCCTCATCAGCGATAACGTTGCGGTAGATTACTCTACCTATTACATCGTATACACGAATCTCATTATTGGCGTTCGCTGTCATATCTGCCTTGATATTAACTGAACTGCTTGCTGGATTTGGGAATAACATCAGCTTTTCCTGATTGTACTTGGTAGATTTAATTCCAGTTGGTGCTTCACCACAGGCAACAGAAATTGCATCTGCATAATCAACTTGATACCCATTGTCGATATCGCCATCTGCATTCAACAACATACCGATTACATGGATATTATCAAGGTCCCATTCCTCGTCTATGTCCAAAACAAATTCAAATTCATAAGACTCGCCTACTTCAGCTCCATCAGGAAATGCATCCATCCCATCAAAAGAAGGAGCAATAACACGAGCAACATGATCATATTCCATTGCTGATGCAGGAACAGGGTTTGCAGCTGCATGCCAGTCATGACCGGCTCCGCTAAGCTCTCCACTAGCACCACCAGAATAATAATTTGCTTGCGCATAATCTGAAGATGTTCCGGTAACATCATTCTCGCTCAACGCAACCGCAACTTTCCAATCGTTGTCTATTTCAGCAGTTGGATCTACGGTCATTGTGATCGTCATTTCCATTTCTTCCGAATCCATTTTAGCCGACATGCATATTGCAGCCGCAGCATTCAATACAACACGTTGTAAAAAGTCAGCTTCCATTGCAGAGGGATCTATGTCACTTCCTCTATCTACAATCGCACTAGGATATCCGCTTATTAGTCCCCCAATACCAACGTCATAATCTTCATATACCATTGGATCGCCATTATGTACAGCCAGTCCAATGAAGTTTTCAGGATAAGTATCCTGTAAATTTTCCATCCAAACTGTACCACGTGGACACCAGCCACACCAAGTTCCAGTAGCTTCTTCTACCACCACTCTTTTATTTAAACCAGGAGTCGTTGGGTCTAGACTACGCGTTAACTCATCATCTGAAGCATCATCATCCGTTGCATTTCCATTTACATTTTTGATTGTTGCAACCATATTATTTGCTCCGTCAATTAATGATACTGAAGTTGCAAAAGTTACCTCGTATTCATCAAAACTTACCATATTCACACCTGTGATTTGCTCAGTTTGAGTATTCCCATTATAACTAAGATCCACATCGAAAGAAGTAATAACATCCAATCCTGCGTTACTAATTGTAACAACCGGTGTTTTAATTTGGCCTACTAAGCCGGTAATAGATGAAATCCCAGATACCGCTCCATTGAGGTTCGGTAATACTGGAGTCGTATAGCTTACATCATCTACCCAAAAGTTAGCGCTACCATTTCCGCCTGACGCTGTTGGGTTAGCTGCATAAACATTCAAAGAAGCAATGGCATTTATATTATTCGAAAAGCTGCCTTGCGAGGTCCCGTCAATGAAAAATTCCCAGCTGTTTCCCGACAAATCTATTTCAAAAGCAACCTCGACCCACTGACCTGGCGTATATGTAGCCGCTAATAATGTGCCTCCTGTGTTGGATAATGTAATATCTCCTGTTTGACTCATTGCGCACTCCAAGGCCCACTCTTGACCTATTGTAGTTGCAGCTTGAAAATTGAAATATGCACCTGTACCACTCTCAACGAACATCATCATCGAGAAGTCAAAGTCACCAGTTGTGTACTGTGCACCAAAGGGAAGCACAACATCATCAGGCCCACCATTGGCGGTTGTAGCCTCGAAATAAATTGATTTATCACCACTGTATGCGGTGTCATCAACTATTAAAACATCATCGGCTCCACCATTGCTTCCGCTCCAGGTTGTCCAAGTTGTAGATTCATTTCCAAGGAAATTACCAACGGTATATGACTCGAAGTCTTCCGTATTGGTTTGCGCGAATGCAACCATGCTAAAGCATAACACTGCTGCTAATGAGTATATCTTTTTCATACAATTGTTAAGTTAGAAAGCGCTAAATAACAGAAAATTAAGGCAGTAGCCTAATCGTGCGTTTCGGTAGGAATCTAAGAATCATAGAAGTCCTTGAGCAAGGATCGGTATGCATTGAAGAGTTTTGATTTTGAAACAAAACCAACGTAATGTCCATCAATATCTAGGACAGGCAGGTTCCAAGCACCGCTTTGCTCAAATTTTTGCATCACGGTTTCCATACTATCTTCTTTACGAACATAGTCCGGAGCGTCATTCATAAGATCATGAACGTGAGTATTCTGATACAAATCCGGCTTGAAAATAACTTCCCTAATTTCATTCAAGTTGACAATCCCCATTAGGTTGTTCTTCTTATCGACAACAGGAAAAAGATTTCGCTTAGAGCGGGAAATTACTTTCACCAAATCTCCGAGTTTGTCATAAGGATCTACGCAACTAAAATCTGTTTCAATCTCCCTGTGCAGGGGCATAAGCGTCAATACAGCCTGATCCTTATCGTGCGTAATCAACTCTCCTCGTCTTGCAAGTTGCGTGGTATATATACTATGCGGATTAAACCGTTTTACGGTTACAAACGCTATGCTGGAAGTGAGCATTAGCGGTACAAATAATTCGTAACCACCTGTTATTTCGGCAATTAAGAATATGGCCATTAGAGGTGCATGTAGGTTGCCAGCCAACATACCTGCCATGGCCACAAGTGTGAAGTTACTTTCGGGCACATCGCCTAATCCAAAAAAGTTAATGCTTCGCGCAAAAAAGAATCCGAACATGGCACCCATAAATAATGTCGGGGCAAACGTTCCGCCAATTCCACCTGCCCTGAATGTCAGCGTAGTTGCAACCACTTTCAGCAATCCAAGTGCTAAAACGAATCCAAGAAGTACATAAACATTCCCATCAAATTCTCTGAACATGCTGTTTTCAAGAATGTCGAATGGACGACCTTCTATTATTGCATTAATAGCTTCATAACCCTCGCCATACAATGGTGGTAAAAGGAATAACAGCGCCCCCAATGTTGTTCCAGCGATAATGGTCTTATTGCGTTGGCGCTTCATTTTATCAAACAGCTTGGTGACATAAGTGAATGAGCTATAGAAATGCAAGGATGCTATTCCCATGAAAATACCAAGTCCTACATAATAAGGTAAATGACTCAAACGAACCTCATCGGTTATGTTGAAATGAAATAAAATACCCCCGCCCACAAAGAACTTGGATGTGATAGCCGCAGTAACTGAGGCTAGCAACAACGGTATAAGTGATGCCGTGGTTAAATCCAGCATTATAACCTCTATCGCAAAAACGATAGCTGCAATGGGTGCGTTGAACAAAGATGCCATAGCACCAGCTGCCGCACATCCAATAAGCAGTTTTCTCGTCTTATATGGCATTTTAAACAGCCTTGCCAAATTTGCTCCCCAAGCTGAAGTAGTACCAACAGTCGGGCCCTCCAATCCAGCACTACCGCCAAACCCAACGGTTAACGAGGCTGTAATCAATGAGCTATAAAGATTATGCTTTTTAATAAGGGCATTTCGCTTTGAAATTGAATAAAGTGTATTCGGAATACCATGATTGACCTGCTGCTTCACTAATTTTCTTATGACCCATTGAGCTAATAAAATTCCAACAACTGGGTAAAAAATGTAGAGCACATAACTGTATTCATCAAAAATTCCAACGGTCAACATGTACTGTATGGCATGCACGGAGTTTTTTATCACGATAGCCACTAAACCAGAAATAAAACCTATAGTAATTGCCAAGAAGTAGATGAACTGACGTTCGCTCAAATGGTCCTTACGCCATGTATTGACATAGTCAACTGTGCGGGCAAGTGCAAAAAGGACAAGGTCCAAAAAGACCTCATATTTCTGTCTCAACTTTTTTATTTTGGAAATCGCTTGAGACACTGTTTTAACCTATTCTGATTTTACACTTAAAGACAATTCATCCAATTGTTCTCCGCTAATGGTTGATGGTGAATCAATCATTAAATCTCTGCCCGCATTGTTTTTTGGAAAAGCGATGTAATCTCGAATCGAGTCTGTTCCGCCAAACATGGCTGCCAATCGATCAAATCCAAAAGCAACACCACCGTGTGGGGGAGCGCCATATTTAAACGCACCCATTAAAAATCCAAATTGTTTTTCCGCCTCCTCCTTCGAAAAACCAAGAATCTCAAACATCTTAGCCTGTAAAGTCTGATCGTGAATCCTGATGGATCCACCGCCTAATTCTACTCCATTAATGACCATGTCGTATGCATTCGCATTTACTGCAGCAGGATCAGAATCTAATAACTCAATATGCTCCTTTTTTGGACTCGTAAATGGGTGATGCATTGCATGAAACCGCTTACCCTCTTCATCCCATTCGAAAAGTGGAAAATCAACCACCCAAAGCGGTGCGTAAACCTTCGAATCGCGCAGTTCGAGTTGGTTTCCCATCTCTAGACGCAATTCGTTCATTTGCTTCCTGGTTTTTTCAGTATCACCCGCCATAACCAGTATCAAATCACCAGGCTCTGCCTTTAATTTACCCTTCCACAATTGAAGGTCTTCTTGATTGAAAAATTTATCTACGGACGATTTAACACTTCCATCTTCATTCACACGAGCGTAGATTAACCCTTTAGCGCCTATTTGTGGTCGCCTTACAAAGTCTGTCAGTTTATCAAGCTGTTTTCTGGTAAAAGTTGCAGCTCCTTTAGCGCATATTCCTACGACCAATTCAGCAGAATCGAATACACCAAAATCCTTTCCCTTTGCCTCATTTGTAATTTCAACAAACGACATATCGAAACGAATATCTGGTTTATCGGAACCATATTTTTTCATGGCCTCTGCATAGGTCATCCGCACATATTTTGGCAATTCGATTCCCTTTACTTCCGTGAAAAGATGCCTAACCATACCCTCAAATGTTTCCAGAATATCCTCTTGCTCAACAAAGGCCATTTCACAATCAATTTGAGTGAATTCTGGCTGTCGATCGGCACGCAAGTCTTCATCTCGAAAACATCGCACGATTTGGAAGTAGCGGTCATAACCTCCCACCATCAATATTTGCTTAAAAGTTTGTGGAGACTGCGGTAAAGCATAAAATTCACCGCCATGCATTCTTGATGGCACAACAAAGTCTCGAGCCCCCTCGGGAGTCGATTTAATCAAATAAGGGGTCTCAATTTCAAGAAAACCTAGGTCACTTAAATATTTTCTTGTTTCAATACCGAGCTTATGACGTAACTCTAAATTCTTTCGTAATGGATTCCTTCTTAAATCAAGGTATCTATATTTCATTCTAACTTCTTCACCCCCATCAGTGTTGTCTTCTATGGTGAATGGTGGAGTTTGAGACTCGTTTAACACATTAAGTTCACTCACCTCAATTTCGATGTGTCCAGTATCCAATCGATCGTTTTTGCTCTCGCGTTCAATTACCAATCCCTTTACTTGAATCACAAACTCTCTACCCAATTTTCGCGCATTCTCGCACAGAGAAATGTCTTTCTCTACATTAAAAGATAATTGTGTAATTCCATAACGATCACGCAAATCAACGAAGGTCATACCACCCATGTTCCTAGCGCGCTGTACCCATCCAGATAATGTTACTTGTTGACCTATATTATTGCTTCTTAACTCCCCGCAGTGATGTGATCTATACATTCCTTTTTTCTATTGAAGCCGCGAAGTTATGCAACCCAATGGCCTTTCTAAGAGCCAAGTGAATTTTATAAAACTTGAATATTTGACACCTCTCAATTTAATGCGTGACAATAGTCATTATATAGTCGAACATTACCTCCCTAATTTGTAGTCAACAAATTATTAAAGCAGATTATGTCAGCAGGAAAAGAAAACAGGGTCCATATAGACGATTTACATTTTAAACATACAAGGTGGTTGAGCGAACTTAAGTTCTATTTAGATGAGCTCCCTGTCTTTCAATCTAGATGAGAAGATATTACAAAACGTTAGACTAGCGCTGAGGTGCTTGGCGCATTAGATCAGTTTCAAAACAGAATTTACCTTGAAAGAAATGCGATTGACGAATTGCTGCGCGATATAAGCCTACACGAAAAAGAAATTGCGAAATACGCCAAAGAGCACCCTATAGCAATCGATCATGTTTTGTTTCATGACCACTCCTCATTAAGAGATCGAATTGAGACCAACAGAAAAATGATGGATGATTTGAAGAAAGAGTTCAATCGATATCTATCTAAATGGATGTAAGATGGAAATTAATATGAGCGATAACCAATCCATAGCGCAAGTTAAGGCACTATTCACAGAACACTTCCCATTCCTGAAGCTCGAGTTTTATGCTCTTGAACATAAAGCGAGCGAGGGAAATATAGATCGAACTCTATTTGATTCGAATAAGACTATTGGAGATATTTGTTCAAAGCATAATTCAGGAGAATTAAGCCTTCATGGTAACCAGAAAGTTTCTGCACTGGAGCAGGCATTTCATGATCAATACGGACTGAATGTGCAAGTTTTCCGAAAGAGCAACGAAGTTTGGCTACAAACAACCGCGACCGATGAGTGGACCTTAAGCGAGCAAAACCATACTGCCGAAGAACATCATCACTAAGTATTCTGGCTTTTTTGTTTGGCTTGAGACTAGTTCTATGTCGTATGACTAAGAGCTAGCCTCTTTTTTATGCAACATTGCGGCTCGAGCCATAAAGAACATTCCCGCAACAACTAATGGGATACTTAACCACTGGCCCATGTCTAAAACCATTGATTCTTCAAACTCTACTTGCACCTCTTTATAAAACTCTATAAAGAACCTTGCGGTAAATGCTAGGGTCAAATAAGCGCCAAATAATAATCCACGCATTTCACCTATTGGAGTGAACATATACGCGCCAATCAATACAAGAAAAATGATAAAGTATGCCATGCCCTCATATAATTGGGCCGGATGTCTATTAGGCACCTGCTCAATTACTGAAGCATATTTTTCGTTTGTCATTAGCTCATCATAGGCAGCATTGAGCTTGGCTCGATCAATCTTCTCATCCGAATAGACTTCCATCTGCGTAACCCGCTGCACATCATTTGGTGTAATGTCCTCATAGTTTCGCATGAACTTTACTCCACTTTCTGTTCTAGTCGGTTGACCAACTATTTCGTGGTTTATAAAATTACCTCCTCTTATAAAGAGGCCGGATAATGCGACTACAATTACCACTCGATCTAGAATCCATAAAATGGATTTTTTTGAGGTCTTTTTACTCCAATAATAAAGCGACAAAATTATTCCAATTGCCGCACCATGGCTCGCTAAACCACCCTTCCAAATCATTAGTATTTCTAAAAGATTGTCTTGGTAATAATCCCATTGGTAGAAGAACACGTGACCCAGTCTTGCTCCGGCAATTGTGCCAATCATAACAGTAATAAAAACGGAATCCATCCAGTCTGGCGGGCAGTTCTCTTTCTTAAACATCCATTGGATAATGTAAAAGCCAGACATAAAAGCCACGGCAAATAAAAGTCCATACCACCTTACGCTAATTGGGCCTAATTCAAAGAAAATGGGGTCAACCGTCCAGATCATATTCAGTAGTGTATTCATGCAATCGTGTTTGATACCTTCGCGCACAAATATAGATTAGACATCATGTTGCGAAGGCCAAGAAGAAATCGAAAATCAGAAGTTATCCGAAGTCAATCTCGGGAAACAAACTTGAGCGTAGATAATTTGATCTATCCGCTTTTTGTGGTGGACGGTCAAAACCATAAATCAGAGGTGAAGTCACTACCGGGTCAATACCGACTTTCTCTAGATTACTTGTTAAAAGAAGTCGAGGATTGTATGAAACTTGGAGTAAAATGCTTCGACTTGTTTCCAGCAGTCGAGGAATCTTTAAAAAATGAACAAGGCACTTATAGCTATTCAAAGGACAATTTCTATTTGAAGTATATTAAAGAGGTCAAAAGTCGCTTTCCAGAAGCCGTGATTATGACCGATGTTGCCATGGACCCATATAGCTCTGATGGACATGATGGTATTGTTAGAAATGGTGAAATTGTAAATGATGCCACCTTAGAGGTTTTAGGAAAAATGTCGGTGGCACAAGCCGAAGCAGGGGCAGATATTATTGGCCCATCAGACATGATGGACGGTCGTGTTGAATTCATTCGAAATGAATTGGATGATCACGGATTTAGCGGAGTAAGTATAATGTCATACACAGCTAAATATGCAAGTGCATTTTACGGCCCCTTCCGAGACGCCCTAGGCTCAGCGCCAAAATTTGGTGACAAAAAATCCTATCAAATGGATCCTGCTAACAAACGTGAAGCATTGGTAGAAGCTAATCTAGACTATCTAGAAGGAGCTGATCACCTCATGGTTAAACCTGCACTGTGCTATTTGGATATCATTCATATGTTGAAGGAAGAATACCCAATTCCAATAGCAGCATATAATGTAAGTGGAGAATATGCCATGCTCAAAGCAGCTGCGCAAAATGGTTGGATTGACTACGATCGAGCAATGCCCGAAATGCTATTGAGTATAAAACGTGCTGGGGCTGATGTAATTCTTACATATTTCGCCAAGGAATTTGCACAGATGAAAGCCTAACCGACAGCGTACATTTTTCCAGGTAGTGATTTCACAACCCCCTTGAACTCCATTTCGAGTAATAGTGTTGAGGTTTGGCTCACCGGGAAACCACCATTGAGACTAATATTATCCAATGACTCCTTAGCTTTATCCTTGATTAAGTCGAACAGTACCTGTTCTTTGTCTGTCAATTCAACGAATAATTGTTTTTGATTACTTGATTTAACTGTTTCGTTCCTCTCCCAGCGCATTATATACTCCAAATCTTCTATCCCTTCAATCAAATGAGCCTGTTGCGATTTAATTAAGTGATTACATCCACCTGAATGTGTGGCATCAACCGCTCCCGGGTATGCCATTACATCTCTATTGTAACCTGTTGCAAGCTTTGCAGTTATCATTGAGCCGCCTTGAAGCGCAGACTCCACAACGATAAATATCGCACATTCCAGCCACTATGCGATTTCTTTCTGGGAAGTTTTCTCGATCTGGTTTTGTTCCGCTTTAAACTCACTGATCAACATACCAGAATTCAACATTTTTTCAGCCGTAGACCGATTTTGATGAGGGTACATAATATCTAAGGAACTACCTAAAACACCCACAGTATTCAACCCATTTGTCAATGCTTCCTTATGAGCCTTGACATCCACCCCAAGTGCCAAACCGCTTACAATTAGCGCATCATGTTGCTTCAAACCTGTCACTAACCTTTCCAGTAGGTTACGGCCATAATCAGTAATATTTCTGGTGCCGA
>CALKOP010000106.1 GCA_938091155.1 uncultured Flavobacteriales bacterium | reverse complement strand
CTAAAAGCGAAGATTAAAATCGAGAAAGAAATTACTAGCACTTTCATTAATGAAAATTTAATTGCAAGATAAGTGATGGTAGTGAGACGCGTCAAAAAAAATGGTGGCTTATTTCAATTGAGTGATTTCTACTCTCCAGTTTTTTGCTCGACCATCAGGAGTTTCGTTGCTCTCAACGGGTTGACTTTCTCCCATTACTTTTGTGGTAAATAGGTGAGCAGGATCACCTAGATCGATCAAATATAATTTCACAGCGTTTACTCGTTGCAGTGAAATTTGGTTGTTAACTGCTTCTGAACCAATATTATCAGCGTGCCCCGTGAGTTTTATTTTTTTGTCTTTTTGCTGAGCTAAATTTTTCAGTTTGCTCATTTCATTATTGGTAAACGAACTGGAATTAAAGTCAAAATACACGATTTGACATGATGTATATTGCTTAGGAGGATTCAGCCACTTGTTCTAGTTTTTAAAAAAGCATTCTGGTTTTTTTTGCTTCTTTTTTGTTTTTGACCTTTTCGGGTAGATGTAATACTCATCGCAAAATGCAAAATAATTATGATCCCTATTGGCGGGCATGATCCACCCACCTTGAGTCAGAACATAATGTATACCATTTAGGATCAATTTATTTTCTATGAGTAATTCGTCTAGATTATATACATCCCAATCTTTGGTGTGAATGCTCCCACCGCTTTTCCATGCTAGGTTGATGTATTGAGGATTTATACCATTTTTGGTATTGCAAAGAATAACATGAACAGGTTTAAAAAGGCACTGTTGTAGAACGAAGTCTCTAATGCAACTTCCATTATCTGCAATGAGGATAACGTCCTCTTCACCCATCGCTTGTTCTGTGGATTCTGTAATTGCTTCCATATCATTCTCTGGACTATCGCCACCACTTCCTTTCTTCTCAACTCTTCGCATAAGCTTTACGGCTTTGGCGATAGGCTTGGCTTCGGTGTAATAGATTCCTCCAGTGTATCCAATAATTTTTTTACGATTCTTAAGTTTATCTCCGTCATTGAAAAAGGCAATGTGCTCAATAGAACTAATTGGTTCATTCAATGCATGCCATAGCAGTGCCTCCGAACCTGGGCCATACATGCTACCCGTCCAATCCATTATGAGAAGAGATTTCTTCCAATTTCTATTTCGATCGATTGCCTTATAAACAGTTGAATCCATGCTGTATCTCTTTTGATACATTAAAAGTTTCAGGCGTTTTATTGATTGGCTGTTTTGCATGGTCGTCTGCTCAATTGAGACTATAACTGTATCCTCAAACTTTTGATTAATAGCATATTCGTCCGCTATCGGAACAAAGGCGATTTCAATACCATGGAAAAGCTGCATGGTTTCAAATTCATTGTCGCAATCCGTTTGAAGTAGAATAGAGTAGTCAATATCTATCGAATTTAAGTTGCTATCAATTTCAAAAAGTGCTTTTAATCGCTTACTCAAAAGCCATTGATAATCAGTAAGCCAGTAGGCGCTATCTTTTGGGTATTTGGTGAATATGACTTTTATTTCAGTCGCCTTTACCTGCTTTGTTTGATTCGGTGGCCATGCAGTTGGATTTCGAATGGTGTATTTAGCGTACCCATTTTCGAGGAGAATCTTCTTATTTGATTCTAAAGTTGAGAAAACAGGGATCTCGGTAATTTTCAATTTTCCTTCAACCTCGTTCCTATATTTCCTAGGATTACTCAATGATGCCTCCTCAAATGCCCTCTGCGAGAAAGAAATTGAGTTAGACAAAAAGATTAGCGTAACAGTAATGATGGAAATGAAATATTTCATCTGTGTACAAACAAACGATTCACACCGCTCAATTCGTTTCTTTGGCCTCAAATTATTTTGAAAAGACATATGGTTAGAAAATTTGCCACACTTCTCTCACTCTTCGTGATTTGCTTTAACGGTATTTCTCAAGACTATGAACTCAAAGGAAGCACCGGAGTATACAAGGATCTTTTGAAAATGCATCGTGGTTTACGTGTTCTTTACCTTGCTGCACATCCAGATGATGAAAACACTCGATTGATAGCTTGGCTCGAAAATGAAAAAAATATCGAAACAGCATATTTATCCTTAACCAGGGGGCAAGGTGGACAAAATCTTATTGGAGATGAAAAGGGGGATGCTTTAGGGGTTATTCGTACATATGAATTATTGGAGGCCCGTAAGATTGATGGAGGGGAACAGATGTTTACTCGAGCGGTAGATTTTGGGTATAGTAAATCAGCAACGGAGAGTTTTGAAAAGTGGGGCAAAGAGCAGGTTCTTGCAGATGTGGTATATGCGATTAGGAAATACAGGCCTCATGTCATTATTACACGATTCCCACCTAATAGTAACGCTGGACATGGACATCACGAGGCCTCAGCAATCCTGGCTGCAGAAGCTTTCGATTTGGCAAGTGACATATCTGCCTATCCTGAGCAATTTAACAGAGTCGAAGTATGGAAACCTCAATCCTTGTATTTCAACACATCGAGTTGGTGGCGAAAAGAGTTGTCTGATAAGTCTGATGAAGAATTGAAGGATGATGGTATTCTCAAGGTGAATGTTGGAGTTTATGATCCTATTTCTGCATTGAGTATGAATGAAATAGCGTCTCTGGCACGCAGCAAACATCGCTGTCAAGCCTTTGGCACCTCTCGAGATAGAGGAGAACGATTTGAGTATTTGCAACTACTTAAGGGTGAATGGAATGATGATTATTTAGATAGTTATGAAGGGATTTGGGCAAGATCTCCTGAGCATAAGGAAGCACTTAAAACCATTATTGATAATTACAGTTTTGTGAACACAGATTTGAATTATGAATCATTTGTGAAACACATGTCGCCAAAAATGGCTCAACGGAACATGTGGGCTGAAGCAAAAGACATGAACTATATAATTGAGATGGCCAACTTAGTGAAGCAGAATCTTTTGGGTGTGAGAATAGAGGCTTTTGCCGGACAGGATCCTGTGGTAACGGGCACAGATTATTCGGTTTCAATTGATGTATATAATGGCGGGAGTAAAGCAGCAAACGTTCGTTTTGGTCAAACCGAAATTGATACAGTGTTTGATTTAGAGCCTGGAAGGTCCATCCAATTTGAGCGCATGTTAAAAGCCCCTGACGAGCCTTCGACTCCTTATTGGTTGCGCCAGGCGCATGATGACTTATATGTTTTAGCGGATGAAAATTGTCTTGCCGAGCCCAAATTAAAGGATCATATAGTAACATATACTGTAAAACGTGATATTCCCATTAAAGGATCTACAGAATTGCATAGAAAGTGGATAGATCGGTCTATTGGGGAAGTTGTACAACCTATCCAATTTGTTCCATTAGTTGGAATTTCAAATCAAACAAAAACACTTATTATTAAGAATAATGGAGAGGTTTTTCAGAACTTGGAAGTATATGCTTTTGGTGATGTGACGAGCCTAAATATTTCACCATCAGGAATTAAAAATGATCCTGCGGCTTTGGCGGGAATTAGCTTAATAAAAGGACAGCAAACAACACATCGAACCAAGTGGCAGTCAGGTTCCAAGCCAAATCAGTCACATATAACGACTTCGGCAGCATTTTCTATTTCAGATGAATATGATCTAAGTATTCAAACCATTAAATATGATCACATACCTAATATCGTAATTGCACATCCTTGTGAAATGAAGTTGATTAAACTTGATCTGAAAATGACCGAAGGTAAACTGCTTTATATTGAAGGTTCGGGAGATGAAGTAGATGAAGCTTTAGAGAATGTTGGATATGAAGTTGATCGGGCATCTCTGGCAGAAGTGTCAGATAAGTTGGATGATTATCAAGCCATAATTATTGGTATTAGAGCTTACAACACAAATGAAGAATTAGTTGCGTATCAGTCCAAACTCATGGACTATGTGAATGGCGGTGGAAACCTAATTGTTCAATACAATACTTCAAGAGGGTTGAAAACGGAAAACCTTGGTCCATATCCCTTTACTCTTGGCAGAGATAGAGTGACTGAGGAAGATACAAAGGCGACATTGCTGGAGCCAAAGCATGCGGTATTTAATAAACCTAACGTGCTAAGCGAATCGGATTTTGATGGCTGGGTTCAAGAGCGTGGTTTGTATTTCGCACAAGATTGGAATGAGGAATACACCCCTTTGATTTCTTGGAAAGATTCTGGTGAAGAATCGGATGCCAATGGTGGACTAATCGTTGCCAAATACGGAAAAGGGTCCTACTTCTACACAGGGATTTCATTTTTCAGGCAATTACCCGGTGGTGTGCCTGGAGCCTATCGTTTACTTGTTAATATGATTGAATACAAGCCATAGTGGAAGAAAGCGCCAACACCAAAAAAGAAACAAATTGGACCCGAATATATCTCGTGGTTCTGGGTTTTTTAGTCTTACAGATCATTGTGTATGCCCTGTTAAGTGATATGCTAGGATGAATGCATTAGATTGGACAGTACTTGCCATGACTTTGGCTACAATCATTGGGTATGGCACATGGCGTACGCGTAAACAACGAGATCTAGACTCTTATTTAAGAGGTGGGAGAGAATCAAATTGGGCAACTGTGGGTCTGAGTGTAATGGCTACACAGGCTTCTGCGATTACTTTTCTTTCAACTCCAGGACAGGCATTTGAGTCTGGAATGGGTTTTATACAGTTCTATTTTGGACTTCCATTGGCGCTGATTCTTATATCGATCGTTGTGGTGCCTCTATTCTATAACTTAAACGTGTACACGGCATATGAGTTTTTAGAGAAGCGTTTTGATCTTAATACGAGGCTATTAACAGCTTTCCTTTTTCTTGTGCAGCGCGGGCTCGCAGCAGGTATCACAATTTATGCTCCATCTATAGTTTTAAGTACTGTTTTAGGTTGGGACCTTACTTATCTGAATATCATTATAGGATTACTGGTGATTATATACACCGTTTCGGGTGGTACAAAGGCTGTCAGTATTACTCAGAAGTGGCAAATGGCGGTAATTATGGGAGGAATGTTCTTCGCATTTTATATGATTATAGACTATATCAGTCCGACCTTTTCATTTTTTGAAGCGATAGAATTTGCTGGTGCAAGCGGAAAAATGGAAATTGTAAACTTTGACGTTGATGTCAAATCACGCTACACCATTTGGAGCGGATTAACTGGCGGACTGTTTCTTGCTTTATCTTATTTCGGGACAGATCAAAGTCAAGTTCAACGCTACATAAGTGCTAGTAGCATTAAAGAAAGTCGAATGGGGCTTATGTTTAATGCGATTCTAAAAATACCTATGCAATTCTTCATATTGCTAACCGGAGTGTTGCTCTTTGTTTTTTATCAAATAAAAGAACAACCCATTAGCTTTAATCAAGAGGTAGTTGCTCTGGTCATGGAGTCGGATAGGGCAGATGAAGGAGGAGAACTGTTGGCGGAATTCCAACATATACAAGATGAAAAGAAAGTGGTTTTACAGGCTCGTTCTCCAGAGATGAACCAAATGATGAATGATCTGATTTTATCTGAAAAAGCGGTTAAAACGGAGTTTAATCAGATATCATCTGACATAAACGCAAGCATACCAACCAAAGATTCGGATTATGTTTTTATTCGATTTATTCTTGACTATTTACCGCATGGGGCAATAGGACTTCTTTTGGCGGTAATATTAAGCGCGGCTATGTCATCAACAGCCGGTGAACTGAATGCTCTTGCCACGACAACCATGAGTGATTTTGTGAAGAGACTTAACAATAGGGTGGTTGACGCAAAAACAGAGGTTCTGTGGAGTAAGCTAATTACAGTGGCGTGGGGGTTACTGGCTATTTCATTCGCTCTAATGGCAGATTTATTCGATAATCTAATAGAAGTTGTAAATATTCTCGGGTCACTTTTCTATGGTACAATCTTAGGAATTTTTGTTTGTGCTGTTTTTTTGAAATCGATCAAGGCAAGAGCTGTAGTTATTGGAGCGGCCATTGCTGAATTTCTAGTACTGGGACTATTTATTGGAAATCAATTTGAATGGTTCACCTACAATATTGGTTTCCTCTGGTTCAACGTAATTGGATGTTTGGTTGTAATTATTGTGTCGCTGCTCGCTGGAATTGGAATTGGAGGCAAACAAAATGATCTAGCATAAGTTTATCCACCAATATTTTTGGTTTTGTATCCTTTTTCAATTAAGTAGGTACGCACCTTATT
>CALKOP010000105.1 GCA_938091155.1 uncultured Flavobacteriales bacterium | reverse complement strand
AATTTCCCGAAAAAGAGGTAGCAAAGGAGCTAAACGTTGTCAAAGATGAAATTAATAGCTATCGAGAGAGTCCAGATGAAATGCTATTGGATGAGTTTGAAGAAAGGCTTTTCCCCGCAAATTCCTTAGGTAGGAATATATTAGGAACGGCAGAATCTCTTGATAGAATGAATCGACAATCCATTTTAAGATTCATGGATCGATTGTATTCTACAGATCAAATTGTGTTTTCATGCATAGGAAACATATCTATGAAAAAATTTATCAAATTTTGCAAGAAGTCATTGGAGACAATACCCTTGCGAAAGAGGCAGATTGCAGAAAGAGTCGTGCCAATTGCGCAAACTTTTAACCTTGAAAAAAAGGAAAGCGTTCATCAAACACACACCATCATCGGTGGTCCAGCAATGGGAATGCCAGATGATCGGGTAAATTCAATGAGTTTACTGAATAACATATTGGGTGGCCCAGCATTGAATAGCCAATTAAATCTCAACATAAGAGAAAAGCTTGGTTACTGCTATTACATTGAGAGTAACTATAACCCATATTCTGATATGGGTTTATTTGAGATATATTTTAGTACTGATCCCAAGCATCATAGTCGCACATTAAAGTTGGTAAGGAAAGAATTGAATAGGATGATGGATAAACCATTAAGCATTAGGGCGCTTTCACTTTCTAAAAAGCAGCTCGTTGGACAAATCGCGCTGGCACGTGAGTATCGTTCAAGTCTTATGATTGCAATGGCAAAATCATTATTGTTTTATAATGAGGTGGAGTCTTTTGAGGAGATACATGAAAAAATACACTCCATCTCTGAACATGAATTGCGAGATCTTTCCATCGAGGTTTTCAGTGAGAATAACCTGAGCTCTCTTTCCTATTATCCAAAAGAATAGAAACTTAGAATATATAAATATGGACTTCTTACCTGATGAAATTGATCGATACTGCATTGAACATAGTCAAGATGAACCATTGCTCTTAGCTGAGTTGAATCGTTTTACACACAATAATGTTTTACAGCCAAGAATGCTGGCAGGTCATTTTCAAGGACGTGCGTTGTCTATGCTGAGCAAGATGATTCAACCAAAAATAGTTGTTGAAATAGGCACGTATACTGGTTATTCAGCGCTATGCTGGGCTGAAGGACTAGCGAAGGGTGGCGTTGTTCACACAATTGAAATAAATGATGAGCTAGAATCAAAAATCAATTCATTCTTTGAAAAATCTGAATTTGGAGAATTCATAAATTTACATATAGGACTAGCACTGAAGTTACTTAGACAATTTGAAGCACCAATTGATATCGTTTATATTGATGCTGACAAAGAGAATTACTCCGCCTACTATGATTGTGTTTTCGATAAAGTAAGAAGCGGAGGTTACATCATTGCAGATAATGTTTTGTGGAGTGGTAAAATCACAAACAATATTGAAAAAATGGATTTCGAAACAAAGTGTCTGTATGAATACTCTCTTAAAGTGAAAGCTGATGTAAGAGTGGAAAATGTGCTTTTTCCTATTCGAGACGGATTAATGATTGCAAGAAAAAGATGAAATTATTAGACTTTAGAAGCGATACAGTCACTAGACCATCCGCTGGAATGCTTGAGGCTATGTTTAGCGCAAAACTGGGTGATGATGTTTTTGGCGATGACCCATCGATAAATGAATTGGAATCTTATGCCGCTGCAATGTTTGGTAAAGAGAATGCTATTTTCTGTTCGTCTGGTACTATGACGAATCAAATTGCGATAAAAGTTCATACCAAGCCAGGTGATGAGGTGATTTGCGATAAACTCTCACATATTTATCATTATGAAGGTGGAGGTATAGCCTTCAATTCAGGTAGTTCGGTGCGGCTTATTGACGGAGATAGGGGTAGGTTCACTGCGGAGGATGTCCAACGAAATATTAATCCGGATGATATACACCATCCAATTACAGCATTGGTCAGTCTTGAGAATACATGCAATAAGGGCGGAGGTGCAATATGGGATGCAAATGCTATTGAGTCAATTAAAAATCTATGCAACGAGAATAATTTACCACTGCACCTTGACGGTGCCCGAGTCTTTAATGCTATGGCCGAAACTGGACAATCTGCTGAAGATGTGGGTCGACAATTTGACACCATATCAATTTGTTTGAGCAAAGGTCTTGGCTGTCCTGTTGGTTCACTCCTTATTGGAGATACTGATTTTATCAAAAAATCTCGAAGGGTAAGAAAGGTTTTTGGCGGAGGTATGAGGCAGGCAGGTATACTCGCAGCTGCTGGGACTTATGCTTTAAAGCAGAATATAGATAGATTAGAACTTGATCATGAAAACGCACAATGCATATCGAACATTTTGTTAAACCAAAGGTGGATTGAAAGCGTGGTCGAGGTAAGTACAAATATTGTTGTTGGCAATTTGAAGAAGGTTGATGATCAAAGTCAAATTATTGAAAAGCTTAAGGAATTGGGTGTTTTATGTATTGGTTTTGGTGAGGGGCGAATTAGATTTGTAACACATTTAGATATTTCAACCGAAGACATAAACAGGTGTGAGGATATCTTAAAAAAGATTTGATATGAATAGTCTAAAGAAAGTGATAATGATTCTTGCGTTGGGCTCAATGCAGATGTTTATGACTTCTTGTGAGGAGTTAGGATTAGGAGATATAGGTGAAGTGGAATTATCGGAAGAAACAATCATTGAAGGACTGAGACAGGCACTGAAGGTAGGTTCGGATACAGCAGTAACAGGATTGAACAAATCAGATGGTTATTATAAAGATGAGGCAGTCAAAATTTTTTTACCTGAAGAGGCTCAGGTTGTTTATGGCTATTTAAGCTATCTGCCAACAGATATTGTTGAGCAAAATATTATGGCAATTAACCGAGCGGCAGAGGACGCAGCGAAGGAGGCAACTCCAATCTTTGTGAATGCTATCACGGATTTGACGATACAAGATGGTTTTGATATTCTTCATGGAGAGGACACAGCTGCTACCAAATATCTAAAAGGAAAGACTTATCAAGAGTTATACTATGCTTTCAAACCAAAAATTGATGAGTCACTTAATAAGGAGCTGATTCTCGGTATATCAGCTGAGAATATGTACTCAAAGTTGATCAATACATATAATACTGCGAGTCTGAATGGTTTTTTGTTTGATAAAATCACCACTAATTCATTGAGTGAGCACGCCACCAATCGAGCCTTGACAGGGCTTTTTAGGAAAGTAGCTGATGAGGAGACCCTTATTCGAAAGGATCCAATTCATAGAGTTACTGAAATACTTGAGAAGGTGTTTGCAGAACAAGATTAGACTTCAAATAGTTTACTTCCCAGGAAGCATGATCCCTTTGTGACTTGACGCATCGGGAAATGATATGTTGGTATGTAACGAGATTGTAGGAGCAATTTGTGTGATGTCAATCGGTTCAAGGTTCTCGCCATGACCAATATTCCAGCCATAAAATATAAGAGGCACATGGGTATCATAAGAATATGATGATCCATGTGTTGTGCCTTGTTTTCCATAACTCATCCAACCGGGTAACATTTGTAATAGTAGGTCTCCAGAGCGAAGTGGGTTCCAACCGTTGGCTGCAAGTCGTGAGAAATTATCAGTTGGTAGAGCAGGTTGGAGCTGCTTTATATCTAACATATTCGCGACACCATCAAAACCCAGACTATATTTTCTAATCTCTGAACTGATTTCTTTTTGATCAAGGTTATTATCTTCTATAAGCTCCCAATTGAGAAATATTTGCTGATTTGAGTAGTTCGAAATAATTCCCTCAATATTGAACTTACTGAACAACAACTCGTCCATACCCTTTTTATAATCAGCCAAGTTGAAATAATCGACTTTAAAGCCATTATCATGAGCGTATTGTGGGACTGGTGCTGCCGCATGATCAGCAGTTAAGAACAATACATAATTCCCTTCACCGACTCGAGTATCTAATGCTTCAATTAGTTGAGCAATTTCTAAATCTAATTTTAAATATGTATCCTCGGTTTCTATGGATTGTGGGCCAAACATGTGACCAATCATGTCAGGTGAAGAGAATGAAATCGTTAGTAAATCCATGGATTCATCCTGCCCCAAATCCTCATTTATCAATACTTGCTCAGCAAATAATCTGAGATAGGTATTACCGTGAGGCGTGCAGGCCAATGAATAATAGGAGCTTTCAGAGATGGCGCGTGATACATCATATGGAAACACAGGGTCAACTCCAGTAATTAATTGCTTTTCATAAATTGTATTGTCCTCCGTGCTTTCCGTATATAGTTCTTTGGCAAGTGTAAGTTTCCAACCTTTATCTGCCAATTTATCTGCGGTTTTGCTAGCATTAAACTTACTAACCCATTTTGGCAAAGCGTCCATGTAATAGTCACTGGTTATCATATGGCCTGAACCATAGTCCATCCAATAGGCTGCGTTGGCTGAGTGACCAGCGGGTAGAATTGCACTTCTATCCTTAATCGAAATGCCTATCGACTTGCCCTTAAATAGGCTCGACATTCTAACGGCATCACCCAAAGTTGGCGCCAACATAAGAAGTGGAGACATTTTTCCTTGATCACTAATCGTACCTATACTGTTTGCAGTGGAATCACCAACGCAGTATAAATTGTCTGAGCTATTCTTATCATACCATATGTTCGCTATAATGCCGTGCTCCATGGGAGTAGTCCCTGTGAAAATCGATGCATGTCCTGGCCCTGTGTATGTGGGTATGTAGTTGTAATGAACGTTTTTACAGAAATAGCCATCCTTTAATAGTCGTTTGAATCCGTCATTTTCATATCTGTCCCAATAGCGATATATATAGTCTGTGCGCATTTGGTCAACTACGATTCCTACAATCAGCTTTGGTTGATTTTGAGCGATTGTTCCCAATGCGAAGCAAACGAATACAATTGCGATTAATCTCTTCATTTTATGTGTTTTGAAAGTAAGTAGACTAAGACCAGGCAAAATATTATACTAACCGCAACATTGGTAATCGCCCAGACTATCTGTCCATTTTTAAGGAGGTGGATTGTCTCCAGACTAAATGTGGAAAATGTACTGAATCCACCGCAAAAGC
>CALKOP010000104.1 GCA_938091155.1 uncultured Flavobacteriales bacterium | reverse complement strand
GAAGCGGGGCAAAGGTATCTACCATTACCGCTAATTCTAATGTTTCTTTTTGACCAATACTTCTTTCCATTGCGCTAGGGTGTGGTCCGTGCGGTATTCCAGCTGGGTGCAATGAGATGTATCCTTTCTCAACATGATTTCTGCTCATAAAGTCTCCATCAACATAATATAGAACCTCATCTGAGTCGATGTTGCTGTGGTTGTATGGCGCAGGTATAGAATCTGGATGGTAATCGTAGAGCCTTGGCACAAATGAGCAGACTACAAATGTGCTGGTTTCGAATGTTTGGTGAACGGGAGGTGGCTGGTGTATACGGCCTGTTATTGGTTCAAAATCATGGATACTAAAAGCATATGGAAAATTGTAGCCATCCCAGCCAACAACATCAAATGGATGTCGATCGTAGGTGAGCGTGTGAAGAGCATCTTGCTTCTTTACTTTCATGATGAACTCACCTTTTTCATCATGCGTTTCTATTTCGTGTGGCGGCCTGATATCGCGCTCACAGAATGGAGAATGCTCCAGCAGCTGACCAAACCAATTTCGATAACGCTTGGGAGTATAAATTGGCTGACGTGATTCGGTTATGAAAAGCCGATTGTCTTCTCCATCAAAGTCAATTTGGTAGATAATCCCTCTAGGAACCAGTAAGTAGTCTCCGTATTTGAAATCAATATTGCCGAATTGTGTTCTTAGTTTACCTGTGCCCTTGTGCACGAAAATGAGTTCGTCAGCATCGGTGTTTTTATAGAAATAGCTACGAAGTGACTGCTTAGGTGCCGACAATATCAATTGCACATCGTTGTTTACTAAAACAGGCACTCGACTTTCTAGATAATCGCCTTTAGGTTCAATATCCCACCCTTTCAGCATACGAGATTTCATGTTGTTTTCCACGGCAATCTCGGCCTTCATACTTATGCTTTCGCCAATGTTAGCGACACGGGTTGGTGCATGAACATGATATAAGTTACTGGACATGCCATCAAAACCGATGGTACCAAAGAGTTGTTCTTGATAGAGTTTCCCGTTCTCTTGTCGAAATTGAGTGTGGCGCTTGGGTGGAATTTTTCCGAGCTTATGGTAAAATGGCATGAGCTATTTTTTAAATGAATCTGAACAAATGTAAGAAGGCCGCTTAGTTGATGAGTGAAAGTGACCAACATCATTCCACTTATTTGCTTTTCACACTCAGCTGTTGCAAAAGGAATGTACAAGTCTGTCATCGCTGGCGCCATCGGGGTAGCTTTACTTTATGAAATCAATACTCTTTTCCCTTATGGTGCTTTTTTGCATTAGCGCCACTGGTCAATCTGGTTATGGACCAACAAACGACTCGCTATATCTTGGCTTTTATCGCGATAGTATTGGTATGCTTGAACGACCAAATGTGATAGTAGTACCGTTTCACCCAAATCGATACTTAAGTGAAATTGACCGCTACATTGCGGAAGGCACCAATTATACTTTTCAGCATACTCGCGGATTTTTTCGAAAAGGATTGGACAACGCTATTTTGATTGGCGCTAAGGAGCACAACGATTTTGTGAGTATGCACGCTGATGATCCAGTGGTCAACGAAGATTTAGATTTCATCTATAAGGTTGTAAGTCCTTCGGTAGAGCCATATGCTCCACCTGTTGTTTTAGATGATAAAGGATTCAAGCGAAAACTTACCATGTACTGGACTAAGATTCAGACAAACGCAGATCCAGGCCCGGAACCAGGAACAAGGGTTGAACGAGGTCAAATTGTTAGTGTGGCAGATAATCGAGAGCTTATTACGAAGGCAAGAATCTATAATGAAATTGTATTTGATTCTTTAGCTCCTAAATACAAAGGCGATTATTTCCTACTCGTGAATGAACTAAATCTAATGAATGCCGCTGGCAGTCAACGAGAGTTGGAATCCGAAGATTTTAATCGACTCATTAAAGTGCATTATTCGGTGTTCGATAAAAATGGAAATGAACTTTTTTCACTGGTTAAGAAACGGTATTTCAGTTCGTATAAAAATGATTTACCAGCGATTATTACAGACGAAATTTTGCCAATGGGCTATGATGTGATGTATGCCTTGGATAGTTATCGGTTTTTACAAGCTGGACTTACTCCGCTAACAGAGGCCGAAGTGGAATTAGCAGCAGCCCGAAAGAGCGGGAATTTATCACCTTTGTCCAAATTTAAGTAGGCAATGGAGCTAAAGAAATTCTTAGAGGATAAAGGCACAGAAAGCGCTTTAATCGAGGTTTTCAAGGCGATTGAAGACGCGTCCAAAGTTGTGCAAAGTGAGGTGAGTCGTGCAGGATTAGGAGCGGATATATACGGTGCCAAGGGATCAGAAAACATTCAAGGCGAAGAGCAGCAAAAGCTGGACGTATATGCTGACGAGTGCTTCATTAAGGAGTTTCGAGCTTGTGGCCAGTTAGCAGGATTAGCAAGTGAAGAACAAGACGATGCTTTACAATTTGACGAATCTCTAAATGGCGAATATGTCATCATGATTGACCCATTGGACGGGTCATCTAACATTGATGTTAATGTTGCTATTGGCACCATCTTCGCCGTTTACAAAAGGGTTTCGGAAAAAGGATCAGGACTAGAAGAAGGAGATTTTCTTCAGGCGGGTAAGCATCAAATTGCTGCGGGTTATGTGAATTATAGCGTGAGCACACAATTGGTGTTCTCCACAGGTTCTGGAACTCACATTTTCACATTAGATCCAAACTCTGGAGAGTACAGATTGATTAATGAGAATGTAAAGTTCCCTGCTGATGGAAAGGTTTATTCAATTAATGAGGTGAACCTCGATGATTTTGATGACAACCTAAAACGCTACGCACAGATTTGTAAAGACAAACGCAAGGCGGATGGAAAGCGCATGTATACCGGTAGATATATCGGTTCGTTAGTGGCGGATTTTCACCGAAACATACTGAAAGGTGGCATCTATGTTTACCCAGCTACGGTTGATTCACCTAAGGGTAAATTGAGACTGTTATACGAATGCAATCCGATGTCTTTTCTCGCGGTGAATGCAGGCGGCAAAGGTTCAGATGGAACACAAGATATATTGGAGATTGAACCTACTGAATTGCATCAGCGCTGCCCGTTCTATGTGGGTAGTCCAGTGATGATGGATGAGGCACTTAGTTAGACTAGACGCGATTCTTATTTAGAATTAGTCTATAATTTGGCCAGTATTAATCCGAAATCAACAAGCGTTTTGATGTTTCGCTTCCATCACTTAATGGAGCTTTTATAATGTGTGTCCCAACTTCAAGGTTAGAAATGTCGATTTGAATCATTTCGTTAGCTATTCTCTCATTTCGGATTTGACGCCAATACTCAGTGTGCTTGAACTATCTGCGTAACCATCTCTTATTACAAATGCATCGATAACACTGGTATAATTACCCTCAAATCCACCATATATGCGGGAATGAGACCCAAGTAGAAATGTTTTGGCTCGTTCGTTTGAGCCACTACCTGCAATTTGGGATGGGTAATAAACACCTTTAGCTACAAAAATTGTATCGCCTATTATAGCCGAGTCAATGGCTTGTTAAAAATCATTGAATGCGGTGCTCCAACTTTTTCCATTTTGTGTTTCGTTGTTATTCGCATCCACGTAAATAATCGATTGTGCGCTGGCTGTTATTCAGATGTGACTGATGAAAAGGAGCAGAGTCAGAGATTTCATAGTGATGGGAGTTTAATACTAAGTTAGAGAACCTCATTATAGGCCATTAATTAATATGAAATCAAGTAGAAACCTACATTCGCAACCGCTACTGAACTGTGGGAATTGATGATCTAAAAAAGCTGTTTGAAAAAAGTCCGAAAATCGGGGAATTCGATTTTGGACCTGAGCTTGCTACGCCTGTTCGTCACAGATTAAAGGGAGTTGTGGGCGGTGCATTGAGCTTTGTTGCCGCTGCAGCATTCAAGAAAAGCCATGCTCATCACTTGATGATTTTCAATGATCGAGAAGAAGCAGCGTTTTTCTACAACGATCTTCAAAACCTCATCAACCCAAATCGTGTTTTCTTCTTTCCACACAGTGGTCGTAAGCCTTACGAATCCGAAGATTTGGAAGAAGTGTCTCCTCGAAAACGAGAAAGTGAAAGCATGCTGATGAGGGCTGAAGTCCTTAATGCGGTTAACACTCGTAAGCGAAATTTTGTCGTTGTCGCCTATTGCGAATCCCTCTCCGAAAAAGTGGTTACCAAGCAAAACTTGGTCAAAAACACGCTCACCATCCAAACAGGTGATGCCTTGGATCAAGACTTTGTAAATGACATGCTGCAAGAGTTGGCGTTTGAGCGAGTAGATTTTGTTTACCAACCAGGTCATTATGCAATTAGAGGCGGCATCATTGATATTTGGAGCTATTCAAACGACCGACCTTATCGAGTCGAACTTTTTGGTGACGAGGTAGATAGCCTCCGAACATTTGATCCTGTCAACCAGCTCAGTGTGAAGGAGCATGGACACATTAGCATTATTCCTGATGTGCAAAAGCAGGCAATGAAAGAGGTGAGGCAAAGCATTTTAGAATATCTGCCAGATGACTCAGTGGTTTGGTTAAAGAACTTTGATTTTATACAAGAGCGGGTTGCTAAAGAGTTTGAAGCAGCGCAAGAAGTTTATGAGAAGCAAGAAGGAGTTAAGCATGTTGACCCAGATCAATTATTCCTATCTGAAGATTTATACGTAGAGCAATTGCAGGGATTCACGCAGGTAGAGTTTGACCGACCGTCCATCATAAAACCGGATGTGGAGATTCAGTTTAGCCAATCTCCTCAGGTTTCGTTCAACAAGAACTTTGATATGCTGATTAAGGACTTTACCAGCCACCAGCATAACGGTTTCAGCAATTACCTTTTTGCTTCTAATCCAAAGCAAATTAACCGATTGCATCAAATTTTTGATGACATACTTAAGAATAGAGATGGGTCTGACAATCCTTTTGATTTTGAAGGAATCAATACCGCAATTCATGAGGGTTTTGTTGATCATGATTTAAAGCTAGTTTGTTATACGGATCATCAGGTTTTTGAGCGATATCACCGATATAGACTCAAAGAGGGTTTTGCAGAAGCCGAGCGGCAAATCACCATCAATGAGATGACCAACCTACAACCCGGAGATTTTGTGGTACATATCGATTATGGGGTAGGCGAGTATTCAGGGATACAAAAGATTGAGGTAAATGGTCAAATGCAAGAAGCCATTCGATTGATTTATTCCGGAGGAGACACATTGTATGTAAGCATTCATTCCCTACATCGCATTTCAAAATATATGGGGAAGGATGGCACTGCTCCTAAGATCAACAAGCTAGGAACTCAAGCTTGGGCTAACCTGAAGAATAAGACTAAAAAGAAAGTCAAAGAGATTGCATACGATCTGATTAAGTTATATGCAGAGCGTAAGCTGAAGGAAGGCTTTGCTTTTTCACCAGATACTTACCTACAGACTGAGCTTGAATCTTCTTTTATTTACGAAGACACTCCCGATCAAGAGAAGGCTACGAATGCTGTAAAAGCAGATATGGAGAAAACATGGCCGATGGATCGTTTAGTTTGTGGAGATGTTGGTTTTGGTAAAACTGAAATTGCGATTCGGGCAGCGTTTAAGGCGGCAACAGATGGCAAACAAGTAGCAATATTAGCGCCTACTACGATTCTTACTCTTCAGCACTTTAAGACATTTAAAAAGCGGTTAGAAGACTTTCCGGTTACTGTAGATTATATCAATAGATTTCGATCTGCGGATGAGCAAAAAGAGATACTCAGAAAGTTAGCAGAGGGCAAAATCGATATCCTAATTGGGACACATAGAATTGTTAGTAAAGACATAAAGTTCTCGGACTTAGGTCTGCTCATAATAGACGAAGAGCAAAAATTTGGTGTAGGTGTTAAGGATAAATTAAAGACAATGAAAGTCAATGTGGATGCCTTGACACTGACCGCAACTCCAATTCCAAGAACGCTACAATTCTCACTGATGGGAGCGCGAGATTTGAGCTTGATTAATACACCGCCACCAAATAGGTTTCCAGTACAAACGGAGCTGCACACCTTTAACGAATCAATTATCCGTGATGCGATTTATTCAGAATTGAGTCGAAACGGGCAGATTTTCTTCATACACAATCGCGTGCAGAATATTTGTGATGTCTGTGGTATGATTAAGAAGATTGTACCTGAGGCTACCGTGGAGTTTGCACATGGTCAAATGGATGGTAAGCAGTTAGAGGACATTATGCTTCGATTCATTGAAGGGGAGTTTGATGTGCTGGTTTCCACCACCATAATTGAAAGTGGATTGGACATTCCGAATGCCAACACCATCGTTATTAATCAAGCACAGAATTTTGGATTGAGTGACCTGCACCAAATGCGTGGTCGAGTTGGCCGATCGAATAGAAAGGCCTTTTGCTATCTCCTTTGCCCCCCAATGTCGACCCTAACAAATGAGGCTCGAAAACGGCTCCAAGCGGTTGAGCAATTCAGTGATCTGGGCAGTGGAATCAACATTGCCATGCGTGATTTAGATATACGTGGCGCAGGTAATTTATTGGGTGGCGAGCAAAGCGGATTCATTTCTGATATAGGCTATGATACTTACCAAAAGATACTGGAAGAAGCCATTACAGAATTGAAGGAAACAGAATTCAAGGATCTGTTCGAAGAAGATAAGGATAAGCAATACGTGAGTGATTGCCAGTTAGAAACCGACATTGAGGTTCATATTCCAGATAATTACATTAACAATGTGACCGAGCGAATGACTGTTTATCGAAGCTTGGCCGATGTGAATGATTCAGATGGATTGGTTCAGTTTGAAGAGAACATGATTGACCGGTTTGGTCCAATTCCCCCTGCGGTGAACAGGCTGCTGCAATCGAAGCGAATGATTTGGGCTGGCAAAGACTTGGGCATAGAAAAGTTAGTGTTCAAACAGAAAAAACTCATTGGTTATTTCATTGGCGACAAAGATTCTTCCTTTTTCAATTCACCTAAATTTGAGAAGGTCATTATGTACGTTCAGTTGAATCCGAATAAAGTGCAAATACGCGAGAAAAATGATCGATTGAGGATGGTTTTTTCTAATTTGAATTCACTGGAAAAAGCAATCAGAATGTTGGAGGAAGTAATGGTTGTTTAGCGAATAAATAATCGCTTGGATAATTTTGTGTATTCGCCCTGCAGAGAAAAAAATGTACACTCCAGTGGCATCCAGAACGTTTTGAGAAATAGCGTGGTTAGAAATGCTAGATCCCTTTCCCCAAGTTTTTGTATGAATCAATCTTCCGGCTGCATCGCGAATACTGATTTCAATTTGCTCGGCTTTTTCACCAGTAGATTTCAGCTTTATCTAGTTATCGGAACTATGTATGTCAATAGTAGCATCTCCACTAAAGTCAATTTGTTCTATTTGGCTAAATGAGAATTGACCATCAAAATCTGTTGGCTTTAGCCGATAATAAGATGTGCCGTTATGCGGGTTATTATCAAAAGTCTGGCAGCTGATTTCGCGGTTCGAGTTTCCAGCGTGCTTTGAAAAAACCAAGAGCTACTGCTAATGGGTCTCCGATAAAGGTTGCCCAGCAAAGAAGAGCCAGCCAATGGCCGTGTTCATCAATTTTAGACTTCTTTTGATATCAACATTCAACCATTTGGAAATGCGCTCATAGTTGCCAAGCCATAACTCGTCATGCCGCCAAGGGTATTGCCCAGCGTGGCGATAATGAAACAATGAATAGGGTCAAAACCAGCTGCAATAAGGGATACTAATACTATTTCCGAACTGAAAGGAAGAATCGTAGCGGCTAAAAAAGTTGCAACGAATAGTCCGAAATACCCCAACTCGATCCAGTCCATTTCGCAAGATTAATGCAATTAATAATTCAAAAAAGTAAATTCGAACATTCGAACATTCGAAACTTTTTGAATGAAATCCGAGTTTGCGGTTGTGTAAAGTGACAAAGAATCCATTGAAAATTAAAAATCATTACCGAGGGCACAGGGCGTGGATCGCAGTGGCGCTGTTATTCGTTGTTTTTTTCTCGTGCGAGCGAATCGTTGATATCGAAAGTCCATATCCAGAAAAGGCGGAATACTGCAGTGTGAATGACTCATTAATTGGTCGATGGCAGAGTGATTCTGTTTGGGTCGTGACAGACACCGATTCTGCAGACACCATATTTTTAAACAAGCGACCGACTTACTACTACGATTTGACGGTGAATTGTGGAAAGGACACCTCATTTTTATTCTCGTACATCAATTATAGCGGAGTAGCAACCCGAGAAGCATACTCGGTGAATTTTGAATCAAATGATATTATAATTCTACTATTTGACGAATTGGACTTTGATCGTGATATGACAGATGCCATTTTTGAGATTAGCTATCAATTTTCATCCGATTCCACCTTCATGGCTAGTTATAGACAAAACCTTAATGCAAATCAGCGCACCGAAACGCGCATTTGGATGCGAAGGATCAATTAAGCGGCTCTCATTTCATCTTACTTCTTTCCTTTGCAGCCTTATAAATGAGTGAAATGGACATTAAATCAATTGTTTCAAAAGATCCCATAGGGGAAGAAGTCGAGGTTAAAGGTTGGGTGCGAACCTTTCGTAGCAATCGTTTTATTGCGCTAAATGATGGTAGTACCTCAAAGAATCTGCAGGTGGTCATCGATTTTGAAAATATGGATGAGTCTTTATTGAAGCGAGTCACAACAGGCGCCTGCATTCATGTCGCTGGAAAAATTACAGAGTCTCTTGGAGCTGGTCAAAGTGTAGAATTAGCGGCTGTATCGTTGGAAATTTTAGGAGATGCCAATGCGGATGTCTATCCTCTTCAACCAAAAAAGCATTCACTAGAGTTCCTTCGAGAGATAGCACACTTGAGACCCCGTACTCAAACTTTTGGTGCAGTATTCAGAATTCGCCATGCCATGCAGTTTGCCGTTCATAAATACTTCAACGACAATGGCTTCTTTCAGGTTCATACCCCGATAATAACAGGTTCTGACGCAGAAGGCGCGGGTGAAATGTTTCGTGTTTCAATGTTAGATCCAGAAAACCCTCCAAAAACGGAGGAAGGAGAAATAAATTGGAAAGAAGATTTTTTTGGGAAGGAAACCAATCTGACGGTATCTGGACAATTGGAAGGTGAGTTATTCGCGATGGGATTGGGTAAGATCTATACGTTTGGCCCAACATTTCGAGCGGAAAACTCGAATACGACACGGCACTTAGCAGAATTCTGGATGATTGAACCTGAAGTAGCTTTTAATGACTTATTCGATAATATGGATTTGGCGGAGGATTGCTTGAAGTATGTTATCAAATATGCACTAGAAAATTGCATGGATGACCTAGAGCTTTTAGCTAAACGCCAGGAAGATGAAGAAAAGCAACTTTCACAAGATAAACGAACGATTCCTCTATTGGAGAAATTGCAATTCGTTGCGGATAATGAATTTGTACGATGCAGTTATACGGATGCAATAGATATTTTGAAGAATTCTAAGCCTAATAAAAAGAAGAAATTCAACTATTTTATTGATGAATGGGGAGCAGATTTACAGAGTGAACATGAACGGTACTTGGTTGAGAAGCACTTTGGAAAACCCGTCATACTATATGATTACCCAGCGAAAATCAAAGCGTTTTACATGCGACTGAATGACGATGGTGAGACAGTTCGAGCCATGGATATTCTTTTCCCAGGTATTGGAGAAATAGTAGGAGGATCTCAGCGGGAAGAAAGATATGACGTGCTCAAGAAAAAAATTGAGGAGTTTGATATTGAGGAAGAATCAATGTGGTGGTATCTTGACACGCGCAGGTTTGGCACTTGTGTTCATAGCGGATTTGGCCTTGGTTTTGAGCGCCTAATAAGCTTTGTTACTGGCATGAATAATATTCGTGACGTAATACCTTTTCCTCGGACACCAAAAAGTGCAGAATTTTAATTTTCCAATTCCTATTTTTCCACAATGGCATTGAAACAAACGTTTGAGCAAAAATTGCTTCAAAAACTGAGCCCACAGCAGATTCAGTTGATGAAGATGCTTCAACTGTCCACACAAGCATTAGAGGCGCGAGTTAAGGAAGAAATCGAGGTCAATCCTGCCCTGGAAGAAGGCAAGGACGAGACTGAATCCGATTATGATTCAGATGATCAGACTGGCGATGAGATTAGTGATTCTGAGCAGGAGTTTGACTTCAGCGATTATATGGATGATGACGATACTCCAGGATATAAATATGAAGCCAATAACTATAGCAAGGATGATGAAGATAAGAGCATACCAATCGGCTCAGCTTCTACCTTTCACGATAGATTAATTTCTCAACTAAACCTCAGAAACCTGGACGAGAAACAAATGGCTATCTGTGAGCATTTGATTGGCAGTCTAGACGATAGTGGATATCTGAGAAGAGATATTGTTTCTGTGACTGATGACTTGGCCTTTTCTCAGGGTATAATGACCTCAGAAGAAGAGGTTGAACAATTGCTAAAAACTCAGGTGCAGGACATGGATCCAGCTGGTATTGGGGCCCGCGATTTACAGGAATGTCTATTAATTCAAATAAAAAAGAAGACAGCAACTGTTACCGTCAAAACGGCCACCGTAATACTAGAGAAGTGTTTTAGCGAATTCATCAAGAAGCATTATGAGAAAATAATCAGCCGCCTCGAAATTGAAGACGAGGATTTGAAAGACGCGATTGAGGAAATAATAAACCTAAATCCTAAGCCAGGAAATTCAATGAATGAGTCGGCAAGACATGTAGAACAAGTGGTGCCAGATTTTCAATTGATTTCAGAAGGAGATGATTTGCGTGTATTTCTTAACGGACGTAACGTGCCTGAGTTGAGAATGAGTAGGAAATACGGAGAGATGCTTGAAGATTTTTCTCGAATTAAAGGTGAGCCAAATAAGTCGCAGCGAGATGCGATGATGTTTGTAAAGCAAAAGTTAGACAGCGCTAGATGGTTTATTGATGCCATAAAACAGCGACATGATACGCTAATTCGCACAATGCAGGCAATCGTGGATTATCAAATTGAATATTTCAAAACAGGAGACGAAACCAAGCTTCGGCCTATGATACTAAAAGATATTGCGGAAATTATCCTTAGGGATATAAGTACAATAAGCCGGGTATCGAATAGTAAATACATACAGACTTCTTTTGGCACGTTTTCAGTGAAATACTTCTTTTCCGAATCGCTTACTAACGATGAAGGAGAAGAAGTCAGCACGAGAGAAGTGAAGAAGATTTTGCAAGACTTAATTGGAACTGAGGATAAAAAGAAACCGTGGACGGATGAGAGTCTGGCCAAGGAATTGAAAACGAAAGGGTATAACATAGCAAGGCGCACCGTGGCAAAATATCGCGAGCAATTGGACATACCAGTTGCCAGACTTAGGAAGGAGCTATGAGAATTTCTGCACACATTTTGTCCTATCTTTTCCATCCTATCTTCTTACCAACCTTTGGGCTAATTGTCATATTTGGACTGAACAGATATATTTCTGCTACGACTCCTTATGATAAGCAGTTTTTTCTTGTGTCATGGATCTTTGTGAACACGGCTGTTATTCCATTCATATTTACTGCTGTGTTGCGCTGGAAAAAGCTTGTAAGCTCCATTCAGCTTGATACTCGTGAGGATCGCGTTATTCCGTTCACCTTTGCTTTGTTCTTTTATTTGACCAACTATTGGCTATTGCGCGATATTCCAATGCCACAAATTATTTATTCAATATTCTTGGGCAGTAGCGCGGCAGTGGGCATAGCATTATTGGTAAATTTTTACACCAAGATAAGCATACACATGATAGGCATGGGAGGCGTTACAGCGTCTATTTATGCTATGTCCCAAGTATACGATCTTAACCTAGTAGGATATGTTCTTCTAGGTATTGTGGCTAGCGGTATGGTCGGCTCTGCACGATTTGTTTTAGAGTCACACAATCTAAAACAGATATATCTAGGATGGGGAACAGGTTTTCTATCTGTTTACCTACCTATAATAATGGATTGGGGGTAGGATTATTCCTCTATCCTAACGACTTCCTTAAGCATCAGTCCCCATTTCAATGGGTGGATGTCATTTCGAGTAAAGAAAATAAGCTTCCTGTCATCTAAATAGAAGTGCGCAAAGGTATGAGCTCCTATCGTTAAGCTAAACTCCTCACCAAGCTCGTCCATTTTAGAATCGATGGGTTGAGTCATCTTGTTTCTAAACAATTCTTTAATCTCAGGCATTGTTGACTCTAAAGTCATCGTATTATTCTGAAGATCAACGCGAATAATTACGGGCTGATCTAATATTTTTTCAGTTTTACTACCGCGTACATTCAGATTTACGTTTGAGGATTGAAAGACCATTATTGTCTCCTGAGCAATGCTACTAGCACTTACAATTAACGCAACAATCAAGATGACATACTTCATATGTGGTAAATTTTCGAATCTCAAAAATAGTGAAGTTCTGAGATGCATTACGCTTTGTAAGACTTCCTGAATTTAACTCTTTCATAAACACTCACAATTAATAATAAATAACTAAGCTGATAGAAAGAATCTTCCAATGGAATACTGCCCAACCTAAGTCCTGAATTTTCCAGGTTATTGTACCATACAATGGGTTGTTCAGTGAAACCACCTGTCAACCAACCGTTCATGATAGTGAATGGAATTAAACAAACAAAGAAGGTAAGGTAAAACCGACCTAACCAATTCGATTTTGCCACAAAAAGTTGGTAAGAAAGCAAAAAAGCACAGAGAAAAAAGACAGAAGAGGAATAAATACGAGGATATAAGAAGACTCCGAGTATTAGTGAAACAAGAAAGAAGCACCATGTTATGGCCAAGCGATATTTACCTAGAATATCTTTTTTTACAAAGTAATTCAGGACTTCATAAACAAACAAGCATGCAAAGGGTACGGTCAGGAAAAACCCATATTCCTCCATTGGTAGTTCGCCAATGTAAATGCTCGTTACATAACGCTGGTTGAACCCCCAAACCTGCAGCTGCGTGAAGAGTTCATCCCAGGCTAGATAGATGGACCCGACTATGGCTATGGACCCGACTATGGCCTTCCAGTTTTTTAAGAAACGAAGCCTATGCTCATAGCTCTGAGCAACCGGGTAAGCAATCGTCAGAATGTTTATGAGCAAGTAATGATATTGATCTGGAAAAGAAATGGCCTATTGTTTTGCTGATGCTTCTCGGAAATACCTAATGGGAACTAGCAGCATTCCAAAACACTCTCCGCCTTCCTTTACCTGTGATTTGTGGTGCACTTTGTGTGCCTTACGTATAGCTCGAAGGTATACGTTATCAGAGCGCTTAAACCAACTAAATCGTTGATGAATAAATACATCATGAATCAAAAAATAACACATTCCATAAGCGCTAATACCTATACCAAGAAATACCATCCAATCCGTTCCATTATGTATCCCGTAAAAAATGAAGGTTATGGCTGGTATTGCGAAGAGTAGAAAGAAAAGATCATTTTTTTGAAAAGCTCCTTGTTGAGGTTGATGGTGGTCCTTATGAACACTCCAACCAAAGCCATGCATTAGGTACTTATGAGAGATCCAAGCAACAAATTCCATTGCAAGGAAGGCTGAAATAAGTGATAGTATATTTATCAGTAAACTCATGAATGCACGAAGTAAACAATCTTGGTTTTGAATCTGTTCAAATCTCGGGAAAAGCATTGATAATTTATCAATAGAAAACTCGTTATCTGTAAGCTCTAAAATCTTTGTTTTCCCACTATGATGCAATTCATTCGCCTCGTACTTATAGCTATCCCTTTTTGTCTCGCATTAGTGTCCTGTAAAAAAGAAAACGTAGAGGATAAATTGACACTTTATCTCATACAGATTTTGAACAAATGGTTTTGTTAGAACCATTCACTAGTACTTCTTGTGGTGCTTGCCCTATAGCGAATCATGAAATTGAAAGCATTGAGTTACAAAATGATCAGGTCATTCACTTGACTCATTACTTATATGGCCCATTAAATCATGAATATACCAACTACATTATAGATCAAGTAAACAAGACCTTATATACACCACTATCATTTATTCAAAGAGATAACGGTGCTTCAGGGGTCGTTTACTATGCCATTGATCGTTTATTTGAAATAATAGAAGGCGAATTGAAAACAGAAGTGGCACTTGGTCTTTCGGTTGAAGCAAGTAGGTTAGATCAAGATGTTACTGCAGAGATTACTCTTAATTCTAACGATATGCTTTCGAATAAGAGCGCAGCTCTAACCGTTTTAGTTGTTGAAAACACAGTTGTCGGAATTGGGTCAGGTTTTGATCAAAGAAATTATGGTCATATTGATGAAAACCGTCCATACTTCAACCAAGGAGAGTACATTAAAGAAATTGAGCACACGAATGTAATCCGACATGTGATGTCAGCCTTTGATGGTGATGTTGTTGAATTTAATGGAACGACGGCTACTTGGACAGGTAGTTTTAAGATAGATATGCTGCCGAATGACCTTTAAGCATATTCAGTTATTGCATTCGCATCGGAATCAGCGAAGGCTGATTCCGATGCGAATGCAGCGCTAGTACTATTTTAAAGGTCAAACTTAATTCCTTGGGCTAATGGTAGTTCAGTGCTCCAATTAATGGTGTTTGTTTGTCTTCGCATGTAAGCTTTCCAAGCATCAGAACCGCTTTCTCGTCCACCGCCTGTTTCTTTTTCGCCTCCAAATGCGCCTCCAATTTCCGCTCCTGAAGTTCCTATGTTAACATTGGCAATTCCACAATCAGATCCCCTATGACTTAGGAAAATTTCACTTTGGCGCATATTGGTAGTCATAATTGCAGAACTCAATCCTTGTTTAACTCCATTTTGCATAGCCAAAGCCTCTTCAAATTCGGAATACTTCATGATATATAAAATAGGAGCGAATGTTTCTTCTTGCACAATTTCCCATTCACTATTGGCTTCGGCTATCGTTGGTTTCACATAGCATCCACTCTCATAATCAGCACCTTCCAGCACTCCACCTTCAACTAAGATGTTCCCACCCATTCTTTTCACTTCATCCAGCGCTTTTGTATACATGCCCACAGCATCGGTATCGATCAATGGACCAACATGGTTGTTGGCATCTAATGGATCGCCAATTCTTAATTGGCCATAAGCTTTAACCAACGTGTCTCGGATTTGATCGTATAGAGATTCGTGAATAATCAATCGCCTTGTTGATGTACATCTTTGACCACATGTGCCTACAGCACCAAATACAATCCCAGGAATGGCAACTTTAAGATCGGCATATTCAGTAATGATTATAGCATTATTTCCACCTAACTCGAGTATGGTTTTACCCAGTCTCCTTCCAACGGCTTCACCTACCTTTTTACCCATTCGCGTGGATCCCGTGGCTGATATAAGGGAAACACGCTTGTCATTCGTCATTAATTCACCAATGTTGAAATCACCAATAACCAATCCGTTGACTCCTTCAGGCACATTGTTTTTCGTGAATACTTCGGCTGTTATATTCATGCAAGCTATGGCGCATAATGGAACTTTTTCAGAGGGTTTCCAAATGCAAACATCTCCACAAATCCACGCTAGCATGCTATTCCAAGCCCATACAGCGACAGGGAAGTTAAAAGCTGAAATAATTCCAACAATTCCGAGTGGATGATATTGCTCGTACATTCTATGCATCGGGCGCTCACTGTGCATAGTAAGTCCATGAAGCTGTCGTGATAAACCAACGGCAAAATCACAGATGTCGATCATTTCCTGAACTTCTCCTAAGCCTTCTTGGTAGCTTTTTCCCATTTCATAGCTTACAAGCTTACCTAGGGCTTCTTTTTTCTCTCTAAGGGCCTCACCAATTTGACGAACAACTTCGCCACGCAGCGGAGCTGGCCACATTCTCCATTCTTCAAACGCAGTCTGAGCTTGCGACACAACAGTTTCATAATTGTCAGATGAGCTTCCCTTGACTTCACCAATCTTTTTTCCGTCTACAGGTGTGAAAGACTCAAATACAGTGCCCGAAGAGGCAATCCAATTTTGGCCCGTTGAGGTTCCTTCATTTCTTTCATGTAAGCCTAGGTCTTTCAAAAAATCTTTCATTGTTCACTTTCTTTTGCGCAAAAGTAGAAGTGTAATGCCAACCTTTACATATTGCATAGTGTAATCTTTTTCAGTTAGTTCAAAATCATCGAAATTGGATTCACCCATAAAATTGTCTGCTTCTTCAAAATATGCTACAAGTAAGCTTCATTTTGTTTCAGGCGGATAAAAATGCACATCTCTTTGGGGAAAAGGAATCCGAACGCCTTTTGCTCGAAATTGCTTATCAATTTCGAATCTTATTTTGCTCCTTAAAAATTCGATTTCCCAGGTATTTTCTGCCCAAAACAGCACCTTGAAATCAAGCGAGGAATCTCCGAAATTGGTAAATTGCACTCGGATGGGGCGCTCTTTTGAAATATCTTCTTCTTGTTCAGCCACGGTCGTCAGAATGGATTTTACCAATTCCGTATCAGAACCATAGGCCACACCTACCTCCACACTAAATCGTGTCAGGTTGTCTCCTTCAGTCCAGTTAATGACATTGTCTGATACCAAATGGCTATTTGGAACAATTAGCGTAATGCCATCCCTGGTTTTTATCTTACTGGTTCGAAAATCTATTTCAATAACCCGACCAACAGTTTGATCAAACTCTACAATGTCTCCCACTTTCACTGTTCCACCAAATAGCAATATGATGCCCGATGTGAAATCATTAAATATCTGTTGAACTCCAAGTCCAATACCAACCAAAAGTGCGGCTGAGCCAGCCATGAGTATAGTGACATCGATGCCTACTGTTTCTAGCGCAACTAGAGTGGCGATTGTATATCCAAAATACGAGGCCAGTTTATGCAGAGCGTACAATGATGAGCGATCCATCCATTGACGCTTCTTAACCGCACGATTTACAAAGACCTTAAAGATTCTTAGGCCCGTCAAAGTGAGTAAATAGATGGCAATGACAATAATAAGGTCGAGCAGTGTAAGATGAAAATCTAGATACCCTAGAAGTTGAAAGCCAAGTATTTTGTTGATTTCGCTCATGATATTTTTAGTGGAGAACTGTTCTGCCTAGAACACGATTTATTTCTCTTTTCACCTCTTCCAATTTTAATTGTTTTTTCAAATAAACCTCCATGTCGCCTCCAATGAGCATGGCGTCCTTCAACATTTGTTGAGTTTCTTTTATCATTCGCTCAACTCGCTTTGATTTATAGGCATAAATAGCCTCCATCACTGCTCGTTTTAACTTCTTTTCTTCAGAGTCAACAAATATTTCTTTTCGTTCCCAATCGTCTAGATTATACGGGAAGGTCATTAGGTCGATGAATGAGGATTGTAGTTTTTCGTCTGTATTTTGAATAAAGTAGTTCTGATCAAAACCATGATCGTTATATCGCTCAGCAATGCTTTGAAATAATAGGCGATACTTTTCAGTTTCAAAGACTATTTCATCTCCTTCAATTTCGTCCAGTATGAATTCAAGTACATTGTGTTGCTCTGGTTCTGGAGTTTCATCGGTTGGTAATTCTAAGGCAAACCTTGAATGAGGATAGTTTATCATCAATCGAAGTAAATCGCGCTCCTGATATTCTAAGGTATCTTCAACAAATTTTTGTTCCTCCTGAAAATCGTTTTCAATTACTGGCGGCTCAGGCAACTCGTCTCTACCTCTAAACCTGTTATTCTGCTTGTGGTTTTTTCGAAGTGATTTATTGAGTTCGCTGATTAATGCCTTCTCGCTGACATGCATCAACTTACTGCATTCATTTATATAAATGGAGCGTAAAATCGTGTCAGGAATTAAGGCGATACTCTCCACCATTGCGTGAATTACGTCATTGGTTTTAATGGGGTCGCCCTTGGCTTCCTCCATTAGTAAATGTGCCTTGAAAGCAATGAAATCTCGAGCACTATCTACCAGGTACTCTTTGATCTCAATACGGTCATGTTCCTTACTAAATGAGTCTGGATCATGTCCATCAGGTAGCATTATCACTTTCACATGCATGCCCTGTTCCAGAATCATATCAATACCTCGTAAACTGGCTTTCAATCCAGCCTTATCACCGTCATATACAAGTGTAATGTTCTGAGTGTATCGAGATACAAGCTTAACCTGTTCTTTGGTCAGCGCAGTGCCCGAAGAGGCTACCGTGTTTTCAATTTGCTTTTGATGAAATGAAATGACATCTGTATAACCTTCTACTAAGTAACAATTGTCTTCTTTGGCAATAGCGCTTTTAGCAAAGTAAAGACCATAAAGCGAGCTGCTTTTGTCGTAAATCGGATTCTCAGGAGAATTGATGTACTTCGGTATGTTCTTGTCTGCTTTGAGGGTTCTGCCGCCAAACCCTATGATGCGTCCACTAAGATTTTGAATCGGAAACATGACTCGGCCTTTATACCCGTCATATTTGCGATCGTTCTTTTGCTTTACTAATCCGGTTGATAAGAGGTATTGATCTTTATAACCCTTATCCGAGGCTACGTTTGTAAAGGCTTGAAAATCATCAGGATTATATCCAAGCTGAAACTTTTTTATAATGCTTTCATTGAATCCTCTTTCCTTGAAATAGCTAAGAGCGATGGTCTTTCCTTCTTCCGCTTCCCACATTTGCTTTACTAACCAATCGCTGGCAAATTCATTTATTACATAAAGGCTTTCACGTTCGCTTCGGGCCTCTTCCATTTCTGGAGTCGGTTTTTCCTCTTCTACTTCGATATTGTATCGTTGAGCCAGCCAGCGGAGTGCTTCAGGGTAGTTAAAGTGCTCGTGTTCCATCAGAAATGTAACCACGTTTCCACCTTTTCCTGTGCTAAAGTCTTTGAAAATCCCTTTTGCGGGGGACACCATGAATGACGGGGTTTTTTCATCCGACCATGGGCTTAAACCTTTCAAACTAGATCCCGATTTTTTAAGATTGACAAATTCGCCAATGACCTCGTCAATGCGAGCGGCATTCATTATCTCATCAATTTTTTGGGGAGTTATCATCTAAAAGCGAAGGTAAGATACCAAGAAGCAATGTCTAATAATAAAAATAAGAAGGATATGCCTAACTCGTATACTTCTTAGCATACCATTCTATAGTTTTCAATATCCCCGATTCGAAATTCTCTTCTGCTTGCCAACCAAGTTCACCCTCTATTTTATTGGCATCGATAGCATATCTAAAATCGTGACCTGCTCTATCTTCCACATAGTGAATTTGGTCCTTGTAGCTTCCACTTGACTTGGGTTGATGTTGGTCTAGAAGATCGCAAATTGTGTGGGCGATATAATTGTTGTTGCGCTCGTTGCGTCCACCAATATTATAGCATTCACCTGCCTTTCCTGTTCGAAAAGACAAGTCTATTCCTTTGCAATGATCGAGCACATAGAGCCAATCTCGAATGTTGCTTCCATCCCCATAAATTGGAATGTTTTCCCCAGTCAGCGCTTTTCGAATAACAGTAGGTATAAGCTTTTCGTCATGCTGATTTGGACCATAATTGTTTGAGCAATTGGTAATCACCGTATTCATGCCATAGGTGTGGTGATAGCTTCTAACAATGTGATCGCTGCTTGCCTTTGATGCGCTGTAGGGGGAGTTCGGTGTATAGGGGGTTTCTTCAGTGAACAGTCCTGTTGCTCCAAGTGTGCCGTACACCTCATCGGTACTGACATGTAAAAATCGATAGTTCTCAAATCCAGCCTTGAAAGCAAATGGCTTGACCATCCAGTATTTGTACGCGGCATCAATAAGGTTGAATGTGCCATTCACATTGGTTTCCATGAAAACAGAAGGATTTGTGATAGAATTATCCACATGCGATTCTGCAGCAAGGTGCATTACGCCCTCAATTTTGAAGTCAGTAAATACCTTGTCAACGAATTTTCTATCTCGGATATCTCCTTCTATAAACTGGTAGTTAGCCGCTTCTTTGATGACCTCCAAATTGGCCAAATCTCCGGCATAGGTCAACACATCCAAATTGATGAATTTCTTTTCTGGATATGTTTTTACTAAATGGATTAAAAGATTAGATCCAATAAAACCAGCACCGCCAGTAACTAAAATGGTGTTCATAATTGATTAAAAAGATGTTTTAAAAGTCCAGTTCATCTATAATTTGGTCTTCCATATCGTAGAAAATCCAATGACCAGATTTAGCGTCTTCAGCAAAGAAACCTTCGTATCGAATCTGTCCTTTAGGCCAGTAAACTTCTTTTTTTCCGGTTTTTAAGCCGTTGGTATAATTGCCTAGACTCCATAAGGTTCCAGTTTTATAAAAATACTTCCACTCACCATGTCTATTGCCTTCAGCGTCATAGCCTCCCGAGTATTCCATGGTCCCATCTTCATAGAATTTTTCCTCTTTTTGTTTGAATTTGACATCGCCTTCTTCCAGAAAATAAGCGACTAGTTTAGGTTGTTCCGCGTTCCATTCAGACTCAATGACGCGTTCAGGTTTCGGCTCGCAACCAGATAATACAATTGACAAGAGAAATAAGAGGCCTATGAGGTTTTTCATGAGAGCAAAGGTAATAGCTGAGTTACAATACTTCATTGTCATACCAGCTAAAGTGTTTTTCCATGATTGTTTTTTGTTGGCTCTTTAGTTTCTATCATAAGCGGCTTTGTCACAGATGAGCCAGGCAATCGTTTCTTATTGGCTGCACTGGCGGCTAGCGCATCGTACATCACGGTGCCTGCAGCTATGAAAATTGCGGTGCCAAAGGCTAATCCTGGCGTTTATCTGCCCATGGCGCTCGCGGTCACATTCCCCATCAATACTAACTTGGGTCTGCCAATTTATTATTGGCTTATGCATCAGTTTTAAATTCAATCTTACTTACTGTTCGGGGTTTTTACTTTTGCGCAAGCGCAAAGAAAATTTCCTCAAGGCATGAAAATCTCATACAACTGGCTCAGCCAATACATACATCTAGATGAATCACCAAAGGAGGTGAGCGAATTACTCACGAGTATTGGCTTGGAAGTAGAAGGCGAAGAGTCATTCGAATCACTGAAGGGTGGGTTAAAAGGATTGGTTGTTGGTGAGGTAATGGAGAAATGGCAGCATCCAAACGCTGATCGATTAAGCTGCACTATAGTGGATGTCGGCTCAGGGGAAATGCTCCCGATAGTTTGTGGTGCTCCGAATGTAGCTGTTGGACAAAAAGTAATTATTGCCACTGTTGGAACTATGTTATATCCAGATGGTGGAGATCCTTTTGAAATCAAGAAATCGAAAATTCGAGGAGAACTAAGCATGGGAATGATCTGTGCGGAGGATGAAATAGGAGTAGGACAAAGTCATGATGGGATCTTGGTTTTACCAGAAAACACTGAGATTGGAGTTGCTGCTACTCAAATTTTTCAAATTGAAACAGACACAGTTTTTGAAATTGGATTAACACCAAATCGTGCTGATGCAGCATCACATTATGGTGTGGCGCGTGATTTGAAGGCAGTGTTGGCACAGAGAAAAGGAAAGAAAATTGAATTATGCCGACCGACTGTGGAATCATTTTCTCCATCCAATACCAATTTGACCATTCCAGTTTCTGTTGAGAACAATGATGCCTGTCCGAGGTATATTGGAGTTACAGTTTCTGGTCTCACCGTGAAGAATTCTCCAGATTGGTTGCAGAACAAACTGAAGGCAGTTGGAGTCAGGCCGATAAACAATGTGGTGGATGTTACGAATTACATCAATCACGCTTTTGGCCAGCCTTTGCATGCATTTGATGCGGATAAAATTGAAGGAAAAGAAGTAATTGTGAAAACGCTGCCTAGCGGAACTTCCTTCATCACATTGGATGATGTAGATCGTGAATTGAACGAAAATGACCTAATGATTTGTGGAAAAAACGAGGGTATGTGCATAGCCGGAGTTTTTGGTGGAGCAAAATCGTCGGTGACTGTTGCTACATCTAGTGTGTTTCTAGAGTCAGCTTATTTCAACCCTGTTTGGGTTCGTAAAACAGCCAAGCGTAATGGAATACATTCAGATGCCTCCTTTCGATTTGAGCGAGGAGTAGACCCGAATATTACAGCTTACGCAGCTAAACTAGCAGCAACTATGATAGCTGAATTAGCAGGTGGTGAGATTTCGAGTGATTTAAGTGATACACATCCAGAGCCATTCCCAAATTTTGAAATAAAATATCGTATCGATAAAGTCAATGCATTTATTGGACATGATATACCCGAGGCCGATACTAAGCGAATCTTAGAAGGTTTGGATATCGAGGTGACCGCTCAGAACGGAAGCGAATGGACATTAAGCATACCTCCATTCAAAGTTGATGTAACAAGAGAAGCCGATGTGATCGAAGAGGTGTTAAGGGTTTATGGATACGATGCAATTCCCTTTACAAGCCAAATCAAGTCATCAATTGGTGATATAAAGCCACCGGCTACTATATTGGCAAAGAAGGCTATTACTGAATTATTGGTAGGTAGCGGGTTTTTGGAATGCATGTCTAATTCTATGGTTGATGAAAAGTACGGCATACTATCTAGTGAATGGGATGTATCTCATGTCGTGCATGTCAACAATCCTTTAAGTTCAGAAATGGGAATTATGCGGCCTGCAATGGTGTTTTCTGTTATGCAGAGTGCGGCATATAATCTGAATCGACAACAAAACAACTTGAAACAATTCGAGTTTGGGAACATCTATCGTCAAAAGGAATCTGGATTTTTTGAGGAACAGCGGCTTGGTATAGCTGTATCTGGAAATCAAATTTCTGATTCATGGCGATTGGCAGAAACACCCGCTGACTGGAGCTTTCTTCATGGAACTCTAGAACAGATCATTCACCGATTAGGAATTAATGTCGGAAAGCTTAAATCGGATGAATCTACCAATGATTGGTTTGAATACGGGATGGATTGGAAACTGGGAGACAAGGTGTTAATTACCGGAGGTCAGATTTCAACTCAGATGAAAAAGGCTTTTGAGATAAAACAAAAAGATGTTTATTACATTGAAATTCGCTGGGCTGATTTAGTTAAGCTAAGACAAGAAACAATAAACATTGGCGACTTACCTAAGTATCCAGCAGTGCGAAGAGATTTAGCATTATTGGTTGACCAAGCGGTAAATTACGCTGAACTCGAACGGTTAGCTTATCAAACGGATCGAAAACTTCTGAAGTCTGTAACTCTGTTTGATGTGTACGAAGGCAAAGGGTTGCCAAAGGGAAAAAAGAGCTATGCGCTTGCCTTTAGCATGCGCGATGACAATAAAACACTGACAGATAAAGAGGTGGATAAAACCATGAATCGCTTGCTTGAAAGATTCAAACGAGAGGTCGGGGCAGAGTTGCGTGGTTGATTCTTTTAGAATTGTGGTTGCACACTAGCCGAAAAAATTCTAGCTTGTCTCTCGAAACCACGATTCCATGTTCGACAACTTTCCAGCTTGGTGGGATGCGCTCTCATCTTTACATCAAATTTATTGGGGCATTGCTATTCCCTTCACGCTTATATTCTTGATTCAAACTGCATTGATCTTTGTTGGAGGAGATTGATGGAGATACCGACATGGAAATTGATGCTTATGGGGATATCGGCTTTCAGTTTTTCACCATTAAAAACTTGGTTGTCTTTTTTACTTTATTTGGTTGGACTGGCCTGGCATGTTTAGATAGTGGGTTGTCACTTCCAGTGACATTAGTTGCCTCTTTAATGGCTCAGGGTCTTTATGAAGTATTGACCAAACAAGCTCAAGGATTAGATCAGATTGTAAAAGCTACTGGTGGCGATGCTAATAACGCAGCCATGCTGTTGATTACGGATAAACTTCCCGAACTGATCCGCTTGCAGTCTGAGGCCATTCAGAATATAAAAATCGACAAGGTCACTGTATGGGAAGGTGGTGGAAAGGGAGATGAAAAGACATCAACCGCGAACTTCATTTCAGGTTTACACAAGTCGGTTCCTCCATTACAAGATATGTTCAATATGGCCGGAATGGAACTTCCTGAATTTTTGAAAGGAAAAACTCCTGAAGATATGCGCAGAATGGCTGATGAGTTGGAAAATAAATCAGGTGGAGATGCGTAATTAGCTCCAAGAATCAATTACCTTTTTTAGTCCGTCTTTTAATGGACTTGGATCGTAACCTAGATTTCTAAGCTTAGAACTATCAACTCCCCAATGCATTAAATATCTTCTTACCCATGGAGCAGTAATCATTGGTTTAATACCAAATGCTTGAGCTAGAAACAGGTTGATCTTTCCAATCAACAAACTGATTCCAAAAGGAACTTTGAGAATGCGATGGGTCTTACCGCTTAGTTGGGCCAATATTCTGAAAAACTCAATATAATTCACGTTTTCACCACCAAGTAAAAATTCTTCTCCGTGCATTTCAGCGGTCATTGCAATGATGTGGCCACGCACAACGTCATCGATATAAACATAGCTGCCAATGCCAAGTCCGTCAGTAGGAGCAACGCCAAATCCTTTATTCAAATAAATATCAACCATCCTAACAGGAACATTGCTTTCGGTGACTTCACCAGGAGCATAGACCCTTGCGGGACTCACAACATTCACTTCTAAACCAAGCTTTTCATAGGAAAAGGCAACCCGCATTCCGTTGAATTTACTCTGCTCATAATCGGTATGATACTCTAGTGGCCAGGTGTTTTCATTGATGAGTTCTGTTTCACTGGTTTGAGGGCCATGGATTCCTGCCGAAGCCGTATAAACCAAGCGTTTTACGCTGTTGGCTTTGCATGCTTCACACACATTGTGTGTGCCTTCCTCATTCACTCTGTTGTAAACCGTTTTGTCTTTCGACCAAGGTTTTGCGAAGCCGGCCACATGAAAGACTCCATCAACACCAGTTAATGCTCTCTTCAAAAAAGCTAGATCTTGAATATCACCTGTGGCAAAATCAATATTTGGAAAGTCCAAGAATTCTGCTGGCAATTCTGTACGATAAACGGCTAACACTTGATGCCCATCTTGAGCAAGTTTGATAGTAAGGGCCTTGCCCACCATTCCGTTGGCGCCTGTTACGGCATATTTCAGCCTAAGCACACATCCACGTATTGAGCATTCCTAAATAGAAGTGGAAAAGGATTGCCCACCATACAGATCCCGTTCTATAGGTCAACCATCCCAAATAAACTCCAGCTAATGCTGCTCCCCATGTTTCCCCCATGGGTTTACTGATATGCAATAAGACCGTAATTATGACCTGTATTCCCGTTGCCCCAATTTTGCCATAAAACTTACTCATGCCCACCCCCACAAACCCTCGGAACATAAATTCCCAGCCGATGTAGTGTGGAAGGTAGCTCAAGCCCCATAAAGCAAAGTATCCGACAGAAGCTGTCGCTAAAGAAGTGAGTGGGTACCACTCGCGATGCTCGGGATTGAAGCTGCTGATGTAAACTGGCAAGATCATGACCACAAAAGAGATGAGTGAGGCCTTCAGTCCGAACTTCCAATCACCAAGTTTCCAGCCGTAGTCGCCAAGATGTTCCTTAAAGACAACTTTGATAATGACAAATGGAACCAGCGACCATAAAAGAAGACTAGCTAAATGATGATATAGCCAACGAAACCAATCAGCTTCTCCCTTTGTCCAATCAGGATCACTAAAATGGGTAGCGAAAAAGCTCTGATCTCCCTGATATATTTTTAGGGTGATAAGCACCGTAACCAGCACCCACATTGTGATTGATCGCAATTCTTTAGGTGTTAATTGCTTATAATATGTCTTTATTATTCCCATCAAAATTTTACTGCAATACTAAAGTTTGATAAACTCAAAAGAGTACTTGATTGAAAGAAACATAGTTCTATCTTCGCAGTGCGGGGTGGAGCAGTTGGTAGCTCGTTGGGCTCATAACCCAAAGGTCACTGGTTCGAGTCCAGTCCCCGCAACTCGAACAAAGGCTTTCCGAATACAGGGAAGCCTTTTTTGTTTCCCCATCTTTGTAAAAATCTTCATTATGATTTACGAGTTTGATGGCTTTAAACCAGTATTACATGAGACTGCATTTGTTCATCCACAAGCAACGGTAACGGGCAATGTATTCATCGGAGCCAATGTGTACATAGGACCAAGCGCAGCAATCAGAGGTGATTGGGGTGAAATCGTAATTGAAGATGGATGCAATGTGCAAGAAAATTGCACCATTCATATGTTTCCTGGGTTTGAGGTTAGGCTATGTGAAGGTGCGCATGTTGGTCATGGCGCCATTGTGCACGGTGCTACTTTGGGTAGAAATTGCCTTATTGGAATGAATGCGGTTTTGATGGATGAAGTAGTTATTGGAGATGAATGCATTGTTGGAGCGCTAACTTTTGTATCAGCAAAATCAATAATTCCCAGAAGAAAAGTGGTTGTAGGTAATCCACATAAGATTGTGAAGGATGTTTCAGACGAAATGATCGCTTGGAAAACTGAGGGAACAAAAATCTATCATGGATTACCAAATGATCTGCATTATACGTTGCGTGAATGTGAGCCGCTGCGAGAGCCAGAATCTGATCGACCTAAACAAATGAAGTCATTTGATATCTGGAAAAATCGCTCCTAGGCTTGTGATATTCATGTGTTTTAGTGTACAAAAGCTTTCAGTTGTCACTCGTACAGGGCAACCTTTAGTATCAAAGCTCAAAACTCACACCTAAGAAAATTTAGGAAGTTATCTTTGCACCGCGAAAAATGAAGAAAGCTGCAAATAATAGAGGGGTTGCTTGTTTAATGATTACTGTACTCGTATTAATTTCTTGGTCTGGAATGAGTCAAGAAAGCAAGGAAATAGGCACATTATCTCTTACAGGCAAGATTGTAAATGAAAAAAAACGCGGTCTTGAATTCGCGGTTTATATTTATAGAAATCAGGAGTTAGTCAAAACAGTGCCAACATCCAAAATAGGCAAGTTCAATATTGACTTAGATATGCAGGATTCCTTGTCGCTGGTGATCTTTGCTGATGGATATGTTTCAAAAACCTTGATTATTTCCACAAGAATTCACCCTGCAAAACACAAAAAGGATCACGCATTCCCATTCTTTGCCGACCTATATCCTGTTGGAAGAGTCCCCGCGTCAATTCATCTTGACGGACCTGTAGGTAGAATTAACTATCAAGGGGGTCAGTTTATTTATGACAACAGGTTTACAAAGGAATCGAACGATAAATTGAAAGAATTTATCAAAGAAAGACGTCAAATGTGGGTTCGATAAATAGATTAAAAACATGGAAAAAATTGGCAATTACGTTTCAGGAAGCTGGATAAATGGTGATGGGGAAGAGCTCATTGCAGAAAACGCAATAAATGGTCAAGCCATAGGAGTTGTATCAAGCGCTGGTTTAGATTACAATGCCATATTGGATTACGGGCGCACTGTTGGTGGTCCAGTCTTGCGTAAAATGACGTTTCAAGAAAGAGGTCGAATGCTTAAAGCACTGGCTCTCCATTTGATGTCAATAAAAGGTAAATTCTATGCTCTATCGGCCCAAACAGGTGCAACCAAAGTAGATAGTTGGATTGATATTGAAGGTGGGATAGGCAACTTGTTCGCAAATGCTTCTCTTCGAAAGCAGTTTCCCGACTTACCATATGCGGTGGAAGGTGAGGCTATTCCATTATCTAAAGGAGGCTCTTTTATTGGACATCATATTCTAGTGCCAAAGCGAGGAGTGGCTGTTCATATTAATGCCTTCAACTTTCCTATCTGGGGAATGCTTGAAAAGGTTGCAGTGAACCTAATGGCTGGTGTGTCTGCTATTGTTAAACCGAGCGAATTCACTAGTTATTTGACCGAATTAATGGTCAAGGAAATCATTGCTTCAAAAATATTACCTGAAGGATCTTTGCAGTTGGTAAGCGGTCTAGGTCGTGGTATACTAGATCATGTAAGACCGGATGACGTGGTGACCTTTACGGGTTCTGCAGCTACCGGTTTAAAGCTAAAAGCACTACCAAACATTATTCAAAACACAGTTCCTTTTAACCTAGAGGCAGATAGTTTGAATGCGACTATGTTAGGCATGGATGCTGCCCCTGGAACAGCTGATTTTGACATATTTATTAAAGCTACCCGCGCTGAAATTACAGTTAAGTCTGGTCAAAAATGTACGGCTATTAGGAGAATAATAGTGCCAGAAAAGTACATGGAAGATGTGCAGATTGCACTGGGACAACAATTGGCCAAAACAACAATTGGCGACCCATCTGTTGAAGGTGTTCGCATGGGAGCATTGGCTTGCAAAATGCAGGTAGATCGAGTTCGACAAAATGTTGAGTTGTTGATGAAGGAACAAGAGATTGTATTTGGAGACATGGACAATTTTGAAGTGGTAGGAGCAGATAAGGACAAGGGCGCATTCTTCAGTCCTATTCTATTCAGAAATGACGATCCGTTTAATAAAACTGCGGTTCATGAAATTGAAGCTTTTGGACCAGTGAGTACACTCATGCCGTATTCTGATATGGACGAGGCTATTCGATTGGCTGAATTAGGAAAGGGGTCATTGGTTACTTCTATAATAACGGCAGATGACGATTTAGCCAGAGACTTTGTGATTGGCACGGCCCACATGCATGGTCGCGTGCTTGTGTTAAATGAAAGATGCGATAAAGAAAGTACAGGTCATGGATCTCCAATGCCATTGTTAACGCACGGTGGACCTGGTAGAGCAGGAGGCGGAGAAGAAATGGGAGGCGTTCGTGGTGTAAAACATTATATGCAGCGAACTTCCATTCAAGGTCATCCGGAAACGATAACGAGAATTACAGAGCAATTTCAAGTTGGAGCTGATAAACCTGAAGCCAATCCGCATGTGTTTAGACAGCACTTTGAAGAATTGCGAGTCGGTGATACCGTTTTCACGCACAAACACACAGTGACTGATGCGGACATTGTAAATTTCGCAAACGTTAGTGGCGATAATTTTTACGCCCATATGGACGCTACTTCTTTGGAAGGAACCATCTTCGAGCAACGCGTAGCACATGGATATTTCTTGCTTTCGAAAGCTGCTGGATTATTTGTTGATCCAAAAAAAGGCCCAGTATTATTAAACTACGGAGTTGAACAAGCCCGGTTTACAAAACCAGTTTACCCTGGCGCTACAGTAGGAGTTCGATTTACTGTTAAGGAGAAGATAGATCAAGAAAAACGTTCGGAAGATGATGTTGCAAAGGGGATTGTAAAATTCTTGGTGGACATGTACGATGAAACTGGCGAGACCGTAGCGATTGCAACCATTCTAACAATGGTTAAGAAAATTGATCAGAGTGTTTAGTTGTGATTAATTGGAAGAATGACATCAGGCCCGAAGCTCCGCACTTCGCCAACATTTTCAATTATTACTTGAGCGATGACCTCGAAGGTTATCAGGAAATGGACGAAATCACGCTTGATCTTGTCCACAACATAGATGGGTTTCTAGGTTGGGAAAGTCATAAATCAGAGGGTCGAGGTTCCTTTATCAGCTATTGGCGAGACAAGGATGCAATTAACCAATGGCGAAAAGATTTAACCCACCAAAAAGCAAAAGCGGAAGGCATGAGTCGCTGGTATAAATACTACCACACTATTTTGGTGAAGCTTGAAAGTGCTCGCTTTCATGAGCCACAATAGTACTTTGCTCAAAGTTTTTATATGTTGTGGAATGAAGTTTGAGAAAAACATACTTTTTACTTTACTTCTGTTGGCTTGCTCGGGCTCTCTTATAGGGCAAAACCTAAATTTATACCTTGGCCCTGAACAATCTTTTTGTGCGGATGATATTAACGATCAAAAAGAAATGTCAGCTATCGCCAGTGGAGGAGCCGAGCCTTATCAGTGCCGTTGGTATTCGTTACACTCCAATATTCAGGCATCATCTTTTTTATCTGACTCCACTGTTCAGAACCCATATATAACCTCAGCCACTATCGGAACTCAAGATCCTTTTACTAGTGAGTGGATTCAGTTTAAGCTTGAGGTTGAAGCCTCATTGAGAGAGATAGTTTACGAAGTGACCTCAGTTTTGGCCTGTGGACGTAGAGACTTTATCGGATGTCCCGCTGTGTTTTCCTCAGTTGGAGACACCATAGTTTTTATTGCAGGACCATACACCAGTTGCCCAGTTACTGTGCAATGGTCGGGTGACATTGGTGTGAATATTGTTATCCTATCCTAATCCTAAATCAATCGAAGTAGTTATTCCAATTGAAGACGATCAGTCGTGGACTATGAAAGCTGTGTTTGAAAACAATGGTCGATGCGATTCGAACTTGCTTGTATGTCCTGAATTACGCTTAATGCCACCCGGCAATAAAGCAATTCACGAAACTAGCATCGAAATTTTTCCAAATCCAAACACAGGTCAGTTTTCCATTCGAGGTGTTGATGGTGAAACACGAGAAAGAATTTTTGATGCCCTTGGAGCACTAATATGGGAAGAAAGAATCACCACTTCCTCTGCGCAAATCCAGATCAATCTGAGCACAGGAATTAACAATGTAATTTGTCAGAATGAGGATAGGATTTCAAGAACTAAAATCTCCGTGTGTCCCTAATACTTGATGCACACATTCTTCGGTTCAGTAAAGAAATCCAATGCTTCAAAACCACCTTCGCGTCCGACACCTGAGCTTTTTACTCCACCAAATGGGGTGCGTAAGTCGCGCAGGAGCCAACAATTAATCCAGACTATTCCCGAATGCAGTTCACGGGCAATTGTATGAGCTCTTTTTAAATCACTGGTCCAAACAGAACTGGCCAGTCCAAATTTTGTGCTATTTGCCATCATCAATGCTTCTTCATCTGTATCAAAAGGCATAATAGTTACCACAGGACCAAAAATTTCTTCTTGATTCGTTCGACAGGTGCATTGTAAGCCTTCAATAACTGTTGGTTCTAGGAAGTATCCTTCAGAAAAATCACCACCAATATTTGCTCTTTTACCTCCCGCAAGTACGGTTCCTCCTTCTTCTTTGGCAAGCTCAACATAGCTCAACACTTTTTCCATGTGTGGCTTACTAACAACAGCGCCTAGATTCACATCTTGTTTCGGGTCGCCCACTTTCAGTGCCTTAACCCGCTGAACAAACTCAGTTTTAAATTTGTCATATAATGGGCGTTCCACTAAAATTCTAGATCCACACAAACAAATTTGCCCCTGATTCGCGAAAGACGATCTTAAGGTTGTCTTCATCATTTCCTCAAAATCACAATCAGCAAAAATGATATTGGGGTTTTTACCACCAAGCTCAAGACTTAGTTTTTTAAATTTAGGTGCTGCAGTTCTGGCAATCCATTCTCCTGTTGCTGTGCCACCGGTGAAGCTGATCATTGGAATATCATCATGTTCAATAATTGCGGCTCCAGCTTTAGGCCCTAATCCATGTACAATATTTAATACTCCTTTAGGCAAACCTGCCTCAATACAAATCTTGGAAAGCAGGTAAGCTGTATATGGAGTAACCTCAGATGGCTTAGCTACTACAGTATTTCCAGCTGCGAGTGCTGGGGCAATCTTCCAAGAAAAGAGGTACAATGGTAGATTCCAAGGAGAAATACATCCAGCAACGCCAATAGGTTGTCGAAGGGTATAATTAATAGCCAAATTACCCATGGAATGAGATTCAGAAGCGAAATGAAGAATACCCGTTCCGTAAAAATGAAAATTTGATTGAGCTCTTGGAATGTCAACCGTCCTTGCCAATTTTACTGGCTTACCATTATCCCTACTCTCTGCAGCAGCAAGATCATCAAGGTTTTCTCCAATCAGTTCCGCTATTCGAAGCAAAATCGCTGATCGGTTTTCAATGCTCATCTTACTCCAGATTGGAAATGCTGCTTTTGCAGCGGCCGTAGCCGCATTTACATCCGTGACATCGCTATCCGGAATAAGCGAATAGACCTTTCCCGTAGCTGGTTCAAAATTGTCGAAATATCCTCCACTTGCTGGTGAAACCATTTCTCCGTTTATATAGTTCTGTAGTTTTTCCATATCAAGGGCTTGCATCCAAAGGTAAGGAGGATGAGCCGATTTAAAATGAGAAGTCCCGATCGCTCGAGCAGGACAGTTTAAACTTAACTAGATAGACAAGTTTAATTTAAATAATAAATCTATAGCGCTCCGCCTACTTCTTTTTTAATGCACTTAGAAGTTTTCTCGATTCTTTTATTCATTCTTTGGATGTTAGTATCCATACGTGTTTCGTTGAACTCGACTACGCGTTTTTCAATGTTTTGCATGAGCAATGGAAGCTCTTGGTCAAGCGCATTGATATCACTTTTCGTAATTTCTAAATCTATGATTTTATCAGATTTCCTCTCACCATCTTTAATGTACTTCCGGGCAGCCTCGCCTTCCAACCGCTCCTCTGTAACCTTCCCATTCGATTCTGTTTTAATCAAAACAGTCGGTTTATTGCCATCAGTTATTTCGATTGTTTTTTTATAGATGGTCTGGGCGTTACTGATCGTTGAGAGTACTAAGAGACCAAAAGTGACAAGTAGAAATAATCTCATAAAGTGCGGTTTACTGCAAACTTAATATTAGACGGCTGAGGCTCGTTGTTAATCCAAGGTTAACCAATGTTAAGTACTGTTAAGCAATTAAGTGCACCACTGCGCCCAGTTATTTTTGTTAACAATCATGAAGGCCAATCAACTAAGAATAGTAGTAATTACGGTGTGTATGGCCGTAATTGGCCTTATAGCCGTTCAGGTCTATTGGATTCAGAATGCCTTTGATCTTGAAAGAGATAAGGTTGAACATAGTGCCGGAGAGGCTCTTAATGAAGTTGTGGATCTTTTGGAAAGACATGAGACGCTCACTAAACTTCGATCTCACCAAGAAGCGAAGTATTTGTTCTTTGAATCGAGTGATTTGACAGAGGAGTTGCGGTTTCCGCCTGATGATAGTTTAGTAGAATACGTTATCAGTAAAAAAATTGAACGATCTGGAGATCAAGTTCAAATGCAAGTTATCGAAGAAAAGGGCGATTCAAAATCGGAAAAAACAATTACACATTCGGTGGAAGATCTCCCTTATACTTCAGACCTTGAGCAAGAGGTGAAACTGAGGGTCCCGAAAGTTGATAGCGGTGATTTTGAGCTTTTTTCTGGCTCCGATCCTTTCGAACCGGACATCAATCAACTGAGGGATCGGGTTAAATCCAAGAGGGCATTCTTGGGAGATATTGTAAAGAGCCTAATCGAGGTTGACCTTAATCAACCAATAGATGAAAGAATAGATCCAAAAATTGCGGACTCGTTACTTCATCTATCATTTCAAAATCATGGCGTTTTCTTGCCATTTGAAGTCGCTGTTTTTGACCGAAGCCATAATATGGTATTTGGAAATGAAATGTACGAGGATGAGCTTAGTGAAACCATGCTCAGAGCGAAGCTTTTCCCTAATGATGTAATTCAGGTGCCGCATTACATTCATGTCTATTTCCCCAATCTTGATGGGTATATCCTAAAGAATATATGGCTCCTGTTAGTTGTTTCGCTTTTATTTCTGTTGGTCATAATAGCCACCATCTATTACATTTTAAAAACTATAGTCGCACAGAAAAAGAGCAGCGAGATCAAGAATGACTTTATTAATAATATGACGCACGAGTTAAAGACCCCTATTTCGACAATATCCCTAGCATGTGAGGCACTCAGTGATCCTGAGTTGGGAAAGATTGAAACTGTGAAGAATCGTTATATCGGTATAATAAATGCAGAGAATAAGCGTCTCGGTCTCCTAGTGGAAGAAGTATTGCAAAGTGCAGTTTTAGATAAAGGAGACTTTAAGTTGAAAAGAGAAGAATTGGATTTACATCATTTAATCTTTGAGGTCATTGACAAATTTTCCATTCA
>CALKOP010000103.1 GCA_938091155.1 uncultured Flavobacteriales bacterium | reverse complement strand
CAACCATTAACCTGGGATGCTCATCCATTAAACAAATATGGAACTGTTTCAGGTGAAATTATTGGTGGAAACCTCAGTGTTTTGTATTCAATAATGGCCACAACAAGCCAAATGGATTTCCGAGGTAAAATTTTGTTTCTGGAAGATCTCACAGAAAACCTCTACCATATAGACCGCATGATGATGCAACTAAACCGATCTGGCGTTTTATCAAGCTTAAAAGGTTTAGTAATTGGTCAGTTTACAGAAATGGAGGATAACAGCGTTCCATTTGGTATGTCTGCAGAAGAGATCATATTAGACACTGTTTCTGAATGGAATTATCCGGTTGCATTTAACGCTCCCATTGGGCATGTTGTAGATAATCGAGCAGTAGCCGTTGGGAGTTGCATGAGTTTGGCAATCTCTAGTCATAAATCCATATTACAACCATCAGCGCTCTAAAGTTTTTGGCTTCAGTTGGACACTGATTAAGATTGAAAATGAATTATTACAAGCAGATAGATAGTTTTAGGTTTTTTGCTGCTTTTGCTGTCTTGACGTCTCATTGGTTACCATCAAACCCCATTGTCAAAAAACTACAATTGGGTTTTATTGGAGTGGATTTTTTCTTCATCGTGAGTGGATTTTTAATAACCTATCAGCTGTTAATACTCAAATCGTCAGTAGATGACGGACAGGTCAAACCTCTAAAAGCCATAGGCAATTTCATCCTCAGAAGAGGAATTAGGATTTTCCCCCTGTACTATCTCGTGTTGGTTTTTGCTACGTTTTTTAATAAGAATGAGATACGAGATGCCTTTTTGTATAACGTATCCTATTTGTCTAATTTCTATTTCATTGAAGTCCAAAAATGGAATGGAATTTTCTCGCACTTCTGGTCTCTTTCTGTTGAGGAGCACTTCTATCTGGTGTGGCCAATTGTTTTGTTAGCGACAAAGCGTAAATTGATATATGGGTTAGCCGTATGTGTTATTTTGTTTTCAGTGGTTTTTAGGTATGTTGTGTTTATAAGTACCTATGATTATTTCACTGTTCATATACACACCTTGGCTTGTTTAGATTTATTCATGTATGGAGCAATACTCGCATTTTTTCTAAAGTTTAGTCCCGAGCTTTTCAAGCGTATTTTTTCAATTAAAACCTTAAAGGTCACAGTAGTTGCTGCAATTCTATTGAATATTGCCATCATGTATTTTAATGAGGATCAACAGGTTTACATGTGGGTGATCTTTCGCATGACATTCGGAGTGCTATGTGCTTTTTTACTTGGATTTTTAGTAATGGGTTTTAAGGGGATTGCTGGACAGATATTTGAAAACAAAGGGCTCATTTTGGGTGGTAAACTATCCTATGCTATTTACCTAGTTCACAGTTTTGTACCTGGTATATTGTTGGAGATTAAAAAGTTAGAATTGCCTGCGGCTGTAGAATTTTTGATCTACTTTATTGCGACTGTTTTAATTAGCCTAGTACTTCATTATTTGGTTGAAACCCCAATCAGACGATGGGGAAATAAATTCAGATTAAACCTTTCGTAAGTTTGATTCATGGCATCACACAATGACCTGGGGTTAGAAGGCGAAGATTTGGCAGCGAAGCATTTGGTTAAGTCTGGCTACAAAATCCTAGAGCGTAATTGGCGCTTTGGGAAAGAAGAGATAGACATCATCGCCCGCCTTGCAGATGATTTGGTCATTGTTGAGGTGAAAACCCGCAATTCTAATTTCTTTGGTGTACCGCACGAGTTTGTCACAAAAGGAAAGCAAAGCCACATAATTCGCGTGGCAAATGCATATATCGAAAAGCATGACCTAGACCTAGAAACAAGGTTTGATGTGATTGGAATTATCATTAATTCGAAAGGAAAAACAATTGACCACATCTAAGGAGCCTTTCAACCAAGGTGGTGAATTAGAAGTAGAGCCAATGACCCTTGAGGCCTTTTTGACTATTAATTTCTATCGCGGGGAATGGGAATTTTACCAATCCGAAAAGTGGCTTCATCCATTTTAAAGTACACGGCAGATCAACATGATCGAGATCCACATCCAATGAAAAAAGCAATTGTCGCTGTCTTACTCGTGAACTAGAGATTTTTTGGGTCACATCATCAGGATCCGTCCATGTATTCGACTCGGCACCAAGTAAATTGTTTGCACTGTATCCAGCTGATAAAGCCAACCACTTTGGAAATCGATCCGGTTTACCTATTAGACTCCAAATATTGGCGCTGAACCAATATGTCTGACCGTTATAATCTTTTAGCCATTGCTCATATAATCCCTCGCCATAAAGGTTGCGTGCCCGCCTGCCTTCCGAACAACTAAGTTTTGTAAGCCCGCTGGGCCAAAAACTATACTTGATTTTTATTCTTTGTTCGCCCCAGCCGAGTTGTTGTCCAGTGAATAGGCCAGTACCCACAGTATTGAACAGTAAATCATAATTACTGAAGCCCCAACCTGATGAAAATCCGTCCATGACCTCCACTGCAAGTTGATAACTGTAACCTAACCCTGCCGCAAACCAAATGGAGCGTTTCTCTTTTGTACTAGACCATCGGTTTAGTTTATATAGATTATTACTAATCTGATATGCTGCAGCTGCGTGCCCAACTTTATCCATTTGTTGCCAACCTGGCCAATCATTAAAAAAATGAAATCCACCTGTTTGGTATTCGCTGTACCATGCAAATTGCAACGCTCCAAGAGTGGAGGCGTAAGTAACACCTTGCCCAATACCTAAGGCGATTGCACGCCCCTTATGCAGAGAGTCAGATGAAGCGAAAATCTTTTGGGCATTCGCACTACTTCCAAATAGGAAAATGACAATGAGGCTATTTTTTATTGCAGACAACATGATAGTAGTCGAAAAAGAATCCGGTTTTGATGAGTGCTTTGCGTTCTATTATCAATCCGCGTGATTCGAATTCGGAAAGATACTCGCTATGATTATATTGCTGCGGATGTAGAATATCAACAGGAAGTGTTCTGAATAACCATTTTGCGAACGAAAAATTATGACAATCGATGCTGATAATAACAGTACCTTCTGGTTTAGCAGCATCAATTAAGCGCTGCAGGGCAATTTCAAAGTTTTTGACTTGATTGATCACATTAATACAAAAAACAAAGTCAAATTGATTCTTCCATGTGGAGGCTTCAAGAGGCATCGGAATGAAATCAGGGTTTGGATATAAGCTTCTCGAAAAATGTGCAATGTGATCCTCGTAGTAGGGTAGTAGTGGGTCGCAGGCAACAGTTTTAGACTCATTCAAAATGGTAAATATGCCAGCTGGTCCAAAACCAACATCTAGAACATTCGCATTGTTGGGAACCGTCAATGCAATCTGTTCCAAAAAGTCACGCCAATACTTTGTCTTCCAATTCAAGTAATCATCAACAGGGCGCTTTTTTAGATAGCCCTTCCACCACCTTTTCTCAAACCATTGTGCCCATTCCCATCCCATCACAGCAAATGTATGTTGCATATATAGGCTGTATGAAATAAAGTACCTTTGCAGTCACAATTAATGCGTCATGGCAAAAAAGAGTACTTGGGAAAAAAGAGCGAGTAAAGTGAAGAAAGAAGAGCATATAGTGCTCGGAGGAAATACCAATCGCAAGAAACAAGGAGTTAAGAAAAAGTATCCATCATCTGGAGAGGGCGGAGGCTATAAAGGTGGCGCTGGCGAAAAATCTGGCAAACCGAGCTACACTATTACTCGAGAAGGAGATGATGCTAAAAAAACCTCACGCGATGATTCTCGAGGTGGAAGCTTCAAGGGAAATAAAGGTGGTGGATTCAAAGGAAAGGATAAGCCATTTAGCAAGTTTAGAAAAGATGAAAAGGACGGAGCATTCAAGGGTAAGGGCACTGTAAAAAAGAGTTTTAGCCAAGACGATCGAAAAAAATCGCATACCAAGTTTTTAAAAGATCAACACTTTGACGGTTTTGAGCAAAGAGGTCAAGGTCCAGATGACCTCATCCGATTGAATAAGTATTTGTCTATGGCAGGTGTTTGCTCTCGAAGAGAAGCAGATAAATTCATTGAAGATGGTCTGGTAACCATAAATGGTGAAGTCTGTGTTGCCTTGGGTACAAAAGTGAAGTCTACGGACGATGTGCGTTACGCAGGTGAGCGTGTAAAGGCTGAGGCCTTGAAGTATGTCTTACTGAATAAACCCAAAGACTGTATTACTACGCTTAGCGATGAGCGGGACAGAAGTACCGTAATGGGCTTGGTTAAGAACGCATGCCGCGAACGGATTTTCCCTGTGGGTAGATTAGACCGAAATACAACGGGTTTAATTCTAATTACAAATGATGGCGACATGGCGAAAAAGTTAAGCCATCCAAGTCATGAGATACGCAAAGTATATCATGTGATCACGGATAAGAATGTTTCCATAGCTGATTTGAAGCGACTGGAAAGCGGTATTGAATTGGAGGATGGCGTTGCCAAAGCTGACGCTGCCCTTTTTGCTGGTGATGGTTCTGTACGCAACGAAATCGGACTTGAAATACACAGCGGAAGAAATCGTATTGTGCGAAGAATGTTTGAAGCTATGGGTTACGATGTTACCAAGCTCGATAGAGCTGCCTTTGCTGGACTCAGCAAAAAAGGTTTGCCTCGAGGACGCTGGAGACATCTCACCGAAAAAGAGGTAGGTTACCTGAAGATGCTCTAAGCTAAAACACAACCGTTTATAAGTCTTATAGGCAAGCTTCATTTAAGCTATTCGCTACACTAGTTTCGAATATTCGGACATTAGGTTCGTTATTCAAGTATGCGCAAATTCATCTATTGGTTTTTTGGTTTATCTGTAATAGGAATACTGGGCATTATTGCTGCATATTTCTTGGCTAAGAAATACGAAGAACCAGTCCGTAATTACATTGTGAGTGAAGTAAATAAGCGGCTCAATGCTCCGGTTCACGTTTCTGATATTAACTTTTCTTTACTTGCCCGTTTTCCCTCCGCGTCACTAGTTATGGATAGTGTATGGGCCGAAGAGAATATTGTAAAAATTGGTAAAGCTGACACGCTTCTTTTTTTTGAAAAAGTATATCTCAATCTCAATATTCTTGACATTCTCAACGGTCAATACAAGATTAACGAGATTGAAACGAGGGATGGTTTTCTGCGTCTCAGGATAGATAGTAAAGGTTATGATAACTACCACATTTGGAAAACAAGTGACGTTTCTACAGGTTTTTTATTAGAGCTGGACAAGGTCCACATTACCAATGGAAGGCTTTCCTATGAAAATGAAGCGCGCGACCAGGACATTGACTTGATGGCGAATGAACTATGGTTCACCGGATCTTTCTCCAATACGGATTATACCATGGCGGTAAAAGGAGATGGCTTGGTTCATCATCTTCGGTTGAGGGGTACTAATTACCTAGATCAACGCCTAGTAGCTGTTGAATCAGAATTGGACATTGCAGCAGAAACGGAAACCTATGCTTTTAGAAACGGAAGACTAATAATTGATGACATTCTAGACTTTAATATCTCAGGGAAGTTTGTGGGTCAGGGTGTCGATTTGAGAATAATTGGAAACGATTTAGATATCATTCGTTCCTTGTCGCTATTGCCTGGGGAAAGTCGAGAGATTTTTAGTGATTACACCAGTACGGGAATTTTAGATTTTGATTGCACACTTGGGGGTGCATTTGGAAATACCGAGAACCCTCATCTAGCGGCTTCGTTTTCGATTAAGGATGCTACAATTAATAAAAAAGGCACTAAATGGAAGCTGTCGAAGCTCACGGGTAATGGCAGTATAGATAATGGCACTGCCAAGTCCAGCGTTACCACTAAGCTGATACTCCAATCATTGACGGGTGAATTAAACGGAAGTCCATTTCGCTCCATATTTTCCGTTTCAAATTTTAAACAGCCAACTATCGCAGGGTCGGCTAAGGTGCAAACTGATATTCAGGCCTTGGATGAGTTTTTCGGAATTGAGGCCATTGAAAGTGGAAAAGGCAATATTTTAATTGACGCCAAGATCTCCACCACATTAATGAACCCTTCTGAGCCCCTAGCCCGAGATTTTTTAAACTCCAAAGCAAGGGGAAGAGTCATCCTAGATCATGCGACCATTAAATTGAAGAATGATGAACGTATTTATAATATTGATACAGCAGATTTCGCCATTCTTGACAATTCTTTGGAGATAGTTCAATATGATGGCGCGGTCAATGAGACCGAGGTTTCTTTAAACGGAGCAGCAAATAACTTCTTGGATTACTTGTTTAAAGAGGATGGTATATTAAATGTTACGGGATCGGTCAAGACCTCTGCCATCGATTTACAGGCACTATTCCCAAAGTCAAATGATGACCAAAAAGAGGGAGGCGTTATTGTGGATTTCCCTACGAGATCTAGTTGGGACTTGGGTATTGTATCCGATCAATTTAAAAATGGAAAGTTTGTTGCTGACGAGATCAGTGGCAAACTAGTAATGAATGCGAGCAAAATTGAGGCGAGTAGTCTTCATTTCTTAAGCCAAGGTGGAGAGATATCTGGTTCCGCAGGAGTTTATCAATTTACAGCGAATCAATACGGACTTAAAACAGATTTCGATTCGAAAAATGTGGATATAAAGCAGCTATTCGAAACCTTCCATAACTTCGATCAAACCTTTATTAGGAGCGAACATCTATCAGGTCGGACCGTGGCGAATGTGCAATTCCGAGGATTTTGTGATTCCACTCTATTGATAGATACAAAGAGCATTGTTGCGAATGTGGATTTAACAATAAATGATGGGGCATTGGTAGGATTTGAACCACTAATATCTGTAGCAGATGAGGTAAAAAATAAGCCAATGTTGAGGTTATTTGTGTCAACGGATGAGCTTAAAAAGCGCCTTTCTAACGTACAGTTTGCCACCCTTCAAAATCAAATCAGTATTCGTAATGGCATAATTACAATACCACACATGGAAATACGTTCATCGGCCATTGACTTAAGCGCATCTGGTACACATTCATTTGAAAATGAGATTGATTACGCAATAGATTTTTCGTTGAGCGAGTTAATTGAACTAAAGAATAGAACGAAACCTTATAACGAGTCTGTGCAGCGTGATGATAAAGGTAGAACGCGCATTTACCTAACAATGAAGGGTGCTACTGAAGACTTTGAGGTTGAATTGGCTCGAACGAATCTTAAAGCTTCGTTGAAGGATGAATTGAAATCAGAGAAAAATACCGTTAAAAATCTATTGCAAGAAGAATTCTCATCTCTAAAGAAGGATAGTTCCAAATCTTCACCTGAACTAGAATCGCCAGTTATTGACATTGATTTTGATCCTGAAGCAGGAACTAATCAGCAAAAGCAGACAAAGAATCCCATAGAGAAAAAGGAGAGTAAACTTGGATTGAAGGACATCATTAAAAAAACTGAATCGGATAAGACCAAGCTTGGCGAAGGTGATTTTGAAGATGATGATTTCTAATTTCTAGCTGCGAATTCTTCATATTCGTATGCACTGTATGGCCAAGGACTACAATATTTATTCAAGAAAACAGAGATGGAAGCTGTTGCTATTTGTCATTGCATTGGCTATTGTAGGTGTATCACTAGCATATGCGAAGACACTTGTAGACAAAATATCATCTGAGGAGAAAACCAAAGTGCAAATTTGGGCAGATGCTGTGCAACGCAGGTCGGCATTGGTGCATTATACAAGCGATCTGTTTGAAAAATTGCAGGAAGGTGAACGCAGCAAAGTTGAACTCTATTTAGAGGCCACCAAGTACTTAGCGAGACCAGATGTAACCGAGGTAAGCTTTGCTTTAAATGTGCTCAATGAAAACACGACTGTTCCGGTTATTTTGACAAATGGTGATGGTGTGATTACCTCCTTTCGGAATATTGATGTAGATCCAAACGGCAAGAGAGACGAAATACTTCAGGCAGAATTGGAGAGCATGTCCAATCAATATCCTCCAATCGAGATTGTTTATTATGGTAGTAGTAGAGTTTACCTGTACTATAAGGATTCAAGACTGTTCAGCGAATTGAAGACAACATTTGATGACCTTCAACAATCCTTTATCTCTGATCTAATTTTAAATGCTGCTTCCAGTCCAATAATTTTACTAGACTCAATTTCAGGTAAGGTAATTGAAGCAGGTAATGTTGATTCTTCCATTATTGAAAACGAAAAGCAACTTGATGCCAGGCTGAAAGAAATGTCTGAACAACATAATCCTTTATCGATAGAAATAAATGGTCGTCCAGCGATAGTATATTATGAAGATTCCTTCCTTTTAACTCAGTTAAAATACTACCCTTTGGCTCAGTTGGGTATTATTGGATTGTTTATGGTCATCGCTTATTTGCTTTTCAGCACTGCACGTAAGGCTGAGCAAAACCAAGTGTGGGTGGGTATGAGCAAAGAAACAGCTCACCAATTAGGTACTCCATTATCGTCTATGATAGGCTGGGTAGAGCTTTTAAGAGCTGAACCGAAAACAGAATATATCGCTATCGAATTAGAGAAGGATGTGGCTCGCTTACAGGTTGTCACTGAACGTTTCTCGAAAATTGGATCCCAACCCAAATTAGAACTGAATAATTTGTCTGAATTATTGATACGTACGATCGATTATTTTGAAAAACGATCCTCCGGAAATGTGAAATTCGCTTCGAAGATTCCAGAGAATATTATGTGTGTATTAAACGAACCTTTATTCGAATGGGTAATTGAAAATTTGATCAAAAATGCCATGGATGCCATGGAAGGTAAGGGTCAAATTTTTATTGAAGCCGTGCAGCAAGAAACCAGAGTGTTGATTGATGTGAGTGATACGGGTAAAGGATTGTCTCAAAGTAAGTTTAAGACGATATTTCAACCCGGATATACTTCAAAACAGCGAGGTTGGGGTCTTGGTCTTTCCTTAAGCAAACGCATAGTGAACGAATACCATAAGGGCAAAATTTATGTCTTGAAATCGGAATCTGGAACTGGTACAACTTTTAGAATCAGCCTCAAAAGATAATCTCGAACAAAGTGGATATCTGCCGAGGGGTCAAAAAAAACGGCTGTCATCTGAATATGAATTCATTTGAGCAGCCGTCAATTGTGTTTATGAAATCCTTAAAGTTTTCTCAACGATTAAATTGGTATTGAATACCCAAAGTGAATACTTCCTTAAACTGAACTCTAGCACCAGTACCATCGTTTATACCATAATCATTTCTGTCTAGGGCAATCTTCAAGTCATCATCATAGATCAAGTGTACTTAAATTAGCGCTCAATAATTTATTGATTTTCATGGCGATTAATGTCTCCCAGTTAACATCAATATTTCCGGAGTTTTCTAAATAATTAGCAAAGAAATATACCTTGATAGTAAAACTTACGTTTTCCATCAAGTCTTTCTTGTATTGGACTTTTATGAATCCACCCACTTCATAGCGAATATTTGTTCCTTCAGTGACAAGTTTAACAGTGGCATCGTATTCTACTGCATCAACACCAAAAGCTCCAGCGTTCGCAAGTCGTTGATTATCCACGATGGTAATCTTAGCCGTAACGAGTGATAAATACGCGCTAAAACCTTCACTTGGTTTATAGTCGATACCTGTACCGATTAAGATATCGGCTGGTGCAAATGGATCTGATATGATTGGAGAAGGGTTTGCCCCATAATCGCGTCCAATATCCCACTGTGTTCGGAAGGTAGCCATTACTGCCCAATAAGTGTTGAGTAAGGGGGTCTTCTGGCCAAGTTTAGAATTTAGTTCCAATCGGTCATCTGTCTTTTGGAACTTTGCACCATCATTTAGCTTACCAATCAAAGTTTGACCAGAAGCAGCATCGAAATTGTTGTCCCAAGTCCATTTATCTTTTTTATAGTTAGCATAAAGACTAACAATGGCAGTGCAATTGATGGCGTTATTACCACCTCCCTGCCAGTTCGATAAATAGGTTTGGCCAAAATGAAGACCTGGTAACTCCACCCATTTTTCATGGACCCTCATCCGCGGCTTCTGTTGCCGCTTCATCTTGCGCAAATGCAGTTGCCATTAATGACACCATGCACGCAGTTAATAAAACGTGTTTTATTGTAATGTATTTATATAGTTAAGATTTAGTTTTAAATGAGTTGATAGCGCTTCTTGTAAAGTCGGATAGCACTAGCCCACCGCTGATTTTTGCGCGTTCTAGGAGTAAAGTATCCCAGTCTTCTGTTCCTCGCCAGAATACGGCTTTTAATTCCGTCATTGCTTCTGGACTATATTTTTCGATTCTGCCTAAAAAGGACTGAATGTGTTCGTCCATTGTTTCCACATTCTCAAAAATTTGATTGTAAAGGCCTTTTTGCTCACCCCAGTGTGCGGATCGCCATTCACTCGCATCGATTGACAGTTCAACAAAGGCGGACTTCCCGGCCTTTCTTTCAACAGCGGGTCCAACAACAAATGGTCCAATGCCAATAGCTAGCTCTGATAACTTTATTGCAGAATGTTTAGTTGCGAAGCAATAATCCACAGCGCTCGCAATGCCAACTCCACCTCCAACTGCCTTACCTTGAACTCTTCCGATTACAAATTTTGGGCATTTTCGAATGGCATTGATGACCTTTGCGAAGCCAGTGAAAAATTCAAGGCCAGACTCGTCTGATTCTATAGCCATAAGCTCATCAAAACTAGCACCAGCACAAAAAGCTCTATCTCCCCCAGATTTTAGTAAAATGCATTTGACGGATGAATCTAATCCCGCAATTGTGACTTCTTCTGCAATTTTTGAAAGAAGGGAGCCGGGAAGTGAATTGCTCTGTGGATGAAAAAATTCTATCACGCAAGTCTGTCCGGATAATTGAGACTTTACATATGCAGCACTCATACCTTAATTTTTTTGCAAAGAAAGTCTTTCCATCTTAATCGTGAAATCTAAGCAAGTTAACAGTGTTCTTTGAAAACTTTTAAGTCTTTTCGAAAAGCTCAAAGGCAACCAAATTAGCTTTGATATCATTATGCGAAACCTCATTTTTCTGTGTGCCCTTTTACAGTTATCTCTTTCCATGCGCGGGCAAGAGGAGGAGAAAAAGAAGATGCCTAAAATTGAGTTGGAACACTATGTTGATTATTATGATCAAGAGCACGAAAAAAAATACAGCGAAGGGGACTTCTTATATGGCCAAAAACAAGGGATTTGGACATATTACTATCGCAGTGGGCAAAAGCAGGAGCAAAGTGAATACACAAATGGTAAATTAAGCGGTGAAGTAATTTATTGGTTTGACAGTGGACAGCGACAATCGCAGGGGTTTTTCAAACTGGTTTTTCAAAACGGACTTTTAGCAAGCCTCAGAGATAGTGTGTTTAAGGAGTGGTATCCTAACGGAAATATGTCCTTGTTAGGAAACTATGAATATGATGTGAAAAATGGTTTCTGGAAGTATTGGTTTCAAGAGGGTGATACATGGAAAGAGATTACATACAAAATGGGTGATGCGCGGCCTGTTAATGCATGGGATAAGTCACTTAAGCAAACCTTAAAAAATGGGGAAGGCACATTATATGACTATTGGGATATGGGGCCGCTAAAGTCTATTTTATCTATTCAAGATAGTTCTTACAATGGCCTTGCGCAATATAATTTTGAGAATGGAAAGCCTGACATGGAAGGTGTTTTGAAGAATAATGTTCGCCAGAGCGTATGGCATTTTTTCTATCCAGAAGGAATGCAACGGAAAGATGTTAGTTATAAAGATGGTGAGCTAGACGGGCCATATAAAAATTGGTATCCAAACGGTAAATTGAGTGTAGATGGTAGTCATTCTGAAGGATTAAAATTTGGGCATTGGAAATGGTATAACAGCACCGGTAAGAAATATATGGATGGTGATTTTTTAGATGGAATGCAGCATGATCTCTGGACATATTATTTTGAGAATGGGCAAATTGAGGCCACTGGAAAATTCGAAAAGGATTTACGACAGGGTGATTGGGAAATGTTCTATAAAGATGGTGCCAAATGGCAATTGGGTTCTTATAAAGACGATCGGAAACATGGACATTGGCAAGTGTTTTTTGAGTCAGGACAGATACTTCAAGAAGGCAATTATAATTCAGGTAAAGAGGATGGTGAATGGAAGAGTTGGTACCAAAATGGACAATCGAAGGATGTTGGTGCCTATAAAATGGGCGTTATGCATGGCAACTGGAAGGGTTGGAATGATAATGGAAATATGAATTATTCGGGAACGAGGAACCAGGGTGAGAAAACCGGTCATTGGGTGTTTGGATATCCAAATGGAAAAACAAGAGAAGAAGGAGATTATTCAGCAGGTTTGAAGAATGGGTCATGGAAATATTTTTTTAAATCTGGTAATGTAGATTATGAGTGTACCTATGTCCAGGGAGCTAAAAATGGAAAAAGCACATATTATTACGCTCATGGTTCCAAATTGAGACAAGAATCATACGAAAAGGATAGATTGGACGGCAAGAGTTTGATGTGGGGGCCTAAAGAGAATCTGTTGAGTGTAAGAAATTTTAGAAATGGACTACCACATGGCAAAGTCATAGACTATGATGATGATGGTAAGAAAATCAGTGAATCAATCTTTAAAAATGGTGAACGCATTAAGTAGGCGTTGAAATCGAATTATCTGGCTATATTTGCACTGAATTTAAGAGGAAGTGAGGGGAGTTAATCCCCTCTTTTTTTTGCGATGTAAACGGATGATAACTACCGAAATAATTCAAAATTTAGTTGATGAAAAGCTTGAAGGAACAAGTATTTATGCTGTGGATATTGCGGTCAGCCCAGGAAATGTCATCAAGGTTGAGCTCGATGGCGATGAAGGGATTAGTATTGATGATTGTGTGTTGGTTAGCCGGCATATTGAAGGTGGATTTGATCGAGAACAGGAAGATTTTGAATTAAAAGTTATGTCGGCAGGTATTGGTGAACCGCTTAAGGTGGATAGGCAGTATCATAAAAATATTGGTCGTGAGGTAGACATTCGTTTAACGGATGGATCAGAGTATCGAGGTCATTTAATGAAATTTGACGATTCATTAATTTTGAAGTTACCAGCGTCTAAAAAGACAAAATTGCCGGAAAGAGAAATTGAAATCGCTAAGAGCGATTTAAAGGAAACAAGAATTAGAGTATCATTTAAATAACAGGATTCAGCCATGAATGCAGATGAATTAATTGAGTCATTTCAGGATTTTAAGGACTTTAAAAATATTGACAGGGTTACCATGATGCACATCCTTGAGGATGTAATAAGGGGTATGATATTAAAAGAGTTTGAAGACGACTCTAATTTCGACATTATTATTAATCCAGATAAAGGTGACTTGGAAATTTGGAGAAATAGAACAATTGTAGAAGACGGAGCGGTGAAAGATGATCTCACTGAAATCGAATACAGCAAGGCGGTGAAAATTGAGCCGGATTTTGAAGTAGGCGAAGAGGCGAGTGAAGAATTGAAAATTGAGAACTTTGGAAGACGGGCTATTTTGAGCATGCGCCAGAACTTAGTTGCTAAGATTCAAGAACTTGAGAAAGACAGTATTTATAAAAAGTATAAGGATCGAGTTGGAGATATAATAACGGGTGAGGTATATCAGATCTGGAAACGAGAAATACTTGTTTTAGATGATGAAGGAAATGAGCTTGTTTTACCAAAAATGGAGCAAATTCCAACTGATTATTTCAAGAAGGGAGATACAGTTCGCGCTGTTGTAAGTAAGGTGGATATGCGAAATGCAAATCCGGTTATAATTTTGTCTAGAACATCGCCCGCCTTTCTAGAACGACTTTTTGAAATGGAAGTTCCAGAAATTTTTGACGGATTAATTACCATCAAAAAAATTGTTCGAGAACCCGGAGAACGAGCTAAAGTGGCAGTGGAGTCTTATGATGATCGGATCGATCCAGTGGGAGCCTGTGTTGGAATGAAGGGCTCAAGAATTCATGGAATTGTGCGTGAGTTGAGAAATGAGAATATTGACGTAATTAATTTTACTTCAAATTCAATGTTGTTTATTCAGCGATCGCTTAGTCCGGCTAAAATCACATCTATAAAACTAGATGATGAAAAAGGTACAGCACGTGTATACTTAAAGCCAGACCAAGTGTCGCTGGCAATTGGTAAAGGCGGTCACAACATTAAATTAGCCGGAAAACTAACTGGCTACGAAATTGATGTTTATCGAGAATCTGAAGATGATTTTGAAGATGTAGACTTGGAAGAGTTTGCAGATGAGATTGATCATTGGATCATCGATGAGTTGAAGGCCATTGGATGTGATACTGCAAAAAGTGTTATTGAAATTGGAGCACAAGACCTTGTAAAAAGAACAGATTTAGAAGAAGAAACCATAACAGAGATACTTGGAATACTCAAATCTGAGTTCGAATAAGCTTGGTTGGTATTTTATTTTCACGAGATTCGCAATAATATATGTCAGAAAACGGTCCCATTAGATTAAGTAAAGCAGCGAAGGAGCTCAACGTTGGACTCTCTACTGTTGTCGATTTTCTTGCCACAAAGGGCATAAAAATCGAGGGTAGACCTAATACTAAAATTGAGGCGGAGTCTTATCAACTGATGGTTGATGAGTATGCTCCAGATCGCGCTAAAAAGCAAAAATCAGAGGCCCTTTCTCAGACAAAGGTTGTGCGAGAAACAATTACCCTTGACACCTCAATAAAGGACAAGAGTCGTTCAGGAGCTGAGCAGGAGGAGATACTTATAAAAAATGTAGGTGGTTATCAGGAGGCTGAGGAACAACCTATTGTTCCTGTTGAACCAGAGCCTGTTGCCGAAGTAAAGCCAATTGTTGAAGAGATTCCAATTGTTCAAGAGAAGCCAGCTGAGCAGGTAGAAGAGGTTAAAGCCGTTGATAAATCACCTCAAATTGATACTTCTGGTGCTTCAGATGAAAGCGCTGATGGTAAAGGGCCTAATATTCTTGGGAAAATTGACTTGTCGTCAATAAAGTCAAATCGACCTAAGAAAAAGGCAGACGAAAAAATTGTGGAGAAAAAGGTTGTAAAACCTGATGTGAAGAAAGAGGCAGTGATCCCTGCTAAAAAGGAGGATGCCGTAGCGCCAAAAGAGGCGAATACAATACCGCCTAAACCCGAGTTTGTTGCTACCAAAGTGGAAAAGCTTGATGGTCCTAAATTTATTGGGAAAATTGTGCTTCCACCGTCATCTAAGCCAGACAAAAAATCGGCAGCTGACAACGATAAGAACAAGAAAAAACGTAAGCGCATTACTCAGGTTGTACCTGGTAAAGACAGTCGTGGAAGTGATAATCGCTTTAAAAAAGGTAGGAAAGAGCCGGTTCGTTCGGCTCCGAAACCAGAGCTTACTGAAGAACAAGTTCAGAATCAAGTGCGTGAGACACTTGCTGCCCTTAAGAATAAAGGCAAGTCTACAAGATCTAAATATAGAAAAGAGAGACGCGATGCTGTAAGTGAGAAAATCCAGCGTGAGATCGAACAGCAGCAGGAGGAAATGAAGGTATTGAAGCTTACGGAGTTTGTTACCGTAAGTGAACTTGCTACTATGATGGAAATATCTGCTAACGAGGTCATTTCAATGTGTATGACTCTGGGTATGATGGTTTCTATAAATCAGAGACTAGATCAAGAAACACTTACGCTCTTGGCAGAGGAATTTGGTTTTACAGTTGAGTTTGTCGGAGCTGATATTGAAGAAAGTATTCAGGAGGAAGAAGACAATGAAGAAGACCTCATTGATCGTCCTTCAATTGTG
>CALKOP010000102.1 GCA_938091155.1 uncultured Flavobacteriales bacterium | reverse complement strand
TATCATAATTTATTTATTGATGAGAATGGAATCGCTTACATATTCGGAGCATTTTCTTCTCGTGGTGGAGCAATCATGTTAGACTTAAACAACGACCCGATGGATCCGGATTTTATTGGAATATTCGATGTCAATTATTTACACGATGGAGTAGTGCGAGGAGATACCTTGTGGGGATCCGCGGTTAATTTGGGTCAGTTGCAGGTTATTGATGTTTCAGACAAAAGCGATCCTGAGATCGTGTCCTTGTGGACTACCCCGAGTAGTTTTACGCACAATGCTTGGTTTTCGGATGATAACCGCTACATCTTCACAACAGATGAGATACGTAACGGAAGTATTGCATCATATGACGCGCTAAATATTTTCAATCCGATTGAGCTCGATATCTGGATGGTGGACGATACGTCCATCATACCACATAACACCCATTTTTATGATGACTATTTAATTACATCTCATTACACATATGGAATTAATGTGATTGATGTAAAACGACCTAAGAATATGATTGAAACGGGGCGGTATGATACCAGTCCTGACTATCAATATGAGGGGTTTAATGGCTGTTGGGGAGCTTACCCATATTTGCCTTCAGGTAATTTATTGGCTACGGATATTGAAGAAGGCTTATTTGTTTTTAAACCAACATATCAGCGTGGTTGTTATCTCGAAGGAACTGTTATAGATTTAAATACGGGAGACTTAATTTTCTTTCCCACTATAGAAATATTAGGTACTGGCATATCTGATAAGGGAAATATTGTTGGTGATTATGCCATTTCAACGTTAGATGCTGGTACATATAAAGTAGTTGCAAATGCAGATGGATATTTTCCCGATACCGTTGAAAATGTAGTCTTGACAAACGGGGTCTTGACCCTCCAAGACTTTCAATTAAGCAATTGGCCATTGGGTGTAAATACTTCACTCGAGAATGATGAAATATCGGTTTATCCTAATCCAGCTAAGGATTATATTGAGATAGTGAATCCTTTAAATTTTGATCAAATTGAAATTACAAATATCCAAGGTGCGGTGTTTTATAAAGCTACCCTAGAGGACGGAGTTTCGACTCATTCAATTGACCTGCCAAATGGTTCTTATTTGATGACATTGTCAAGTGCTGATCAAAGCGTAAACAAGCAGATTCTGATCCAGAATTAGAATAAAGGCTTACCTTCTGTCTTCAATTATTAAAATGAAAAGAATTCAACTCCTATCATTAGTTATTCCATTTGCGGTATCTTTCAATGCATGTGTCAAGTGCGAACAGTGCTTTTACATAGTTAATAATAACGGCAGTGAAACCGAGTCTCTTCTTGGCGAGTATTGTGGTGATGAGATCAAAGCACTCGAAAAAAAGGAATACAATGACTCTCTTGGTCCAGCTCATGTAGAGTGTAGGTGATTAAATTTCACCGATAAAAACACTTACTTAATCTGTAAAATTCGATTATTCATTTGGTGATTTGAGAATTTAGCTCTAATTTTCAACTCGTTAAGAGTTTGACTTCTTAGCAACCAAATGAAATAAAAATTCGAACTATGAGGATAAACTATACTGAAGTAATTACGCTCGCAGCAATACTATTTGTTGCGCCTGTTCTAGCACAAAATACAGGCGCTTCTGACATGAAGGAAGATATAAGTAAACGTGATCATTTTACAAAACACTATATACTACCCAATGGTAACTACCAGGCTGTAATCTCAGGCGGACCTGTGCATTACGAAAACAGTAATGGGCAACTATTGGATATTGAACAAAGGATTGTTCCAACAGCGGGAGCATATAGTTTTGAGAATAAAACGAACCTTTTTGCAACTCAATTTCCTCAGAATATTTCTGAAAATGGGGTGAGAGTTGGTACAGCCGAATCATTTGTTTCTTTCGGATCAAATGCAAGTATTCAAGCCCTTAACTCAAATGGAGATTTGCTTACGCTCCTAGAAATTGCCAAAACGAATGAAGCGAAAGTGGCTGATAATGTAATTATCTATGATGTTTTTGAAAATGCATCTTCAGAATACATCATTGGAAATGGAGAATTGAAGAATAATATAATTCTTGGAGAACTTCCTCAAAATATTCCGAGTCAAACAGAATACTTAACGTTTACTGAAACACTTAATCTGCCTTTAGGTTGGAAGTTGATTGGTGAAGGTGAAGAGCTTAATTCCAAAAGCATTATTGGTACTGGCATTGGAATTTTCAATGAGAACAACGAATTGGTATATCAAATTCCTGTTCCAGATGTGTATGAAAAGATGCAACCAGAAAATGCCATATATGCAGATGGAAATTGGAGAGCAACGTACCAAATTGCTGAAATATCTGCTGGAGTTTATGAATTATCAACCCTTGTTCCAATGAATTGGTTAGCGGATCAGGGCCGACAGTTTCCTGTCGTTATTGATCCAACTATTAACGTTGCTGGATCATTGGGTGGCTGGCAAAACTCTGCCAGTTCATATAATGATGCGACTTTTTATGTTTTCACTGCAAGTAATTATTCCTCTACTACTTACCGAGGTTGGACCAAATGGAATATTTCTAGTATCCCAACAGGGTCTATTGTATTGAACTCTGAAGTTCAGATGTATTGCAATGGAGGAGTCGCTGGTGTTGATACAATCAATGTGAATGATGTATCCGGTTCTTATGGGAATTATGGCGCTTACAGTTCATCCGCTTACTCAGATTTTGCTGATGGCAATTACATCCAATTTGTAACGAATTCAACCGGTCAGAATTATGGATATTATGACTTGGGTACAACTTGTGATGGAGATATTGAAGATGAAATTGGTAACACTTGGTTCCAATTGGCATTTACAATGGCATCGGGTACATCAAACTGGAAACGTTTTACTGCTACATCGAGCTATTTAAGAGTTGAATATGTTCAATGCTCGGGTCAATTGGGAGGCTCAGTAACAACATCGAGCTTAAATAATTTCGGTCATCATGTTGATTGTTTTGGTGATACCACGGCTTCAATTACGGCTGTTGGCTCAGGTGGATCTAACTACACATATACTTGGTCAGGGCCAAATGGTTTTAGTTCCACAAGCGGCACAATAAGTAATGTTGGTGCAGGTCAATATGCTGTTACTATTTACTCAGGTACAATTTGTCCAGCATACGTTGACACTATGATGCTTTCTCCAGAACAACTTTTCATTAATGACTCAACTAGCAGTTATAGCGGTTATACAGTGTCATGTTTTGATGAAAGTGATGGTGAAATTTATCTAAGTCCGACTGGTAGCACGGGTACGTTCACATATTCTTGGACTGGACCAAGCAGTTTTACTTCTACTTCACAGAATCTGACAGCGTTAGAGAAGGGTAAGTATTATGTGACCTTGACTGAAGGAAACGCTTCGTGTAGTATTGAGGATTCCGTAAATATGCTAAGTCCAGGCCTGCTAGAAATAAATGTGATAGATCAATCAGATACTTATTGCGAATTTGATGAAAATGGAAGTGCGGAGGTGAATGCAGTAGGTGGTGCACAGGCTTACACATATGCATGGGATAATGGAGAGTCTTCAGCTATTGCGGTCATGTTACCAGCTGGTGTGCGAACAGTAACCGCGACCGATGCTAACGGTTGTGAAAGTGATCGTAATATTGAGATTGGTTTTGAATTTGCAGCTCCAAATGTCGATCTTGGTGGTGCCGATACCGGTTATTGTAAAGACGGTAATGTGATTTTAAACCCTGGTGGGGGGTTTGCTAGCTATTTATGGAGTGATGGGTCTACAGGCCAATTACTACAAGTAAATGGCTTAGGAACCTATTCAGTTACATGCACTACTATAGGTGGGTGTGAAGGCGAAGATGCCATCAATGTAATTGAGGAATACGATTTGCCAGAACCAGATTTGGGATCAAACATTAATTCACCTACAAGTCCAGTCATACTTTCACCGGGTGTATATGTCTCCTATGTATGGAGTACAGGATCATTGGATTCAGCGATTACCGTTAGCGCGCCGGGTCCATACTCAGTTACAGTAGTGGATGACAAAGCTTGTAAAGGAAGTGATGAGATTAATGTGAAATTCTGGACCGTAGGTTTCAATGACAATATGAATGTTGAAGAGCTAAGACTTTACCCTAATCCAACGAGCAATGTTGTCAACATAGAAGGATTGATTTTAGGTGAAAACTTAACACTGAACCTACTGAACGCCCAGGGTCAAATAGTAAGGC
>CALKOP010000101.1 GCA_938091155.1 uncultured Flavobacteriales bacterium | reverse complement strand
TGCACCAACGCCACTGATGGTCTGCACTACCAAGGCTGCTTCGTGAACTAAGGCGAGCTGTGATTTATGCCTTAGTCAGGCTTTTCTATTCCTTACTATTTCCGTCAGCATCCCATTAAAAATGAAGCCGTGAAAAGGCATTACGGCATACCAGTAGAGCCGGCCTGCTAGGCCCAATGGTCGGAATGTTGCGGTCTGTATGAGTTTGTCGCCCAACACCTTAAATTCTAGCCAAGCTTCTCCGGGTAGTTTCATTTCGGCAAAGAGAAGTAACCTGCCTTCGGCTTTATCGGCATACAAAACGCGCCAAAAATCTACCGAATCGCCAACGTTTATGTTCTCAGGGTTGGTGCGGCCTCTGCGTAAACCTACGCCACCAAATAGCTTGTCTACAAAGCCTCTGATTTGCCACAGCCAGTTGCCATAATAATATCCTGTGTCTCCGCCAATGGTCCAAATTTTATGAATGCAAGCCTCCCTGTTATCCATGGCTTGCGTGCGGCTATCCTTAAAACAACCGAAGGTGGGCACACTTATAAATTCTGAAATATTAAAGTTTATGCCGCTGCTAGAATAGGCGTCTTTCCAGCTAGACAGTGTTTCATTGTTTTCAATTTTGCTGAAGGCACGCTTGAGCGCATCGTTATAACTCAAGGGTGTGATACCCAAAATGATATTGATTCTATTGTCTCTGCAAACTACCTCAATCTTCATGCTATTGACCAGCGATGACGCGAGCATATAGGAAGTTGAGGTTACGAAGTACAGCCAATAGGAGGATAGTTTTGGGGTCATAACGGGAACCACGTAAATCTTGCGTTTCAGGTTCCGGGCTTTCCCAAACTCCAACAACATGTCTTTGTATGATAGTACATCGGGTCCGCCAATGTCAAAATATTGGTTGTATGTTTTGAGATTAAAAAGTGACTTTGATAGAAACATCAATACGTCTGAAATACCGATCGGCTGGCATTTGGTATGCAACCATTTTGGCGCAATCATGACAGGTAGCTTCTCCACCAAATCGCGAATGATTTCGAAGGACGCACTTCCAGAACCGATGATAATGCCAGCACGCAGCGCGGTGAAGTTATACGCGCCTTTGCTGAGTTCAATCTCCACGTTTTTTCTTGAATTAAGGTGCTGCGACAGTTCATCCTCATTGATGATGCCGCTCAAATAGATAACATGCTGAACCTCGGTTTTTTCTAACGCCCTCCTGAAATTGATGGCTGACTCTTCTTCCAATAATTTGTAATCCAAGGAAGAGGACATGGAATGTACGAGGTAATAAGCACCATCAATATCCTTTGGAATACGCTCTAATGAAGCCGGATCTAAAAGGTCTATATGCAGTACGGTTAATTTGTTTTTTAACGAATCTGGTGGATTAAAGCGCTTTGGATCTCGAACGCAACAAACCACTTCGTGACCTGCTTCAATCAATACAGGGAGCAGGCGTTTGCCAATATATCCGGTAGAACCGGTGAGGAGTATTTTCATTTTTTGATTGCGGTGGACTAAGCTTCACTGATTTAAACTCTCGAGCTGCGCTAAAGTTTAGATTGAATTAATATCAAATTCGGCCGATACGACTGCCAAAAGTGCTTTATCCTCAATGCCGCTGTGCAACATAGTTATTACTTGAGTCTAATATTATGGCAAACCACTTCTCTCCATCACGGATGAAATCGAAATACCAACCTTGAATTTTGGCGCTGTCATCCAACAATAGAATGTGAGATTGATTGCGAAGGCTATTCAGGTAATTGTCAAAATCATTAGGCGAGTGATACATTAACTTTTCAGGGTATTCAATATTCCATAATTCAAGAACTTGCATTTTATCAGAACTAGGTAATACCGATTGATTAATGAATTTCACCTTTTTGACTCTATGAATTAATACGCTGCATCAGACTACGATTCGGCATCAATTTCCTCGATCATTTTCACAGCTTCAACTCGCGGAGGATGGATTTTTGACACGATAAAACCAACAAGCATTGCCACAGCAAAAGAGGGAGCAAGTACATCCAATGCCTTGAAATATTGGCCAACTCCAGCCATTTCTTTAAACACAAAATTGAAAAGGATAACAGACACAAATCCGGTAACCATAGACGCCATGGCTCCTTTTTCAGAAAAACCTTTCCAAAAGAGAGATAGGATAACTACGGGGCAAAAAGTGGCGGCAATGCCAGACCAGCCAAATATGATGACCCAAAACACCTGCCTATCAGGAGATACGTAGTTCATGATCATGGCTATTATAAGCGCGCTAAATGCCATAATAATGGTGGCAATTCGAGAAATTTTGGTGAGGTCTTCGTCTTTTATATGTGGTCTAAAAATCTTCTGGTAGAAGTCTCTAGTAATTGCGCTTGAGGCTAAAATCAAAAGAGAATCGATGGTAGACATGATCGCGGATAATACGATGGCAACAAAAATGGCCACCAGCAGAGTAGGTAAGAAGCTTTCTGTAATCATGCTTAATACATTTTCGCCAGCGTTGCCTAAAACCACTTCTGGATCTTGTCCGCTTTCCGTGAAATAGATGCGAGCAAGAATGCCAATGGAGACGGCAGCGGCATCCGTAAGCAAGGTGAATATGGCCGCCACCCATTTTCCTTTGTCAATTTCACTTTCATCGCGGATAGACATGAAGCGAACATAAACTTGGGGAGAGCCAAGAAAGCCTAGACCAATCATAGAAAATCCAAGGATGGTGAATAGGTTCAGCCAGGGGTCTGAGCTTCTTCCCAATACTTGCGTTAAAGTGGGGTCGATTGCGTTTAATCCATCAGTAACTCCAGTGCCATGATCCATCGAAAACCAAACTACAATGGGTAGGAGGACAAGGCCAAAAAACATAAGCAAGCCTTGAAATAAATCGGACCAAACAGCGGCTACAAAACCGCCAATAAAGATGTAGGTGAGCACGATGAAGAACCCGATCAATGCTCCAATTTTGTAGTCAATTCCGAGCATGGACTTGAAGGCGACTCCTGTCACATCAATTTGCGAGGCCACATAAATGATAATGAAAATTACAAGTATGGATGCCGCTAGTATGCGTAGGTTATTTGTAGTTGATTTGAAATGGCTTTGCAGGTAGTCTGGAATTGTGATGGAACCATAACTATCTGATCGTTTTTTGAATCGCTTGGCCATGAATTGCCAGGAAACAAGGACCCCAAGTAGCTCACCTGCCACTACCCAATAGCCAGAATATCCGGCTATGGCACCCATTCCGGTTAGACCGATAAGTAACCAGCCAGATTCACCCGTTGCTCTTGCTGAAAAGGCAACTGCCCAAAAGCCGAGTTTTTTACCCCCGACATAATAGTCGCTCATACCTTTGATTCTACGTGAAGCGACAATGCCAATCAGAAATAGGACACCAACATAAAGTGCTAAAACAACTATTTTGATTAAAAAATCTTGGTCCATCATGGGAAAGGTAGTTGTTCGAAAGCTATTAGTTCATTCGTGAATATGTAACCTTCAGATAGGGTTTATTAGAAGAAATTTTAAAGAACGCACAAGATGCTTTAAAAAAGGAAAAAATGGGCGGTTTTTATACATTAATTACTGAAAAACTCAAAAAAAAGCATGCGAAAACATTACTTTTGAAAAACTATAGTGAGAGCGTGAAATTCACTTTATCATGAGGTTGGATTTGGGGAAAGACCTTGGATTTGTAAATTATTTGAACAGAAAAAAGTGAATATCCCATTTTGATTACAAACGAACAGACGACCAACGCACTTCAGCACGTGAGCGATTTGATATCCAAATTAGAGGGAGAGGATGGTCAAGGTTATTCTGACATTATTCATGGAATTGACTTACCCGTCAGTACTTTCGAACAGTTTTGTTCTTGGTCCAATGAGTCATATACTAGAAACTGCATATCCTGTTGTGACAAATTTGAGCTGATCCTACTTTGTTGGGAGGAAGGTCAAATCACACCGATCCATGACCATGGTGGTGAAGAATGCTGGGTAAGGGTTATTCAAGGTGAGTTTAAAGAAACCATTTATCAACTGGATGAAGCTGGGGAGTTAAACCCGGTAAGAACTGCTATCACACAAGTTGGTGATATATCTTACATGAAAGATTTTATGGGATGTCATCGATTAGAAAACAGGCATAGCGGAAAGAGTATATCTCTTCATCTATATGCAAAGCCGATTCTTAATTGCCAGTTATTTGACGAAGAGGCAATGAAATTTGTGGATACGGTATTGGAGTATGACACCGTTTCAAAATTGGTGGTCAACTAAAAACAAAAAACTACATGCCAAATCTTAGTGGCGACTTAGCTCTTTTTAATGACTTAGTCGAAGTCTTAATAAACGATGAGAAGAAGCATCCAGTAGCTAATCGAATCGATTCCGATAAATTGTATAATTCCCTAGATCTCAGGCTGAACGAATCAGCTATGATTGATGATGAGTTAAAGTCTGCACTGCGTGATGTGCTCGAGTCAACTCCAAAAACAGCTACAAGCTTGTTTTTCAATCAACTTTTTGGTGGCAGACAGGGAAAAGCTGTTTTGGGTGACTTACTCGCTGTTTTACTCAACAACAGCATGTACACTTACAAAGTCGCCGGACCTCAAGTTGGAATTGAGCAAGAAATTATCAGACAATCATGTAACTTGATTGGTTATGGTACTGACAGTAATGGCACTTTCCCAACGGGAGGCTCCATGAGCAATTATATGGCGTTGATTATGGCGCGTGATGCCAAAGATCCTAGGTGTAGGTCAGAGGGGATGTCGAAACCATTAGTTATTTATACCTCCAAAGAATCACATTACTCCAATGCTAAAAATGCCAGTTTCGCTGGAATGGGAAGAAAGAGCATTCGATACATTAAAGCAGATTCAAAGGGAAGAATGATTCCTTCCAAACTGGAAGAACAAATTCAGGAAGACCTGAAAAATGGCTTGATTCCAACCTACGTGAACGCCACAGCTGGCACCACGGTTTTGGGCGCGTTTGACCCGTTAAATGAAATTGCAGATATTACCGAAAGGTATAAGCTTTGGCTTCATGTGGATGGTGCGTATTGCGGTAGTGTGTTGTTTAGCGACAACTATAAGCACCTTATAAAAGGTGCAGAACGGTCTGATTCATTCAGCTATAATGCACATAAAATGCTTGGAACACCAATGACTTGCTCCGTCATTTTGGTTAAAGACAAAAAGCAACTACATGATTCGTTTAGCAATGAAGCGGACTATTTGTATCAGACAGATGGTGATGATTTCAACTTAGGTAAAACTTCCTTCCAATGTGGAAGAAGGAATGATGCATTGAAGTTCTGGACACTATGGAAATCTGTTGGAACCATTGGCTTAAAGCAGATTGTAAATCAACAATTTGAATTAGCAGAAATTGCTCTCGAATACGTCAAAAGCAATGACGATTATACCGTATATAGTTTCGAGGACTCCATCTCCATTTGTTTTAATTACAAGGACATTGATCCAATGACTCTATGCACTGTATTGTATGAGAATCAAATTACCGTTGTCGGATTTGGAGCGTTTGAGAACGAAACATTTATACGCCTAGTAACGGTTAACGCGAACAACGAGAAAGCTGACATTCTGAATTTTTTCAAGGCACTCGAAGAATTTGTGGATAAAACACCGGACTTGAAAAGGATTGGCGCAGT
>CALKOP010000100.1 GCA_938091155.1 uncultured Flavobacteriales bacterium | reverse complement strand
ATAACCCTCACCTTGAACCACGAGGGTGTAAAATCCCTTTGGCATATTACCTAAGTCAATTTCTAATGGTGCTCTGCTAAGCGTAACATCTTGCATTGATAATACAAGTTGACCTAACGCTGAGAAAATTTCAATTTGTGAATTTCCCACCTGATTCTCTCGGTATTTCAAAGAGATCTTTCCACTATTGGGATTCGGATAAATTAAAAGTTCGGACGAACTTATATCCACCTGTCCAAGTGGGAATTCTGATTCAAGCGAGATATCCCGGAGATACAATTCCCGCTCACCTGCGCAGTCATGATGACGAAATGCGATATAAACATTGGCCATACCCGCGAATTCTGATATGTCTAGGCTAACCTCTTTAAAACTCTCGCCGGCACCTTTCCCAGATGCAGGAAGAGTTTCTTCGAAGAGTGCTTCTGTGAAATCAGCTATATCATTTCCTGCCGACGAAACATATACACTATAGTGTTCTTGGGACCATTCGCTATCCCTTCCGGTTACTTTATATGTAAGCATTAAGCCGTTTGAAGTTTGGTAGTTGCTTAGATCAAATGCTGGGCTAATTATCCAATTATCTGGGTATATATCCCCATTTTCAGGTGAGTCTGATGCGGATACGAAAGAAGTATTCATTCCGAAAACGCCGTAATTCCCAACCCCTCCAAACCAACCACGACCATCGCCGTCATGATCTATCTTAGTCAAACAGTTGATATTATTTCCATAGCGACATGATTCATTAAATGGTAGGCTTGTATCGTATTCGTCGCAAATATTATCGGTAACAAGTCTCACGGTAAAGCCCAAATTCTTTGTAGGTGCTTGTAAATCAATACCCATTTCGGCTGTTTTGAGTCCAACGGCAACTCCAGAGGTTTGAGATACACTCCAATCATAAGAAGTTGCTGTCCATACTGGACCCCAATTCCCGACACCTCCGAATCCGCTTCCCTCCCTCCAACCCGATGCAAGCCAGGCAAAACCACTCGCACCTGCTACTATACCACCACTATTACCTGCTGCCCCTGGAGACCCAGCAACGCTCGATGCAGCCCAATAACCTCCTGCCATGGCAGCTGCGGAAGTAAAGGCATTCTTGGTTGTCGTATGATTATGATCATTATCGGCCATAAAAGCCCCAAGAGAAACATACTTTTCTATCCTAGGAGCAACATAATCATCAACTCCAAAAACTTTATTTGGTGTTGTTGGGTCATTGTCATGCTTACCTATGACAGCATAATGGTTATAGTATAAACCATACTTTGCATCATTCGCAGTGTCGTTTTGATAATGACAATACGCACCGGTGGTTAAATTATTCCAACCGACGTTGGAACCTGTGTATTCCGCAATGGGTGTGCCGTCGGCATATTGCGTACAGCGATAATTTGTGAGTGTCCAGCTTTGTGTTCCGAAATCGCCTACTGTGCAGTTGTTGCCATCTAAGTCGGTGATTTGAGAATATGAAATGTTAAAGAGAAAAGAAAAAATAATAACTAAAAAGAAGTGTTGGTTAGGTGATTGCTTTAGTAAATGTTTATTGGTTAAGGTGTTCAAAAATGAATAAAAAAATTTAGCCTGAAACCACTAGTATTTTCGAAAATATGGTGTTAGTTGGAGTCGTCAAATTAATGGTCCTTGCCACCAGCAACCGCAGAAACGCATCGAAAACTGTACTTTCGCTAAAAATAAATAAGATGAAGAATAACGCTGCCTCAAAATTATCATTCTATAAACCTACCATAGTTCTCATCGCGCTATTATCAGCCAGTTTTTTTAGTTTTTCGCAAACAATCCCAAATGGTGGATTTGAGGAGTGGGTGCAAGAATCTTATGGCGAAGAACCGGCTAACTGGGGAGATGTTACCATGCAACTCTTAGGTGATTATGGCACAATTCAAAAGTCGACAGATGCAAGTACTGGTAATTTTGCAATGGAACTTAACTCAGTAGAGGCAGTCCTTTTTGATAGCACCTTTACTTTTATTCCATCTGTTTGGCTCAATCTTAAGAATTTCAACTCAGATTCAGCCAAATTCGCGATTGATAGTCATTTAACTTCCTTAAGCGGTCAAATCAAATTAGACTTAGCTCAAAGTGATAGTAATTCAGTTTCTATGACTGTTCTGCTTACCAAAGAGAATGAACTTGTTGCAATTGGTGCGAAGGAATGGTTTCAAAGCACTACAGGGGATTATGTTAAGTTTGATATCCCGTTGCTTTATTTTGAAAATGTCGAAGGAGACTCTGTTCAAGTCATCATCACCGGTGGTTCTGATGACTTCCCGGTGGCAGGTAATGTTATGAAACTAGATGACTTCAAGTTGAATTATGGAAAGCCAGCAAAAACAATTAATGTCGACTTTAGTGTCGATATGAGTGGTTCAATGTATCAAGACTCGCTCGTTGGCTTATTCCATAATTTTAAAACGTTTTGGGATGTCACATGGATGACTCCGTCAGGAAACAATGACCACATATGGACGCTCTCCGAAGAGTTGCCAACTGGAAAAGATTTTCAATACATATTTGCACTTGGAGACCTTGACAGCAATTTTTATTCGGGAGAATGGTATAATTCTGAGCCTGATGAGCCTTGTCTATCAGATGGCACTGATACAACGATGGGCCAAGCCGCAGATAGACGAATGCTGATGCTTCCGTTATCAACAGATAACGACACAACTTTAGCAACGGTATGTTGGGAAAGTTGTGATTCTTGCGAAAATTCTGCGCTTGGGGTTAATATGAGTGAGGACATAAACGAGTTTAGGGTTTTTCCTAACCCTGCGCAATCGAAAACATTCATCGACTTCACTCAAGGGGGAGTGAAAACAATCGATTTGACCATTTATTCAATGATTGGACAAATAGTGCTTTCTAAAGGGGATGTGGTTTTGGAAACGGGTCAATTGGAACTTGATTTAAATATGATCAATCGGGGGCACTATATCGTTGTAATAAATACCGGAGGAACTCTTTACCAGCAAAAGTTAATCATAGAATAGAGCGTTTCGAGCAGAGCAGAAGAGATTGTACTGATTTTCCTTACTACATCCAATGCCAAGTTCTTAAGAATAATAAAATGGCCTAATAAGCTGAAAAACAATCACTTTCTCCTCTGCAAGGGAACTCTCGATAAAGGTTATGGTTTTATCTTTTTAGATTCAATGTCGATTAAATCAAATATTCCAAAAATATGGAGGACTGAAATACCCGGGACTTAGAAAGTTATATGAACTCCAACTCCGAGGTTGTCTAAACAAAGTCAAACGTTTATTAGACGGCCTCAACATCCCCCTTCATCGCAACCCAAACTAATTCCGGTTGCTTTTATGCTGAGGAAGCAACCCAGCTCTCGCTCTATTTCGTTTTTGGCCGGCATTGTATAGATCCTCTCCCAATACACCTCATTGCCCGCATCAAATTCACGCGAGATATAGGTTTCCCCCAACAAAAACTCCAATAAAATGGAGATATATTTTTTGCTCGACTTAGGAAAAGTAAAATAATGGTCATTTTCTCCCATTTTTTCCATCATAATAAGCTCAAAAGCCATATTGCTCTCATGAGAAGAAATACCCCCTCCGTATCGCACCTCAGTTTCTAAGGGCCAAGGAAAAACCAACGTATCGTCTTCTGATCTAAAAGAAACTTTCATTTCTAACCCATGTGCAAAAGAGGGCGAAATCATAGTGTCACCATTTTCATTAATAGTTGTAAAATTATAGTATCCCATAATCGGTTCAAACTCCGATTTCGCAAGCTTCACAGCATAAGTTTTCTTTACTGTATCGACTATTTCGTAGACATCTTCAAAGTAACCTCGTAACGTGTTTTTATAGTTAATGCCGATTGGTTTGGGGACAAACAGGGCTGAAGTATCTGTAGAATTTTTGTATTCTTCATAAGCTAAAACCCAATCATCATAGAGCATACTCTTGTGCCTCTTTACCCAATCCTTTTTTAACTGGGGCATTGGGTCTTTTCCTACCCACATCAGCTGATACATGGATGTTTTTTCTATTGAGGAATTAGAGTTGGATCCGTAAGTGTCTGAATGCTTCCAAGGGTTTTTAGAAAAAATGACATTCTCTAGCTTCCAAGAATCAGTTTTTCCGTATTCAAAGCCACATCGATAATAATCTTCGTTGCGAACAGTCTCTCCAAAATCGGCACCCACTAGACGCTTTAAATAGTCTAATTCGTCAGGAGATGGAAATTCCGAATGCATGATCCAACAGAAATTAAAGGGCAGGTAAAAAAAGAAATGGTTTTTCAGAGAGTCTGCAAAAACTGGACGACCTTCAATCAGCGTATCTAGCTGATAATAGTTTCTAGAGTACCTGTTTGAGTCACTATTGTTCTGCCAATTAATTTCTTTTAAGCCATCTGATTTTGATGGCCAATTTGCGTTAAGTGAGCTTATTATTAAATAGGAAGTGAAAGATTGTTTTTCATTACTCGCTCCGCTCTTATCCATTAAGAATGGAAGCGCTAGATTATCCCAGGAAGCCGTCGTATCTACAAATGCTTCAGTGTTTGCGAACTGAGTATCTGCATTATGCGATTTATCAGGTTCTGCACAGGAAAAAAGAAAAATCACGGGAATTGTTGCAACTATTGCATTTCTTTTCATTTTAAAATTTTTAGATCCTTTTTGTTTGTAAGAGAAGGTTCAAAACAATTTCGCTTTACCCCCTATTTCATTTTGTTGAGAACAAAAAAGAATTGAGGCATAGACAGTGAAATTAAAACTAGTTGACGGGACTGTGATTATAATGACTTATAAGTTCAAGTGGCGATTTGTTTGGCAAGAACTATTTTCTCTTTGGGTACATCAGTTGAATTCACTAATCTTATTCTGTGGAATAAATTAAATTGAGATTATGAGTTTAGTAAACCACTTATAAACACCTTGCCATGAATAGAGTATTTACCCCCTTGTTGATATTTATTTTTTTTGCTTGCAGCGAAGATCCTGTTGTCAAAAATGCACCTTCAAAAGAAATTGTAGCGCCTAACCAAAACACCAACGAAAGTTCAAATATTGAATCTGATGCATTCCTTATTTCTGAGCCATTTGACTCATTACTAATTGCTGAAGTGTGTAAATCAATTAATGAATCAAATAGGTTTTGCCAAGCTGATTTAACAATCAACACATTAAGTGAATATGATTCTATTTTGGTTCTAGAATCAACTTGTTCTTGTGGAACTCCCTGCACGGTGAACATAATCAGTACTTTTTCAAAAGCAGGTAATCCTATTGATTGGATGGCTGTTTATGAAAGTTGCGACTGCCCATCAGAATGCGAGGGCTGCGGATGGTCAAAGCTTAATAGGATTGATGGTCGAACGTTTCAAATTATCGATGCCACTGAGGAAATTATTCCTAAATACGATGAAAATGGAACTGAATTAGACTTTGAATGTGACGTAATACGCTCCTACCTTCACAAGACCTTTGTAATTAATAATAGTGGGGAATTTATTCTTGTAGAATCCTTTGAGGAGAGCGATCATACTAAACCGATTGATTCGTTGAAGTCAGTCATAAGTAGGATGTCGGACTTAAATGAAAACGACACTTCTATTGAAGACACCACTCCAATAATCTCAAGATACGAAACAGCAGAACTATCTGGTAAGATCTGGATGATTCAAAACTTAAATGAAGCAACAGATGGAGCCCTATGCTACAATGAAAATATCGATAGATGCAGCGATTGGGGGCTCTTATATACTTTTAAAGCAGCCAAAAAGGCCTGTGCAACATTAGGAGAAGGATGGCGACTACCAAACGATACAGACTGGAGAGCACTTACTCGTTCTTATGGGGGCGCATATGGAGATTTGAATAGTGATGGAAAAAAAGGCTATTCGCTTTTGTATAAAGGAGGAAGCTCTGGGTTCAACGCGATACTAGGCGGAAAAAGGATTAATCTAGAGAATGTTTTGGCTTTTTATGACGCTGAAACGATAGGCTATTATTGGTCTGACCAGGGAGTAAAAGACGAGCCTAATCATGCCGCTATGTACACGTTTCGATCTTCCGACAATTTTCTGCTACACGAATCGATACCGAAAGAAGATTACATCTCTTGCCGCTGTGTCAGAGACTTATAAATCGATTAGCGCCTCATGCATAAATCGAAATCAGTTCTATTCTTTGTTTCTGGGCTGAAAGTCCTCGAGTATTTTAACTGCACTTATTATTGTTTTTGGGCCGCAGCTGTAAGGAGGTACTTCGTAATAAAGTTTACTATGATCTGTTTCGTAATGACCGAATTGCTCGCTTCTGCCATAAACGCTTGTTAAACTAACACCCAAATATTTATTTTTTTGTTCTTCAAGCACTAGCCAATCGCTTATGTCTTCAAAATCGACTAATTCCCAAAAATTAAAATCTACAAGTTTTGTCCCGCTCATTGAAAAATACTCAGCATCTTCAAAATGAACCATGGCAGACACATCAAAATATTCT
>CALKOP010000099.1 GCA_938091155.1 uncultured Flavobacteriales bacterium | reverse complement strand
ACGATCCTGAAAAGAATATTCCTTCTACAGCAGCAAAGGCAACTAATCGTTCAGGGAAAGATCCATTGTCAATCCAATCAAGCGCCCATTCGGCTTTCTTTTTAACACAGTCCATCGTTTCAATAGCATTGAAGAGCTTGTTTTTCTCTTCGGGGTCTTTGATGTAAGTGTCAATCAGAAGGGAATAAGTTTCGCTGTGTATATTTTCCATTGCAATCTGAAACCCGTAGAAGAATTTAGCTTCTGTATACTGCACTTCAGCCACAAAATTTTCTGCTAAGTTTTCATTTACGATACCATCGCTAGCCGCAAAAAAGGCCAAAACATGTTTTATAAAGTACTGCTCATTTTCATTAAGCTTATTCTCCCAGTCGTGAAGGTCTGGACCGAGATCAATTTCTTCGGCAGTCCAAAAGCTCGCTTCCGATTTTTTATAAAAAGACCAAATGTCATCGTGTTGAATGGGGAAGAGAACAAAGCGTCTTGGGTCCTCTTTCAGTATGGGTTCTTCTTGCATTGGTTACTTTTTACTTTTGTTCAAAATTTCGTTGTCGAAACACCTTTTCCGACTATCGGTTAACTATCTACCTATTACTGTTTTAAGCTAACCCCTTAGTTTAGAGGCGACAAGCTCCCTGAGCTGTTTCCCAACGACTCTGTTTAAAACAATGACCTACAATAAGTTAAGTGCGGAAATTGCTAGTTGAGCAAGAGGCAAAGAACATTACCTATCCGTTTTATTGTGAAGCAAATCTTGATAAAAATGCCTCTCTAGACAAACCATTTTCATCAACAATCGGCTAAGGTTTTTAACACTGAGAATTTCTGAAGATTGTTTAAAAATTAATTTCCTAAACTTTATGTCAGCGTTAACGGGTGTTGTATGAATTAGGACCTGTTCATTGAAGGGTTATTGATTCCGATGGTTTGTTTTATTGTTCGGGTTGTTCCATTTTAGCCAATTTTGAAACAGCACTTTCTAAAACGCAATACCATTCGCTTCCATATTTGCGTATAAGGGGTTCTTTAAGAAATTTATAGATAGGGACCTTAAGCTCTTTACCTAGAGTACAAGCATCTGAACAAATTGCCCAACGTTCGTAGTTGACTGCCTCAAACGTGGGATATTTTTTAGTGCGAATGGGATATAAATGACAAGATATAGGTTTCCGAAAACTGGTTGCGCCATCTTGCCAGGCTAATTCAATTCCACACTTTGCGGTACCGTCCTTCTCAAATACAGTGAATGCACACTCCTCGCCATCTCGTAAGGGTGTGACCCAGTCTCCATCCTTATCCTTTACCGAAGTTCCTTGAGTTTCAATTGCCTCAATTCCTTCTTTTCTAAGGTACGGCCGTATGTTTGAATACTCCTCATTGATTATTGCCATTTCCTGTTTTTCAAGCGGAGCACCGGAATCTCCGTGAATACAACATGCCCCTTTACAAGCACTTAGGTTACATATAAATTCTTCCCTCAATACTTCGAGCGAAATGATCTGGTCATCGATTTGAATCATAATACGAAGGTGAATATAATTGGCTGCTTTTAATAATCATGGTTAATCAAAGGCTAGCCATTCTACATTTGCCAACATGAATCAAGACGATCAATTCAAAAATGTCATTAGCCATGCAAAAGAGTATGGGTTTGTATTTCAATCAAGTGAAATATATGATGGACTTAGTGCGGTATATGACTACGGGCAATTGGGTGCTGAACTCAAAAACAATATAAAACAGTATTGGTGGAAGAGCATGGTGCAAATGCATGAAAACATCGTTGGCATTGATTCTGCCATTTTTATGCATCCAACCACATGGAAGGCTTCGGGGCATGTGGATGCCTTCAGCGATCCACTTATTGATAATAAGGATAGTAAAAAGCGTTATCGCGCGGATGTTTTAGTTGAAGATCACCTTGCTAAAATCGAGGTTAAAATCAGTAAAGAAATAACCAAAGCTGCGAAGCGATTTGGAGAATCTTTTGATGCTGAAATGTTTGCTCAAACCAACCCAAGAGTAGTTGGCTACAAAGAAAAAATGGCTGCCATTGAAGCCAGAATGAAGCGCTGCCTGGAAGAGGAAGATTTGGCGGATTTTAAGCAATTGATAATCGATGAGGAAATTGTGGACCCAGTGGGAGGGTCAAGAAACTGGACGGATGTGCGCCAATTTAACCTAATGTTTAGCACGGAAATGGGTTCAGTTGCAGAAGGTGCGAACACGATTTATCTACGACCTGAAACTGCTCAAGGAATTTTTGTGAATTACTTGAATGTTCAAAAAACCGGCCGAATGAAACTTCCATTTGGAATTGCCCAAATTGGAAAGGCCTTTAGAAATGAGATAGTTGCAAGGCAATTTATATTCAGGATGCGTGAGTTCGAGCAAATGGAGATGCAGTTTTTTGTGAAACCAGGGACAGAAATGGAATGGTACCAGCACTGGAAGGATGAGCGAATGAAATGGCATCATTCATTGGGTATTTCTAAAGACAATTATCGCTTCCATGACCACATCAAACTGGCACATTATGCTAATGCCGCGGCAGATATCGAGTATAACTATCCTTTTGGATTCAAGGAGCTGGAAGGCATACACTCGAGGACGGATTTTGACTTGAAACAACATGAAAAGCATAGTGGAAAAAAGCTGCAGTATTTTGATCCAGAGACACATGAACATTATGTTCCATATGTAGTGGAGACGAGTGTAGGGTTGGATAGAATGTTCTTAGCCATGCTTTGCCACTCATATAATAATGAAAAGCTCGAGGATGGCTCTGAGCGAATTGTGTTGAGATTGCCTGTGAACTTAGCTCCATACAAAGTTGCGGTTATGCCTCTAACAAAAAAAGAGGGTTTGCCAGAAAAAGCCAGGGAGATTGTGGATAATCTCAAGTCTGATTTCATGTGTCAATACGATGAAAAAGACGCAATTGGAAGGCGATACAGAAGACAAGATGCAATCGGCACTCCTTTGGCTGTAACGGTTGATCATCAAACCCTAGAAGACGGCACAGTTACTATCCGAGACAGGGATACAATGAAGCAAGAGCGTGTTCATATGAATGTTCTTGGTGGCCGCCTTTTTGCCGCGCTTCGCAAGTAGATTATTGGTTTGATTATTGGTTTGATTATTGTTTACCAAGCTGCCCTATTAATTCTGTTATGCGTCAGCTTACATTTTTAGTTTTATTTATCTCGGTTTTTGCTGCTAATGGACAAGTTGTGACCATTAAGGATGCAGTAAACCGCCAACCACTTGAGTATGTAACTGTTATAAGTTGGAGCCCAAAAACATACACAATAACAGATGCAAAGGGACGTGTGGATTTAACCGAATTTCTGGGAAGTGATAGCATCGTTTTTAGAGAAGTAGGTCACGAGGAATTCTTTCTTTCCTATGATCAAGCTGTGGCCAGTGAGGATGGTAACATCATGATGGGCCGAGGAAGTTTTGACTTAGGTGGAATCACAATTAGTGCAGCCAAATGGGGTCAACCAAAGCGAGATGTTCCAAATAAAATCTCTGCTATTTCTGCAGAGCAGGTTTATTTTGAGAACCCACAAACGGCGGCCGATTTATTAGAATCATCGGGAGAAGTATACGTTCAAAAAAGCCAGATGGGTGGAGGAAGTCCTATGATTAGAGGGTTTTCAACGAATCGAGTCATGCTTAGCGTTGATGGGGTTCGAATGAATAACGCCATTTTTCGCAGTGGAAATCTGCAGAATGTTATTTCATTGGATCCACTGGCAATAGAAAATACGGAGGTGGTTTTTGGCCCTGGTTCTGTGATTTATGGAAGTGATGCCATCGGAGGTGTAATGAGTTTCTATACGTTGCAGCCCGATTTATCTTTAAGTGAAGAACCCTTGGTAAAGGGCAACGCATTCATTCGCGGATCAACAGTTAACTCAGAAAGATCGGGACATCTTGACTTTAATGTGGGATATGAAAAATGGGCTTTTGTGACTAGTATTAGCCGTACGGATTATGAAAACTTGAGAATGGGGGCCAATGGTCCCACAGATTATTTGCAGGAGCATTTTACAATACAAGATAATGGGCGTGATTTGATGGTAACAAATCCTGATCCAAGAGAACAAGTTTCTACCGAATACGATCAAGTTAACCTAATGCACAAGGTCAGGTTTAAGCCTAATATGTTTTGGGATATCATCTATGGGGGGCATTATTCGATCACCTCAAATTATGGAAGATATGATCGACTGATTAGATACAAAGGTGATACGCTACGATCTGCAGAGTGGTATTATGGACCGCAAGAATGGTCGATGCACTCTTTGAATATTGTTAATACTAGACCAAACAAAATCTATGATAAAATGAGTATTACTGCCGCTTACCAGTATTTCAAGGAAAGCAGGAATGATCGAGATTATGGGTCTGTTTTGCGAAATAATAAGGTAGAACGAGTTTACGCACCCTCTATAAACATTGACTTTGAGCAAGATATTGGGAAAAGGCATGAGCTGTTTTTTGGGCTAGAAGGGGTTTACAATTTGGTTCATAGTTATGCTACGGAAAAGAACATTTTTACGGGTATTAACTCTTCAATACAAACTCGATATCCTCATGAGGCCAGTTGGGTCTCCACCTCCGTGTATTTATCGGATCAGTTTCGTATTAGCGATAAATTAACGCTACAAACGGGCGTCAGATATAGTTTGGTTCAAATTTCTGCGAAGCTAGACACGAGTTTCTTGCCTTTGGCCGAAACGGAGGTAGATCTTTTAACGGATGCCCTGAATGGTTCTGCTGGAATAGCCTATAAACCAACAGATAAGCTTCAGTTTAATGTGAATTTAGCCACTGGATTTCGTGCGCCAAACGTAGATGATATCGGTAAGACATTTGATTCAGAACCAGGTTCTGTGGTAATCCCAAATTCATATTTGTCGCATGAATACGCATATAGTGCCGAAGTAGGCTTTATCAAAATAGTCAAGGATTTTTTAAAGCTAGATGGCACGGTATATTACACATTCTTAAACAATGCACTCGTACGAAGAAACAGCCAGATCAACGGTTTGGACAGTGTTCAATACAACGGAGAACTAAGTCAAGTCCAATCCATACAGAATGCGGCACAAGCGATGGTATATGGTTTACAGGCAGGGGTCGAGTGTAAAATATGGAAGGGAATTGGGATGGCTTCTAGGCTTAACTATCAAATGGGTGAGGAAGAGCTGGATGATGGTACAGTTGCACCCCTGAGACATGCGCCCCCTTTGTTTGGAACAGCGAGAATAACCTATCAGCGAGAACGGATCCACGCGCAACTATCTGCTGAATATAACGCCAAGGTTAGCAATCGAAACTTGGCCCCATCTGAGCTGAGTAAAGATTATTTATATGCTTTGAATGGTGGTGGCCAGCCTTATGCCCCTGGATGGCTAGTTTTAAATTCCAGAGCCAGCTATCAGATCAAGGATAATTTTATGGTTAGTGCCGGGGTAGAGAACATTTTAAATAAGCGGTATCGACCATATTCTTCTGGCATTTCTGCACCGGGAAGAAATTTCATAGGTACTGTTAAGTATAGTTTCTAGCTATAGTTTATCTAGATCGTTACGTATCAAATTGCTCGTCTGAGCGTCTCCGGTATTGAGTGTGGTCTTTGGTTCAAATAGCATGACACTGACTTCTTATTGCGCCACAGGTCGATGCTCAACACCTTTTGGAATCACAATCAATTCGCCTCGGTTTAGGGTTTCGACCCGATCTCTAAACTCTATTTTCAGACAACCTGAAATCACCAAAAACATTTCATCCTCGTTGGCATGAGAGTACCAAACGAATTCCCCTTTCAGTTTTGCAAGCTTTAAATGCTGATCGTTGAGTTCTGCAATAATTTTCGGAGACCAATGATCCGAGAATAAACCAAGTTTCTGATCAAGGTTAATTGGCTCATTCATACGCCAAATTGATTCAAATGATGGTCTAGATGCTTGACCCTTGCTTGACTCCAGTGTTCTTCACTCAATTTACCTAGCCATGCATGGTCTCTACTTGTTGCTGGTATGTGACCGTCTTTAGAGTACTTTGTCAAATTCGCAATCAGACACGCTTTTTCAAGAGTAAATGCCTCAGAATTATTGACTTTAAAATAAGAAGCAGTTGATGAGTTAGGTTTGTAGGGTTCGAGTCCAATAATTACTTTTTTCATCATTGGTTTCAAAAGAAACTTCATAATTGGATTCACCTTTGTAATGCGTTGTCCATTGTTGTATTCGAATACCAGGCTGCAGTGCGATAGCATGGAATCTACGTCCCGTTACCCCATCTTGGATTGCTTTCAGACGATAATGAATCAATCCGAATCAAGAGTGACTCTAAAGTGGAGGCCTCAAAAATGGAATTCATTTTGCTGTTTTTAGAATTATGCATGAGCCACTTTTATCTGGCATCGGTATGGGTATGAGGTTGATTTCGGAACAAAATTCATCAACCGCGAGGCGCGCTCCAGCCCAGGCGCTATAGTCATGAATAATTATCACCCCGCCAATATTTAACCTACGGTAAAAGTGTTCTAGACCGGCTTTTGTGGGTTCGTATAAATCAGCATCAAGGTGCGCCAATGCAAATATTTTCTGATCTAATTTGCTAGGCCAAGATTGAGGAAAATAGCCCTCAATTAAATGTACATTGTTGTTTGCTGGCTCAATTACTGATTTCACTAGCTCGAGGTTTGTGTTGGAGAAATGCGCTTCGGTTGTCTCAACTCCGGTTGTGGTTTTTTCCGCCTTTACATCTCTTGAGTCAAAACCAGAGAATGTGTCAAAAAGATATATTTCTCGATCCGGGAAATAATGGTGCAATAGTCGAGCTGTTTTACCCTGAAATACCCCGAGTTCGGCAATCGCCCCATCCACATTACGAGTTGCGATGCTTTTGCACATCAAAAGCAACATGTCCCGGCGCACATTATCATGCAATGGTAAACTTGATAATTGTGGATGTCCTTCTTTTCCTTGAGGAAAGAAGCCACCAAATTCCTCATTGAATTTATCATCTATCCAAAGCGATTTTGGGTCAATGTCCATTCTTCCTTGAATGAAAAAAGGAAAGGCGCTGAACCAATCTGATACGATTGACAGCGCCTTAATCTTTAAATGTTTTAATCTATTGCTCACTCGATTCTTGTCGAGTTCGAAAATCGGCTAAATACCTTACTCAGCCAACATAATTTCTTCCGTTTTATTTACAAAGAGGTCTTCACCTGCCTGTGTAGTCACTTTATTTTGGTTTCCTTTCTTAACGGTAATGTACATTCTTCGGGATCTTGAAGGATTAGCCCCTAGTTTAGCATCCATATCTGCTGGGTCAAGGAAAGTGCTGTGAGACCAGTTGCTTCCATCAAAAATATGCGCACCATCATTTGCGTGAATGGATAAGTTGGTGCCAATACCTGGCATGTCAATATTCTTCCATTCTAAATCTCCAGAACCAGCACCATCAGGAGTGCCATAATCTGCAGTCCATTGTGCAATAAGAGCGTGGCAATAATTACCTTCTACATAGAAAGTTCTGAGAGTCTCGCCATTCTGAACCTCTGTTTCTACATAAATATAGATTGGGTCTTGGGCATATGCGCCAAATGTGAAAAGGGCAACAATTAGTGAGAAAGCAATCTTTGTCATTTTGAAATTATTTGATCGTCAAATGTAGGAATCGATTATTTGCCGAAAGTACGTGGATTTAGACGCGAAAAGTCATTAATGGATGCCAATGAGAGCCATTTGATTTGAGTGAAAAGTACAAATCACTTGTTATTGAAGAAGTTCATGGTGCGTTCTAGTCCAATGGAGGCAAAAGAAAGCACGGCTTCACTCATGATTTTAAATCGAGCGCCTAGTGCTTCAGATTCCTCCGTGTTCCATGGCGAAAGCACATAACTAGCCTGCTGTCCTGAATGGAAGTCGTCACCAACACCAAATCTTAATCGAGGATATTGACTGCCGCCAATTTCTGATTGGATACTCTTTAATCCATTATGACCACCATCGCTACCCTTAGCGCGGATCCGGATTTTTCCAAATGGGAGAGAAATGTCATCTGTAATGATAAAGATGCGCTCAGCAGGGATTTTTTCTTGCTGCATCCAATAGCGTACCGCTTTGCCACTCAAATTCATGAAAGTGCTTGGCTTCAAGAGAATGAGGCTTCGGCCTTTGTGTTTTACCAAAGCAGTATCACCATATCTGGCAGGGGTAAAAACAACATTGGACGCACTTGCAAGTGCGTCCAATGTTTTAAAACCTATGTTATGCCGGGTTTCCGAGTATTGATCACTAGGATTTCCGAGTCCAACAATTAAATACTTCATTCCAAAAGATTAAGATTCAGCTGGCGCGTCAGCAGCTCCTTCGGCTCCTTCTTCGGCTCCTTCTTCGGCTCCTTCTTCACCTTCTTCTTCATCTTCAGTTGTGACTGCCTTACGTGAAGTCTTAACTGCTACAACAACTCTGTTGTCAGATTCTAGAATTTCTAAGTCTTTTATATCCAACTCGCCCACTTTTTTGGAATCACCGATCGCCATAGTGGTAATGTCCACCAAAATTTCGTCTGGAATGTTTTCAATGAGACCTTTTACTAAAAGTTTTTTGGCATTGTGTCGTAAAACACCACCGTTCTTTACACCTGCAGATGCTCCTGTTAGGTTAAGTGGAATTCTCATTGTTGTAAGCTTACCAGGTAAAATCTCGATGAAATCAAGATGCAACAAGGTGTCCTTTACAGGATGAAACTCAGGGTTACGCATTACTGCAATAAGTTTTTGCCCATCAATATCAAGATTGACTTGATACACATTTGGTGTGTAGATGAGTTTGTTGAGTTCTCGCTCGTCTGCATGGAAGTGAACATTTTTGTCACCGCCATATGCGACACACGGAACTTGACCTTCTCTACGCAGTTGTTTGGCTGTTTTTGTGCCTAATGACTCTCGTAGATGTCCTTTGATTTCGATCGTTTTCATATCGATTCGTGATTAATAATTAAATAATGAATTGCGAACTAATTGACTCATAACTAACAACGCTTCGCATGGTGTTCGCAAATAAGTCTGCCACGCTAAGTACTTTTATTTTATCTGATGCTGGCTTCAGAGGGATGGTGTCTGTGACAACCAGTTCTGTAAGGCAAGAGTTGTTTATTCTATCATAGGCGGGGCCACTCAAAACTGGGTGGGTGATCATGGCGCGAACTGTTTTAGCTCCATGCTCCATCATCATTTCAGCAGACTTGGTGAGCGTGCCTGCTGTGTCTATAAGGTCATCAACCAAGACAACATCTTTTCCTTTTACGTCACCAATTACAGTCATTGCCGCTACTTCGTTGGCTACTTTTCTCTGCTTATAGCAAATAGCCAAATCACAATTCATGTGCTTTGCGTAGGCGTTAGCTCTTTTTGTTCCGCCAGTGTCTGGCGCTGCCATGATTAAATCAGGTAAGTCCAAACTTTGTAGGTAAGGCATGAATATGGAAGATGCATAAAGGTGATCGACCGGTACTTCGAAAAATCCCTGTATTTGATCTGCATGCAGATCCATTGTCATTACGCGAGTTACGCCCGCAGCACTTAGTAAGTTAGCTACCAATTTTGATCCAATGGAAACTCTTGGCTTGTCCTTTCTATCTTGCCGTGCATATCCATAATAGGGCATTACAGCAATAATGTTTTGAGCGGAGGCTCGCTTTGCCGCATCAACCATTTGCAATAATTCCATCAAATTGTCAGATGGTGGATTAGTGCTTTGGATGATAAACACATCAGCACCACGCACAGTTTCTTCAAATGACGGTTGAAATTCACCATCACTGAATCGTAAAATATTCACATTAGCAAGACTCTTACCATAGTGACTGGCAATGTTCTGACCCAAAACCATGGTGGCCGTTCCTGCACAAATTTTTACTTCTTTAGACATAAAGGTTCTTCAAAAAGGGATGCAAATGTAATTAATTGTACTGCTTTTGGTAGTGATAAGCGCAACTAAAATAAGTAGTTACGATCGGGCCTCAAGGGGGCCTGACGAATATCAGTGTAACGAGAGTCTCTACGTCCAAAAAAGGATCACCACATCGGTAAGCTTTTTTTGAAAATGCACCCATGAACGAGGTCCCCGCTTGCTTCGCCACGGGGTAAACTTCTTCCAGACATGAGTTACTTTGAATAAAAAAGGCCCGCCATTCAGCGAGCCTTTAGCCACGTACCCAGGACCGGGGTCGAACCGGTACTTCCGAAGAAACTGGTGTTTGAGACCAGCGCGTCTACCAATTCCGCCACCTGGGCGTTCATTTCAATTGCCTTTTGGTGGAGTTTATCCCGATTATTTATCGGTACCACCTAGGTATTGAGGGGCGCGAAAATAAAAAAGAATACTTCCATGATACTGAAAATATTTATCTCAAAACGCTGAGCGAACCTCGATATACCTTATGGTCGTTCTGCCTAGCTTTATATTCAACGGAATAAAAATAGATGCCATTAGAAACGAAATTACCGCTAGCCGTTCCGTCCCACGAAGCTTCTTGTTGAGATGCGCTAAAAACCGTTTGTCCCCATCGATTAAAAATGAATAATTTGTAATCCGACACTTGGCAGTCGATCCCTACTTTGAAAAGATCATTTAGACCATCTTGATTTGGAGTAATCACGTTGGATATTTCTGCCTTACAAGCATCATCACATTCGTGCAATGCAACTGTGGATCGAAAAGTTGATATACAATGATCACTGGACACGGTTAAAACATATTCCCCAGGCCGATCAATTCGAATTAATTGATTTGTGTCGTTTGTTGACCACTGGTAAGTGTGAGATTCGTTGTCTGAAAAGTCGAGCGTTATGGATGCTCCCTTACATAGTTGGGCGCTTTGAATGATCTCCCCTGCTGGAATTCGGGACCTGCCTAAATAAAAGGAAGCATCAACGAGCCCACATTCGTTCCAAGCGGTTAAATCATAACTTCCTTCTACTCTTGTTTGACCGTTTGCCAGCGTATCCCCTAACTGGTTGGTGAGGGTATAGTTAACACCATCCATCAGATTTGGTGGTGACCAATTCGTAATGCCATCATCGCATAATGTGGTGTCCGCAATGCCTGCCAAGGCGGGCATGGGGGGAATCAATAAGCATGGAGTCGAAAGCAGTGTTGCAGGCATTGGTTGCGGTGACCAAGTATTGATCGGAATTAGAAATACTAATCAGAGAGGTAGAATCTCCGGTTGACCATACATACTTCCGAATGTTTTAGAGTATTGGCGTAACCGTGAAAACAGAGTCCACACAAACAGTAGTGTCTGCTCCAAGGTTAATGAAAGCCTGAGGATCAATTTTTATGGCTATGTCTTGGTCAATAGTGTCGCAAAAATTCCAGAGAGTTAATCCAATAGTATCGGTTTCAGTGAATTGCCGATAATTGGTGTCTAGTAAATCGCTCCAGAAAACATTAGTATAGTCATCTGATATAGGTGTTTCGACTTCGATTGTATCTCCTTCACAGCCTGAAAAAAGAGTCTGAACACCGTCAAAAGACGGCCCATCAAAGAGAATTATTTCCCTAGTAAATGTATCGGCTTGGTTTAGCCTGAATGTAACCAAGGAGACCCTAAAGGTGTCTGTTGTGGTAAATGAATGGCTTGGATTGGGAAGTGTGCTCGTGTTTTGGATGCCAGAACTGGGGTCACCAAAATTCCAGCGCAAGCTGTCTATATTTTGATTTTGACTCTGAAAGAGAATTGGAGTATTAACGCATGTACGACTGTAGTCAAAATAGGCCGGATGGAAATAGGTCTGTATGAAGTCTGGCAAGCCAGTAACCGAAAAACCGGGCGCTAAATTTAAAACAGAGTCATTTATTATTACGAAAGAAGCTGCCTCATTGGGATTTTCTATGCATCTAAGGATGGAATCTTGATTTGAGCTAATGTATATTTTGGAATCAACTCCAATTTGAAAAGACCAAAAACCGAAATCGACTTGATGCTGAAATAATGATGAGACAATCGAAGCAGAATCATAGTTGTAGAGTGAGTATTGCAAAATTTTATTCTCTTGATTTGTGCCAGCACCGATATATAGGTACTTACCATTCTGCGAAAATTCGACTCCAAATCCAATTTCGCCAAGTGAATAACTTGAGTAGGCAGGAAGAACAACCGTATTTGTTGCTTTACCTGTATTGTTATTGAATTTATGAACCATCCCAATATTTTCCCCTAGAGGGAAGTAAGCTGGTGTAGCCTCAGCAAGAAATTTACCATCTGGTTAAGCCTTAATTTGACCATATGGATCACTAGTATCTGCCGGAGTAATTGAATAGATTGGAGGGGTTTGAACCCCATCTTCTGTCAATAAAAATGACATAATTGTATCCGAATAAGGCTTTCGCAAGACTAACCAAACATCACGACCATTACTATGATGAACTGCAGTAAGTCTTTCACCTGTCTTTGCTGAGAACAATTTGTTTTTATAATTAGATGCTATTTTGCCATTTGGGTTTGTCATTGTTCGGTCAAGCCTATGAATGAAGTGCCCCCGATTTGTGGAATCGTAGTAGTTTAGCGGATAAGCGTAATCGTTAGTCACAAGAAAGTGCTTATTTGGGTCTATCGGATGAGGTATAAATAAGGCTCCCTGTGAGCTGTTCCCATATCCAATAATATTCTCAGAATTAGTTACTAAACCGTGATTTTTATCCCAAATATGTGTTGGACTGGCATAGTATAATAATTCTCCATTATTAGAGGAAATGGATGCGCAACCCGCAACAGTTTGCATTTCAGAATCGTGTAATGCAGTTGGGTTATAGTTTCCAAACAGGAGGGCGGCATTGTACCCAAAATTCCAATGAGATGTAAGTCCCTGGGCGAGGGTATTTGTGCACATCAAAAAGGATATAGAAAAGTATAAAACCATCAACCACGCAGCTGATGGTTTTATGAATAGTTTAAAATTGGTATGAACAAACATTCAATGGTTTACCCCTAATTTATGGTCAATAATCGATCCGCTAGAGTAGGACTTGTGGCTGTTGCATTAAAAAGTGGTTGGCAGGTATTACAAGTCACAGGATTAAACAATTGAAATGTCGGAAAACCATTACTAAACGTACAGGGGTTTGGAGCTGGATAGGTTAGATATACTGAAGGATAAGTTGCGCATCCTCCATCTGCAGTATTGCCTCCAATACAATTTGCATCCATTTCAGTGATTATTACATAAATCACGTCTACACCTGGGGCATTGTTCCCATGGTAGCTACACCAGCGGTGGGTCCGACACAATATGTCGCTGTTGACCCTAAATTACATAAGGTGGTATTATTAAGGTAATAAGTTATGCGATAAGTTAAACATGATTGATTATTCACGTCTAAATTTTGCGCATTTACTGCTAAGGAATAAAAAGGAATAAAAAGGAATGAAAAGGAATGAAAAGGAATGAAAATAATTTTTTCATTGCAATAAGTATTTGATTATCTGTCAAAAATAAATAATTGGACGCAAGGCTTACTCATCAATAATTGCAGTCCAAATACTCTGAGCGCCATTTTCATGGCGGGTCCATATTGGGCGAATTACACCGTTGAAAACACTGATGTTGTTGTAATCTCCAAAAAACCGAGCACCAGTAGGGTCAAACGGAGATCCGCTGATGCGTGTATTTGTAAAGCTTTCGCCTCCGTTGGTGGTTTTTGCCCAATACACATCGGTCTTGGTGTCGGAGTGATTTCTGCGGTCGTAAAACACGAAGTGCAGATTTCCATTCAGCTGGTCAATATCCATCCAAGTAAAAAATTGATGGGCTTCGCTTTTGTCGGTGTTCACCTTCATGGGTTTGCTCCAAGTCTGTCCAAAATCTGTGGACTTACATAGCCAAATGTCTGTGTTATTATCCCCGTTTCGTTGATCTGCCCAATTAATGTAGAGTGTTCCTGTATTTGGGCCACCAGAGCGATCGCATTTCAAGATGGGCATACCATTGGCTCGACCCAGCCCGGGTATTTCAAAATCCCAGAAGGCACCTGAGTCAATGGCGACTATCTCTTCGGATATACTAGTTACTTGTCCAGTATTGCGATCTACGGTAGATTTCACCATTATGATTTTCCCATCTAAACCCCAAGCGGTGTAAATGTTTCCAAATTCATCCACATCGGATGTAGCACCCTCAGCCGTGGAGCTATTGTCCACACAGTTACCAGGTAGCGTGGTAAGCTGAACGGGTTCTGACCAACGCTTGCCGTCTTTGCTAAATGAGCGTAAAATATTCGATTCACAGCTTGGGGACTCATTACCGTATTTGTCAAATTGAGTCCAAGTGGCAATGAGTTGATCATTTACGGGATCGTAAGCCACCCATTCTTTGTCTTGTTGTTTGGGTCGGTTAAGTCCAATGCTTGATCCTCTAGACCAGCGTTTACCATCACTTTTTGAGGTTTGACTCACAATTCTATCCAAGATCCAAGGACTACCCCAGCCCAGGCCTGTTGGGTCGCTAAGATGGAAATAGTGAAAGCGCCCTTCAATATCAGATACGATGCACGGATCTCCGTATACCCCATGTCGAGATCTCATTTTTTTATCGCTCCAGGTGCGACCACCATCGTCAGAACGATATACGTATTTGAGCACTGCACCTGCCACTATTACATCAGGGTTTGTTTTGCTTATGGCTATACTGGGCTCACAGGCTTGATAGCTGAGATTGGTCGATTCGTAAATTTTTACGTTTTCGTAATTGGACTGACCTTGCGCCACGCAGGAGGCAAAAAGGAGGAGGAGTGGAGTGACGCGTATCATTCTTCAAAAATGAAAAATAAAAAAGCCCCGTTCGATAAGAACGAGGCTTCTTTATTTCTTTGGTTTAGACTAGTACGATTTTACTACACTATAAGAAAACGACTGATTTTCATCAGAGTCTGCAAGGCGAATAATGTAATTGCCTGCTGCATGAGCTGTAAAATCAATAGTTAATTTATTGTCTACTGATGTGTTTCCATTCTGCCTCCAAACGAGTTTTCCAGCCATATCATACATTGTTATCTGCTCAAAATCTGAAAGGGACTTAGATTCAATAATAATGTAATCAGCTGCTGGGTTTGGATACAAACTCAGTTCTAATTCTGAGGGAATTTCGTCAATTGCCGTTGGCGTCAAAAATCCTTGCTGGTAACCCTGAGTAAGGGTGCCATCGGTATTTGTGGTCGAGGTTACGACCATTTCACCGATAGTATAGGACATTGAGCCTCCAGTACTTTCTACTTCCGCTCCTGCACTGGCTATTACTTCTTGCGCTTGGATAGTACTACCCAGGACAAATAGGAAAGAGAACAACGCTGAAACTTTAATCATTTTCATAGTTGTTTGTTTTTAGTTTTCTAAAATTTCGATTCGAGCTTTTAAGTCTTCGATTATAGCTTCATTAGCCTCGATGATTGCCTGCTGCTCTTGAATACCCTTAACTAATACTGGAATTAATGCAGTGTAGTTCACCGCTTTAAAATCAACTGCCTCACCAGCTTCTACTTGTGTCTCTTGCAATAATTTATCATCCTCATCATATTCAGCTGGTGCAATTATTTCATATTCAAAACCTCGCTCAATTGCGTCTGATTCAGTCATCTGAAGTTTTGGATTATGCGTTTCCTTAATTAGGTTAGGGAATACTTCTTCCAATTCTTGCGCTACTAATCCTAATTGCTCAACCTCGGGTAATCCCATGGTTGGATACTTCTCAAGATCAAACTCATAAACGCGCGGCTGTAACTGCATTATATCATTGATAGCGCCTTCATAGTTTCTGATGTTCTTCTTTAATTTTCTATCCGAACTTGAAAATCCTCCAGTCGAATATACCGCACCCTGATTGTAGGAAGCGTAGTTATAGCTTCCACCTCCTGCAGAATTGTAGGAACCATAGTTATAGACTCCACTGTATGCATAATTGTAAGTGCCATAAGCATAGTCACTATTACCAAGTGCACGGACATTGTTATAAGAACCGTAGGCAGTACCACCATTCTCATAGTTAAGTGAGTAGTTGTACGTACCATATGAGTATCCGTAGTTACCTGACTGCTTACGGGTTAGGTTATAAGACCCGTATGACCTCCCGTAATTATCAGTAGAAGAGTTTTCAGCATAGTTATAACTTCCATAACTTAGGGCGCGAGCCTTTACGTAATTGTAACTGGCATAGTTTGTGCCACTTGCGGCTACCTTATAGATATAGTTTCTAATACCATAAGTAGCTCCAGTTCCATAAAACAGGCTGTTCTCAATACCATATTCGGTGCCATTCATGTAATAAATTGTGTTACTCAATCCCTTGGCACCCGAAGTACCATCATATAGCGTATTTTCAAAACCAATTCTCAGGCCTGTTCCGTTATAATCTGAATTGCTCACGCCAGCCTTGGCTGCAGCAGAGCTTTCATATCTTGTTATCATGAGTCCACCTAAGGCATTACCTGGTTGTAGTGTCATTTTATGATCTATGAAGGGATCCTTCGTTCCAATGCCAATTAATGAGTCAGCCGTGTTGTACAATGTGTCACCAGATCTTACCCAGTCATTGTCATTTGCAAGCGCTGTAAGATCAACTTCATGCGTAACACCATCTTCAGTAATCTGCAGCATAGTGTCTCCATCTAACGTCATGTTTGTAATCAATTCATTGGTAGAATCCACATCCATGTCAGCTGTTACGTGAGCAGCTAAAGCAGCGGCAGCCTCAGCAGCGTTAGCAGTGATAGCAGAATCATTAGAAGTTACACCAGCACTTTGGTCGTATCCGCTCAAGTCAATGCTTCCACCGCCGATGGTTAGCATTAAAGTGTCGCCACTCATCATCATCATTTGAACCTCGTTGGTTGAGTCAGCATCGGCATCATCTACATGAAGTGCAGAATTTGCATATTCAGCATAGGGTACTGAAATAAGCTCTGACGTGTTAGATACAGTGTAGGAAGAACCGCCAGCTGGGTCCATTTCTACTTTGATGAAATGCGCATCGCTACCCCAAGTAATAGTTGAGATATCTCCTGCGGCGCCAGAACCGGCACCAATTTGGAAATTCATCATACCATATACGTTGGTTGCAGCACTATGCGTTTCTGAATATACTTCAGTACCTGTAGCCGAACCAGTTAGGATACTCACTTTTACGCCAACAGTGCCGCTAGATACTACAACACCGCTGGCATCCCTTGCCACAGCTTGATAATTAAATTTTGATGGCGATTGCGCCATTGTAGTGATTCCCAGAAGAACCGAAACTACTGTTAATGAAAAGTGTTTTATGCACATGTTAATTATAGATTTTTTGAATAAAACAACAATTGTAGATATTTTTAGGATCCGTGTAAACACAGATATACTTAAATTACGTTTTAGTTACTCTTTTAAAAGAGCATTTATACCTCAAATAATTGCGGTCTATTGCTCTAAAAAGGTGTCGTACGGTGCTAAATTTAGGTTGAACTGCACTCAGCTGATTATAGGAGAATTGCAGATATTAAACAGGCTCCGATTATTCCAAGAAAAGATAAAGCTGAAGTCGCTATGGCTCAAGTGTAGTGCCTCTTTTAACCTTAGGATATTGGTTTTGAGTCCTGTCAATATCCGCTATCTTGTTTCTTGGATCGATAACTACTGACTGAACATTGCCGATGCTTTCATCGATAACCAGCGAATAGCTTGGAAATGACCAAGGCCAAGGTTTCATGGAGGTTACTTCCTGTAAAGGTTTAGCTCCTCTCATCCGCTCAATAGGGATGTAATAGTGCGTTTCCTTGCCTTTGGTTTTCACAGATATTTCCAAAGGCATGGTTAATCCGCCCAGCTTTTCGATGAGGATTTCGGTTTTAGAACCGCTAGGGCTCACGGATGAAATGGCGTAATCAATTTGCTCCGTGCTTCCAATCCAACCTTCAAAGTACCAGTCCAGTTCTAAGCCAGAAGTTTTTTCCATCACACGCTTAAAGTCGGTTGGCGTGGGATGTTTGAATTTCCAGTCATTAAAATATCGTTTCATTCCCACTGAAAAGGCCTTTTCACCGATAATATATTCTAGCTGAGATAAGAATACACAGCCTTTGGAGTAACTAGCTACTCCATAACTGGCATTGTAGTCATAGTGGTCTGCGTGGGTTGTGAGTGGTTCTTCGTCTCGTTTCGTGACATATCGGGTGTAGCTGTCATAGCTGCGCTGGTGTGGATTTGCTTTTCGCGATTTTCTAAGCGAGTCTAAAACTATGTTTTGGGCAAAAGTGGTAAAGCCCTCATCCATCCAAGGGTACTTCAATTCATTGGTTGCTAAAACTCCGTAGTACCAGTTATGAATGGCTTCATGGACGGTAACGCTTACTAAACCACCAAAAGTTCCAGTTCCAGATATCATGGTGCACATAGGATATTCCATTCCACCATCTCCAGCCTGTATTGCACTGAATTGTTCATATGGATACTCACCAAAGTTGGCGTTCATTATTTCGAACAACTGAACCGTTTGGTCTTTTAATCGAGTCCAATTATCAAGGAGTGCCGTATCATTTAAATAATAAAAATTCAATTCTGTGCCATTTGAGGTAGCGGTCTTCGCATGGACAAAATCAGGGTCTGCCGCCCAGGCAAAATCATGTACGTTTTCAGCAATAAATCGCCATACATTTTTGCCAGCGCTGTTATCAGTAATTACTTTGTTCTGCAACACTCCTGTTCCGCCAATTACATACGATTTATCAATGTTTATGCTAACATCGAAGGTTCCAAATACACCATGAAACTCTCGGCAGACATAAGGGTCAGTATGCCATCCATCTATGTCGTATTCCGCCATTTTAGGATACCACTGAGTCATGGTGTAGTCAACTCCTTCTTTGTTGTTTCTGCCACTTCGCCTGATTTGAACAGGCACTTGACTTTTAAACTCCATGTTGAATTTGGTCGAAGCTCCTGGCAATATAGGCTGAGCTAGAGTGACCATCAAGAGTGTGCCATCAATGTTGAAATCTACTTTTTTATCGTCTTGTTTCAGTTTCGAAATCTGATGAAAACCTATTTCATCGTCTTGTAAACCTTGGATTCTATCAGCAATACGAGGATCAGGATCAGTGATGGTTCTTGACCTCACATCCATCGAGCTACCTGGTTGAAATGCATTGAAGTAGAGGTGGTAAAAAACCTTGCGAAGTGTATCAGGAGAATTGTTGTAATAGGTAAGTGTTTGCTTTCCGTCAAACTGATGATTATCGATATTGAAATCAATTTCCATTTGATATTCCACTTTTTGCTGCCAATAACCATTTTGGGCAATGAGTGTAAATGAAAACCAAGTCAAAAATGAAATAAGGGCTAAACGTAGCATCAGAAAACCTACCTGCATATTATATGAATTGACTTTTATCTAGCTTCAGCCAGTCTATGGTCGAATTGTGGAAGATATTAGCCTTTGTCGAGTCATCAAAATCTCCTTTCTCAATAAACTCCCCAATAGTAAGATCGCCCAAAGGAAACGGATAATCTGAACCCAGGCAAACTTTTTCTGAGCCTACATGGTCAATAATGTATTTCAGGGCTTTTTCATCATGGGTAATGCAATCAACCCAAAAATTTCCGAGGTACTCACGAGGATTCACAGGGTTGTCAATAGCCACTAAATCTGGTCGGCAATTGAATCCATGTTCTATTCGGCCAATGGTTCCGATAAAAGCGCCACCCGCATGTGAATAGCAGACTCGCAGCTTTGGAAGTCGTTCATGTACACCACCAAAAATCATAGAACAAGCCGCACGAGATGTCTCTGCTGGCATGCCAACTAGCCATGGCAGCCAATACTTCTTCATGCTGGGCATGCCCAGCATTTCCCACGGATGCACCATAATGGCCAAGTCTAGCTCCTCACAGGCCTTGAAAATGGGAAAAAACTCTTCTTCACTAAGGTTCTTGTCATTGATATTACTGCCGATTTGTATGCCTGGCAGCCCTAGTTCCTTGATCCGTTCCAATTCAGTGATTGCAGTGTTCGCATCTTGCATAGGAACCGTGCCAAGTCCTACATAATTTTTTGGATTGTTTTCTGCAACCTGGGCTATGTGGTCATTTAGGAATCGAGATAATTCTAAACAGTCTTTAGGTTTTGCCCAATAGCTAAACATAACGGGAATAGTGCAAACTACCTGTACCTGAGTGTTGTTAGTCTTGTATTCCTCGATCCGTATTTGCTCGTCCCAGCAATTGGGTTGAATGGTTCGGAAGTAATCCTTACCCTTTATCATGTCAGCCGCTCCATCTTCTCTTTGGTCTAAATAGATGAAATCACCATAACCAAATTTCTCTGCAAAGCGAGGTAATTTGGCAGGTAGAATATGGGTGTGCATGTCAATTTTAAGCATGTATGATAAATTTGAGGTGAATATATGATTTCATAAAAATCATAGGGGATTCGATTTTTTATCAGCAAGTTGACATGTGCTTTTTTGCAAAAAAACACAACATATGCGTTTAGCTCTTTTTGTCTTTCTCATTCTTTGTTTTTCCATTCCAGTTAAAAGCGAGGAAGGGTTTAAAATCAAGGCTGGCCACACTGATAATGTTGGCGGAGCTGTTATTAACCAAAAGCTTAGCGAGGCACGCGCTAAGACTGTTCGCGATTATTTGATAGAAAATGGAATGCTCTCAGATCGATTATCGTATAAAGGTTATGGTAAATCACAGCATATAGCACCCAACATATCTGAAATGGGCATGCGCCAAAATCGTAGGATTGAAATCAAAGTATTGAAATAAAAAACCCCCAAGGAACTAAACTCAATGGGGGTTCGTGGTCTAATTATTGGCTGATGCCTCTGACTCTTCTTGCTTTTGTCCTATGTGCTCTCCTAAGAATTTCTCCATCGCACCGTAAAACTCAAACTTGTTTTCCTCATTTTGGAATCCATGTCCTTCATTATCCTTCACCATATATTCTACGGTAACACCTCGTGCTTTCATTGCCTCGACCATTTGATCAGATTCTGATTTTACAACTCTTGGGTCATTCGCACCTTGCGCTACAAAAAGCGGTGCGGTAATCTTGTCTGCATTTAGCGCAGGTGATGTAGCTGCCATTCTTAAAGAATCTTCTTCGTTTGATGGATCTCCGACCATTTCATGCATCATAGCAAGGTAAGGTGCCCAATATGGAGGTATGCCTTTCATGAAGGTGAACAGGTTGGACACACCAACATAATCGACCCCACAAGCGTAAAACTCTGGATCTTTAACTAAACCTTGAAGAGTGGCGTAGCCGCCATAGCTGCCACCGTAAATGGCAATTCTTTCTGCATCAGCTATTCCTTGATCAATCAACCATTGAGCTCCGTCCTGCACGTCTTCTTGCATGCTAAGTCCCCATTGATCAAAAGAAGCTTCCCAAAACGCACGACCATAAGATGTGGATCCTCTAAAATTCATTTGCAAAACCGCAAACCCACGATTAGCTAAAAATTGTACTTCAGGATTAAAACCCCAATTATCTCTGGCCCATGGCCCGCCATGAACATTTAAAACAACTGGTAAATTTTTAGCCTCTGTACCTTTCGGAAGTGTTAAATATCCATTAATTGTTAA
>CALKOP010000098.1 GCA_938091155.1 uncultured Flavobacteriales bacterium | reverse complement strand
AAAGAGCAAGCGATGAGCATCATGAATAAATTAAAACCGGTGTTAGACGAGCAACTTATCTGGTTCGCTTATCACAAAGAAAAACCAGTAGGATTTTATATTTCACTTCCTGAATTGAATGAAAACTTCAAGTTTTTGGGTGATAACTTAAACTGGCTTGGAAAGCTGAAGTTTTTATGGTTTAAGTATACTAAAAAGCGAATTAACTCCTTTGGCGTTGCCTTTGGGATTGATCCAGAATATCAGTCGAAAGGATTAGAGGGATTTATTTACAAACACATGGAGCAAACCATTCAAAAAAAGAAATTATACCAAGGTATAATCATTACATGGATAGGAGATTTTAACCCAAAAATGATCGCGATAATACGTGCTCTTGGAGGAAAGAAAATCAGGAAAATGGCAACTTATCGGAAAATATTTGATCCATCAATTCCTTTTGAGAGATCGCCAATCATTTCTGGGGATAAGGCCAAAGTGATTAAGTAACATTGCATCTCAATTAGAAACTTTGCTAGAGAACAAACAAAACGCAAGACTTGCAGTAGCACTATTATGTTACAACAACCGCGATTTGCTGGAAAAATTCCTTCCCGGAGTTGTAGAGACTACAGCGCAATATCTAGAAGTAGAAATCCATGTAATTGACAATGCATCCACAGATGGCACTGGTGATTATCTTGCATCATATGGCGACAGAATTAAAGTCATTACGATTGACGTTAATAGGGGGTTTACCAACGGGTACAAACTCGGCTTAGCACAAATTGATGCAGAGATTTATTGCTTATTAAGTTCTGATGTAGAGGTTAGTCACAAATGGATAGAACCAGTACTCGATTTATTTGCTAATGACGCTGAAGTAGCCATTGTGCAGCCCAAAATTAAATCATGGCATAGGAAAGATGAATTTGAATATGCTGGCGCATGCGGAGGTTATATGGATTATCAAGGGTACCCATTTTGCAGAGGCCGCATTTTTTATGAGGTCGAAAAAGATCAAGGTCAATACGATAATAATGAGGAGATATTTTGGGCTTCAGGAGCTTGCTTTTTTATCCGCGCAGAACATTATCAAAACAGTGGCGGATTAGATGATGATTTCTATGCACATATGGAAGAAATTGATCTATGCTGGCGTATAAAAAACCAAGGCTATAAGGTGATGGCCTGTCCTGCTTCTGAAGTGTATCATTTAGGTGGAGCCGTAATCGCTTATGGCAGCCCTCAAAAAGTTTTCAGAAATCACAGAAACAATCTGATTATGATGGTGAAGAATCTACCTGGATCTTCGGTGCTCTGGCTGATTCTATTAAGACTATTGATGGATGGTCTAGCTTTTGCGAACATGATTATGAGAGGGCAAGCACGCTCTTCACTTTCAATTATAACCGCTCATTGGAGTTTCTTTTACTCTTTGCCGCGGTGGCTTAAAAAGAGACGCGAAATTCAAGTAAATATCCAAAAGCATACAACTACTGGTATATATCGAAAGTCCATTGTCTACCAATACTTTATTAAGGGAAGGACTCGGTTTTCAGATCTTGAAATTAAACCCTAAAGTGGTGCAAAGAATCAATGGATATCCGCATTGATTCCGAAGGTTGCGTGCAGTCTATTCGATCTAATTGTATACAATAATTGTCTAAATCATCCATGAGTGGTTCAATGTGTGGAATCATTCCTTTTGGCAATAATCCAACAATGTTGTCAGAATCACTATTAGATGTAATTATTACAATTCCATCTTGCTTAATCCACTGAAAGGATAGGATCATGCCAGAATACATACAGGCCCTTGCTACCTAAAGTATATGAGGCGGTTTACGGGAAATTGATAGCATATCCTATCTTTTTTCCTTGTATTTGGTTTTGAATTCATTGAGTGGTGGGTTCGCCTCTTTAACGAAAGAAATGGTGCCTGCGTTGGCTGAGCTAGAAAAGTCTTTTTAAACAATTCCTTATTACTATTCTAAATTGAGCCTCAACACATTTTATAATAGGCATTTGCAGTTTTCATCTCCATGTTCATTTTTTTAAAATCAGCTATTCCATTTTGATCTTTTAAATGTTGGCAAAGAACAATGGCCCGTCTAATTTTTATTTCATAATTTTTTACAAAGTCGACCCAGTAAATTAAAGTCCTCTTCTTTCCAGGTGTCAATAGCTCAAAAAACTCATTAGCCTCTTCATATTGTGATAAAACTTCTAAGAATTCAGAACTCACGTCCATCCCTAAATTGGAATTATCCTTTTCTAAAGTGATAGTGAGATCGAGAATACCTTTCTTTTCTTATTTGGTACAACCATGTAATCCCCGTTTCCATTGCCTAAGAGTCCACACTTGAAGGGATCTATTCCTAGTATTGAGCATATCACTCTTTTATCATTTCCTACGATAAATTGACTGGCAATATCGAACGGTACAAATACTGCATAACGCCATACATCAGAGCTCAATTCTTCTAAATTGGCATGAAATGTTATTGTGGGCATAATCCAATCTTAATCAGTCAACACGCAGCACCATACCTTTCAAGTATTCACCTTCAGGATGGAACAAACTCACCGGATGGTCAGCGGGTTGGCGCAGACGGTGCAGAACACTTACACTGCGTTTAGAGTTAATTGCGGCGCTCGCTACTGCGTCATAAAAAAGCTGCTGTGTTACTACCTGAGAACAACTAAATGTGAATAACAACCCTCTATTTTCAAGCGCGTTAATAGCCGCTTCATTTATTCTTCGATATGCCTGTATCGCATTATGGCGGGCTCTTTTATGTTTTGCAAATGCTGGAGGATCAAGCACAATAACATCAAATTTATCGTGCATATTTTGCAGGTATGGAAGTGCATCGGCCTTTATAGATTTATGCTTAGCCTCAACATTATTCAATCTTGCGTTTTCGTCACAAATTCCTAAAGCGTTAGAAGCACTATCAAGACTCCACGCAGCTTTTGCGCCACCAAGTAATGCTGAAACACTGAATCCTCCTGTGTAACTAAATACATTCAGCACGGTCTTGCCTTCAGCATACTTCCTTAATAGGTGTCTATTATCCCGTTGATCAATAAAAAACCCGGTTTTCTGGCCTTGAATTGGATCCACCAAATATTTTGCCCCATTCTCTTTAACCATAACATTCTCATTTACTTCACCTAAAAGCACTTCTGTTTTTTCCTTGCCGACTGGTTTGTGCAAAATCTTCGTGAAACCAATTTTCTTCAAGGAATTCACAATTAACACAAGTGATTGCTCCATTCCTGAACTGTGGGGCTGAATTACGACAACGTTCGCATAGACATCAATTATAACACCTGCCATACCGTCACCTTCCGCATGCACTAATCGATAGGTATCCGAAATTTTTGATGGTAAATTCAGTGTAATTCTTCGCTTCGCTGCTTCATCAATACGTTCATCAAACCATTTTTGATTAATCTCAATATCCTTAAATGAAAGAATTTTTACAGATAAAGATCCGCTGAGAAAATGACCAATTGCCAAAAAGGCGTCTTCAAAATCCACCAATCTTACAATTTCACCCTCTTGTAAATCTCTTTCAGCCGAATGCACCGAACCAGAAAACACCCATGGGTGAAATCTCTCTATAGATTTTTCTCGTCCCTTATTGATTTTGACCCATGGATACATCATCCTCTAATCATGAATTTTTGAACCGATTCAAATCCTCTTCCGTTAATTTCTAAATTATATACGCCCCATTCAATATTCTTGGTGGGAATTTTGACAATGTGACTTCCTTTACCTAACCACTGTTTTTGTGAAAAAACAACCTGAGTACTTAGGTTTAATATCTCAATATGGCATTCTCCAGATTCAATGACATTAATTTTCACTTCAATAGGTTTACCCTGTCTCATCACCTCGGGCACCATGCTTTTCACCCCCGCATCTGATCGCGTCTTAGAATAGCTTGCACTATCATCAATAATCGAACTTAATGAATCCATCCACTTAATACTTGATATAAAAGCATCTGATGGAAATGAAATAATGTGTTGCGAGTAATCCCGTTTCGTCCAGATATTTTTTTTCTCCATCTCTTGCACCATCAATCTTGATTCGTCATTATCTGATTCAAGAATTGCAGATAATAAAAGATCTTCTGGAAGCACCATATTTTTAATACTTGTGTCCAAAACTGGATTAATAAAAACATACCGATTGCAGTTTTCCGATTGCTCCAAGGAGGCAACTGCGTTTTCCTGAAACGCCACCATAGTAAGTGAAACAATTGATTCTGTCATCCATGCTCTTTTTAAAAAAACATCATTCACCGCTTTTCTAGGGCTTTTCGATAACTCTATCAAAACAAATTTGGCATTTAGCTTATTAGCCAATGGTATCAAATCCGTTGCTAATTCATCCCGAGACTTACCATTAGGTAAGTCAACAATCCACAAATTTTCTGGGGATCCAGAAGATTGATAATCAAGATATTCTATTTTACCAAATCGACCATTCCAGGACTTTACTTCTTGAGCTGCACTAATTTTTGGCTGACATAACACCAAGGCAATAAAAATTAGAATGTGTTTCATTTCGGGCTGCAAATTTAGTATCATACAAATGCCTAAAACGAGTATCGTATTTATACTTTTGCGGCCCACTTTTGAATTACAAAGACATGGCAGGAAATAGAACTTTTACAATGATAAAGCCAGAGGCAGTAGAGAACGGAGCCTCGGGTGCTATTCTAGCAAAAATGGAGGCTTCAGGGTTTAGAATCGTAGCAATGAAGAAAACCCGATTAAGCGAGGAGCGAGCGGGCGTGTTTTATGAGGTTCACAAGGAACGTCCATTTTATGGAGAGCTAGTTGAGTATATGTCTTCAGGTCCTATAATTGCCGCCATTCTAGAAAAGGACAAGGCTGTTATTGACTTTAGGACGCTAATCGGATCCACAGATCCATCTGAGGCAGCCGAGGGAACCATCAGAAAAGAGTTTGCAGAATCAAAAGCAAAGAACGCAGTGCATGGAAGTGATAGTGATGAGAATGCATCCATAGAAGGTGAATTCTTCTTCGCTTCAGACGAGCGATTCTAATATGGTCTGGGATAAGGACAAGTTTTTATCAATTCCATCGCAGCTCCATTCGCTGGACCCTGCTGCCATAACGTTCTGGGGATTAATGACACCTAAGCATATGGCGGAGTATAACGTAGGTTCATGCCGAATATCAAATGGTCACACGCGTGCGGGTGTCACATCTAGGGGAGAAGAGCTTGAAAAACGAAGACGGTTCTTATTTAGCGACATCTCGTATGCCCAAAATATCACGAATCTAGTATTTGGTGATGGACTGGCTCCGCTGAGAAAGCCTGACTTATCTGCCGCAATAGCCCAACTGGAAAATGAGATGATATCTTTCTTCGAGTATCATTCTAATAACCCAACAGCAATCGAAGCACATCCCGTATTTGGAGAGCTTGACTTTAAAGGTTCGATGCAATTTCAATCAAAGCACATGGCTCATCATCTCGGACAATTTGAATTAAGCTAATTGAAGTACTCAGCAGAAATTAATAAACGAAAGACTTTCGGCATCATTTCTCACCCAGATGCTGGAAAAACTACTTTAACAGAAAAGCTACTTCTTTTTGGAGGGGCAATCAAAACTGCTGGAGCTGTTAAGTCTAATAAGATCAAGAAAACTGCGGCTTCTGATTTCATGGAAATTGAAAGACAGAGGGGTATTTCTGTTGCCACCTCGGTAATGTCATTTGAATACCAAGATCATTTGATTAATCTCTTAGACACCCCAGGTCACAAGGATTTTGCAGAAGACACTTACAGAACTCTGACTGCGGTTGATAGTGTAATCCTCGTAATTGATAGTGTAAATGGGGTTGAGGAACAAACAAAGCGTCTTACTGAAGTCTGTCGGATGCGAGATACGCCGATTATAATCTTTATCAATAAGTTAGACTTGGAAGGCCGCGATCCCTTTGACTTACTTGATGAGTTAGAGAGTCATTTAAACATAAAAGTTCGACCTCTGAGTTGGCCAATTAATAGAGGAAAGTCATTTAAAGGTGTATACAACTTGCACACTCACGACCTTAATTTATTTGAGGCGAATAAAACTAAGATGAGCACAGAGGTTGTTTCTTTTGAAGACCTAAACAACCCTGTATTGGATGAAATTCTTGGAGCTGATGCAGATCAACTCAGAGAAGATGTTGAATTGGTAGATGGAGTTTATGAGGAAATTGATCGTGAAGATTATTTATCCGGTAAAATAGCTCCTGTCTTTTTTGGAAGTGCAGTGAACAATTTTGGTGTTAAAGAAATGCTCGACACTTTTGTGGAGTTGGCTCCTACTCCGCTTCCTAGACCAAGCACTATTGGGCTAATAGACCCATATCAAGAAAAATTTAGTGGTTTCATTTTTAAAATTCATGCTAATCTAGATCCAAATCATAGAGACAGAATCGCTTTCCTACGAATCTGTTCTGGAAAGTTTGAACGCAATAAATTTTTTCACCATACGCGTCTTAACAAGGAGGTACGATTCAATAATCCCTATTCCTTTTTAGCCCGAGAAAAAAGTAGAATCGAAGAAGCTTACCCAGGAGATGTTATAGGACTTTACGATACAGGTAGCTTTAAAATCGGAGACACGCTTACTGAAGGCGCCGATTACGAATTTCAGGGAATTCCTAGTTTTTCTCCTGAAATATTTAGAGAAGTGATCAATACTGATCCAATGAAGTCAAAACAACTCGAAAAAGGTGTACGACAATTGACAGACGAAGGAGTTGCACAGCTATTCATACAGCAACCAGGCAGCAAAAAAATAATCGGTACGGTCGGAGAATTACAATTTGAAGTAATTCGATATCGACTTAATAATGAGTACGGAGCTTCGTGTAATCTAGTGCCAAAAAACTTTCACAAAGCCTGTTGGATAACGACAAGCAATGATAAACAGCTTGATGAGTTTATCCGGCTCAAAGCATCTGAAGTAGCTTTCGATAAGGATGATAATCCTGTATTCCTTGCTCCTTCAGCATGGATGTTACAAATGGCCCAGGAAAACTACCCCGAATTGAAATTTCATTTCACTTCAGAGTTCAAAACTTCCAGCGAAGCATAACCGTCCGTATATTTCGATTATTTTGGCTGCAGAGCTTAAAACAGAAAAATGGTAGAGCCTTTAAAAATTTGGTAATACGCAAAATTTAATCAATCGAAATATTTATATTTTTGTCGCGCTCAGACATTAGTGTTATTATCGCTTATAATATGAAAAGACCCTACCTAACCCTTATCCTCACAAGCGTAATCGCTGTGGCTCTTGTATCTTGTGGTGGAGAAGAAAACTCAAGCTCAACAGATTCTCCCTCTGTTGACTCAACAATGCTTTTAGAGGAGGAGACAGAAGTCTGGGGATTTGATGCCGCTGGCGGAAATTCGTACCAAGTGCCAAGCCCCAATGAATTGTTTGCTATTATTAAGGAAAGTGAATTACCTTTTCGGGAGAACCTAATCGCGACTTCATCTGTAAACTACAATTCATCAAAGATACAAGCACTCAACTTTGGTCGACTAACAGCGGACATCGCTTACACTGCTTCTTATGAGAAATTTCAAGAATCTATAACTAATTTTGATAACCTTAGGAAGGTTGGTGATGATCTTGGCATATCCTATGTTTTCGATGAAATAATGGTTGATCGAGTGAAGAGTAATATGGATAATGCCGATTCTTTAGAAATAATTTCCTCAAGTTCATATCAACGCATTATTGCACAGTTAGAAGAAGGTGAAAAAGGTTCTACATTGGCTATTATTGCTACTGGCGGCTTTATTGAGAGCATCTACATTCTAACTAATATGGTAAGTGAATTCGATAGCTCCAACCCTATGGTACAGCGAATCGCAGATCAGAAACTAGTAATGGAGAATGTACTTGACTACTTGAACATATTTAACGAAGAACCTAGAATTCAAGAGGTGCAACAGGAGTTGCAAGCAATTACGGACATTTTTAATATGCTAGTCGAAGAAAGTGTTTCTGAACAAATCAGCAAAGAGAGTGATCGAAACGTACTTGGCGGAAATCGCATTATCATAACTGAGGGAGAGTTTACTGACCTTAAAGCATCAACAGCTGAATACCGTAACTCTTTCACCAACCCTAATCAAGGATAATAAGGCTAGAATGAGAAATCGAATTGGAACAATAATCATCCTAAGTGCAATGCTGTCTGGCTCATTACACGCGCAGGAATGCAAGAACTTTCACAAGAAAAAGTGTAATGGATCCGATGATCCATACATGAGATACAACACACAATCAAAAAGCGGTATGTTCGTCTTAGGGCACACCAGTGACTTAGTTTTTGTTTCACATGCTGGCCAAGATTATAGAATTAGCCTATGTCAAGACAACGATGTTGAGGAGCTAATAAAATTCAAAGTGATTGATGGACGATCAAAAGATGTTCTATTTGATAGCGAGTCATCGGCACTCGATGTTCCTGTGGATGAAGAATCAGGAGAGGAAGCCAGTCTTCCTATGTTCTTCGAATTTAGCAGTGAGGTAACAAAGAAAATTATTGTCCGAATTACTGCCCCAGGCCCGCCTCCTGAAGAAGGTAAGGAAAAGGGAAAGAAAAATGAAGAAATCGATCCAGAAAGCCTTTTTTGTGTCGGAGTTTTGCTAGAGAATATGCCAACACCGAAACTTGGCTTCTAAATTGAAATTGAATAAAATGAAAAAGGCTCAATCTACAGTTTGGGCCTTTTTCATTTTATAACTATCAGCTTTGAACTAAATATGCGTTTATTGGTTGCAGGCCTGATATAGTAAACCCCATTGTCTAGTCCGATCGTTCTGAATTTTATAAACTCACCAATCGTGTGATCTTTTTTGATTTCTATAAGGTTCGCATTCAAGTCAAAAACTTCAAGCTGACAACCAACACAATCGTCTCGAAGCTTGAATGAAACACTGGCGTCATACCTCACCGGATTCGGCCATATAACAAGCTCCTCCTCGAATAATACTGAAGAAAAATTTAATTGGTAAACTGCTGGCACTCGAGTGTAATTTTCAGTTAGTCCACCAATAAACATGGCTTTGTTGTCAATAACAAAACCTTCGACACCTCTGACTGATTTTGGATATGAGATCAGTGACTTCACCCACGAATCATGATACGAATTCCATATATACACCTCATCTAACAACGCGCCTTGATCATTATTACCACAAGCAATCATTGCCCCTATTGGCGTTTTCAAGGCACATGTATATGTTTTAGGAGATCCGGGGAAATCATCTAGCCTTAAGAATTCTTAAAAAGAACGCCCCTCTAGCACTTACTGCAGTGGATGGATTAAATACACCAAAGCCATTTGTAACGACCGCTTTTCGCCATTGTACTAGCCATTATATTTAAACTATTAAATTAACACGCAAAAGTAGAATTAGAGCAATCTTCAGGCGAATTGTCAATATCTATTTTCTAGATTTTTCAAGCATGATTTTCAAGTGATAGATTTAATGGAAGCAACTACTTTCGCCTCAATGGAATTACCATCCAAACTTCTAGAAAAAACCGTTGAACATTTCGAAAGTCTACCTGGTGTTGGACGCAGAACAGCAATGAGATATGCTTTGCACTTATTAAAACTGCAACCGAAAACGGGTCTGGATTTCGGGACGTCTATTCAGCGTTTAGTATCAGAATTGAACTTTTGCCGAATTTGTCACAACATTGCAGACGAGGACATTTGCCAAGTTTGCGCCCACCCCAAACGAGATAAGTCTACAATCTGTGTGGTCGAAGACCTTCGAGATTTACTTGCCATTGAAAGCACCAGCCAATTTTATGGAGTATATCATGTTTTAGATGGTGTGATAAGTCCTATGGATGGAGTTTCTCCTTCCGATTTACACGTAGAATCTTTAACAATAAGGGCTTCTGCTGATTGTATAAAAGAGATAATTTTCGCCTTACCCTCTACTATGGAAGGCGACACTACTTGTTTTTATTTATACAAAAAACTCACCGGTAAAAACGTTCGAATCACTTCGCTATCTCGCGGCGTAGCGGTTGGCAATGACCTGCAATACACTGATGAGGTGACATTAGGACGATCAATTATTTCTCGACTGCCGTACGAATCATCTTTCAAAACCGCCTAATATATTGACTAGCCGATTTTTTAATCAAATCAGCCACCGGATATGAAACTTAGTGTCATTATAGTCAATTTCAATGTCAAGTATTTTCTTGAAAACTGTCTGAGATCAGCATTGAAGGCCTCAATTGGCTTGGACATGGAGATCATTGTCGTGGATAACGCTTCTATTGATGGGAGTTCCGAGATGATGCAGAACAAATTTCCTGAAATTGAGTATTTGTATTTAGATAAAAACATTGGTTTTTCCAGTGCAAATAATGTAGGAATTAAACACAGTAAGGGTGAGTATATTCTATTACTAAACCCAGACACAGTCGTACAGGAAAACTCGTTTTCATCCTGTGTTAATTATCTAATTGCGCATTCTGATGTAGGTGGCTTAGGTGTGAAAATGCTGGATGGATCCGGCATCTTTCTTCCAGAAAGTAAACGAGGCCTGCCAACACCGATGGCTGCATTCTATAAGATCTTTGGACTTTCTAGTTTATTTCCAAATTCAAAACGATTTGGAAAATATCATCTCGGATATCTTGATATGAATCAGGATCATGAAGTAGATGTTTTAAGTGGAGCCTATGTAATGATGCCGAAAGCGGTTCTCGAAAAAATCGGATTCCTAGATGAAGACTACTTTATGTATGGCGAAGACATTGATCTAAGCTACTGCATTATAAAGGCTGGATATAAGAACATTTATTTCGCTGACACCACCATCATTCATTATAAAGGAGAAAGCACAAAAAAGGACAGTGTAAATTATGTGTTTGTCTTCTATAGGGCGATGATAATTTTCGCCAAAAAACACTTTGATAAAGGAAGTGCCTCAACTTTCATTGCGCTCATAAACATTGCTATTTACCTTAGAGCATTTATCGCCCTTGGGCGCAGGATGTTAGGTAGGTATTGGCAGCTACTAGTAGATTTCATCGTAATTTATTTCACCTTTCTACAATCCGCTATTTTCTATGAATCATTTGCACATAAAGATTTCTCGGAATCTTTCATTGCAATCCTTCTCCCTGCTTATTCTGCAATATTCGCGATAGTTTTAAACCTTACAGGAAGTCACGACTTACCGTTGAAATGGAGGCGGCTCTTTAGAGGGTGGTTTACAGGAACTCTCACCCTTTTAACGATTTATGCCTTACTACCTGAAACGTTCAGGTTTTCACGAGCTGTTCTATTGATAGGATCATTCGCCTCATTAGGAATTGGGGTACTATGGCGCATCATTTCTGCAAAAACATTCAGTAACACTTTTGTGATTGGCGACATTTTCGCATCCAGACGTTTAGTAATTGGCGATGCGGAATCTCTTAAAGCAACAAGTCAGCTTTTAGAAAAAACCGAGATCCCAAATGAATTCATAGCCGGCATTTCTTTGAATAAGGAAAGGGCAGATGGCTTTATTGCCCAAATGGACAATCTAAGCTTAGCATCAAAGGAATTCAAGGTAGAGGAAATTATAATAGACCCCAGAATAACTCCATATTCCGAAGTAGTCAGAATCATTAAAGCTTCAAAAACTCTGTCCCTGCAGGTTAAAATATTGAATTCAGATTGGATTATTGGCCCAAACGTGGTTATCAAAAGTCACAAGTATGATGATGGGAATTTATTCTACAATTTAAACCTTAAAGCGATTTATCGAAAAAAAGTGGTATCAAATGTGATTATATCCATTCTAACTGTTTTTTGTCTACCATTTAGTATTTGGTTCATTGATAATAAGGCGGGGTATCTAAAAAACCTTATGTTGGTGACCTTGGGGGAAAAAGCATGGGTTGGATACGACCCAAGAGGTGTTGACTTAGATTTACCAAAAATAAAGCCTGGAGTAATCTTCCCGAATCAGGATACAATCTGGACAACACAACAAAACGAACAAGCCTATAATGCAAATGCTAAATACATCAAATCACAAATCCTGTTGTTCGATTTATCACTCCTAACTCGCAACATTCATCATCTCGGAGATTAATGGCCTGCGTTTTGCATTTAAAACATCCATAATTTCGCTTGTATGGGACGTTATTTTATTCGGCTTTTAGGAATTTCATTGATCATTGTCTTTATTACACAATCTTGTATGATTTTAGATGGCGGCAACGCATATCGGAAGAAAAACAAATGTTGTGGTGTTATAAAATGTGATATACACAGAGGCTCTCAAAAGCGAAAGCACAAACAAACTGTTACAGCTCACAAAAGCCTGAAAAAGAAAGAAAGACGTATTAAAAGAGGCTACTAATTACCTATAAATATTCCTCTTATTAAGCGCCCGTTGATACCGCTTGGCATTGTTTATATGCTCTCTATAGCTTACTGAAAAATTATGGTAACCTGAAAAATCTTCTTTAGCACACATGAAAATATAACTATGCTCACTGGCATTTAGCACTGCGTCAATTGAGGTGGTTTCTGGTAAAAGAATTGGCCCTGGTGGTAAGCCAACATATTTATAAGTGTTATAAGGGCTTTCGACCTGTTTATGAATATTAAGCACTCGTTTTATTGTAAAGTCGCCAAGAGCGTGTATTAGTGTTGGGTCTGATTCTAATCGCATTCCCTTTCTTAGTCGATTTAAATATAAACCTGCTACAATCGGACGTTCGTCAACATGCGCTGCTTGCTCCGATTGCACAATACTTGCTAGCGCACTTACATCTGACTGTGAAAGCCCCAAAACAGTCGCTTTATCCTTTCTATCGTCTGTCCAAAATCTCTTATACTCTCTTGCCATACGCTCCAAAAACTCTTCGGCTGACGTATTCCAATAAAACTCATATGTGTTGGGTATGAACAAGGTGAAGATAGTAGCCGAATTGAACCCATATCGCTGACAAAATCCATCATTACTTAATAGTCCCATCAGCGCTGTACTATCCAACTCTAATAATGAACTGACAGAGCTCACTAATTCTTCCTTTGTTCTAACAGACCTTACAACAATCTGAATCGGTTCATTTTCACTACGCAGCACATTTACGAGCTGGTTATTATTCATACCATCAATGAGTAGATACCTTCCTGGTTTAACGTGTTCATTGTATTTTTTGTATTCGGCAACCCAACGAAAACTATTGCTATCCAGAATAAACTCATGTGAGCAAAGCTCAAGTATCAGATCATCAATGTCCCAATCAGATTGCACGTAGATTTCAACCGATGATTGATTCAAACTGACATTTGGCTCAAAAAAACGCTGGCCATAGTCCCATGATAGCCAGCCACTCGCAACGATTATTGCAAGAATAACCCCCAGTATAAACTTCCATAGTTTCATTTATCTATGCGCTGATAGAATATTTGATTTTGGTAGGCATCTCCATCCCAAAGCCAAGAGAGTTTAATGCCGCTTTTCTCATATCCGCAGCCTTCGAATATGCGCTGGCTTACAATATTACTTTCTGCAACTTCTGCATACACTCCCTTTACATCAAGTGATTCAAGTGCAAAAATGGTTGCAAGCTTGACTGCCTTCTTACCAAATCCCTTGCCCCGATGTTTCTCATCTATCAAAATACCAATTCCTACTCTTCTGTTTTTGGGATTGAAATCGAAAAAATCTATACACCCAATTGGGTTTATTGATTCATCTTCTATAATCATCCGCATTTGTCCTGACATGAAGATGTCATTTCTATCCAAGATAAATTCTTCGATATCAGCCAAAGTATATGGAGCTACAGTGTCACTTACAAACCAATTAGCTACATCATTTTCCCATTGAAAAATAGCCTGTATATCTGATTTTTCAGCTTGTCTCAACCTAAATGCATCACCTTGAATAATCACAAGTCAATATTACCGGTGAATACAAGTTGAACTGGACCTGTTTTCCAAACATTTGAATATCCATCGGTTGAAACCTCAAAGTTCACACTTAAATCTCCCCCAACTGCTTTTAATCCAACTGTTGTGCCTACTAGGCCCTTTTTATGAGCTGCAATTGCCGCTGCTGTCACACCTGTGCCGCAGGCTAGCGTTTCGTCCTCAACCCCGCGTTCATATGTCCTTATAAGCAATTCAACCCCATTATAAGACACGAAGTTCACATTAACACCTTGCTCCGCAAACCGATCAGAATACCGAATTTCATGAGCGTTTTCTTTTAAGTCAATGTTCATTACATCCTCCACAAAACGCACATAATGTGGTGAGCCTGTGTCCAATAAATAATCGCCATTATTTAGCTCTTCAACAAGCTCAACATCTGTCATTTGTAGCGCAATTGTATCCGAGGAAATGACATTTGCGCAATGTATTCCATCGACAGCTTGAAAGTTCGTTTTTTCACCAATTACGCCCAATGAAAATGCGAATGCAACAAGACAGCGACCTCCATTACCGCACATACTACTTTGATTCCCATCAGAATTAAAATAAATCATTCTAAAATCTGCTTTGTAATCAGACTGTAACAACATTAATCCATCGGCACCAATTCCAAAATGACGGTTACATAACCACTCTATTTGTTTTTGTTCAAACCTAATTTTTTCATCACGATTATCCACGATCACAAAGTCATTACCCGCACCATGATATTTTGAAAAAGGAATTTGCATATGCTAATTTATACTTCAAACCTCCGAAATTATGATCGACTATTCTACACCAGGGTCTAACATATATTAACACAGCACGTAAAACAAAACAAATAACAAGTGAGTTTCTTTGGATAACAATTAAAATCGATTTGAAATGAAAAAGAATTTAGGGTATGTCGCGGCATCATTTATGTGTAGCGTAATTGCGATTACACTGATGCTTGGAATCGAAAGGAGTAATCAAAAAACAGAATTGGAAATTGATAAACTTAGAGAGCAGCATCAGGCGAAGGCTCAACAGGTTAAATACGCACCGCCCACTTTAGCAATAGACTTTACAGATGCAGCACAACGCACTGTGGATGCAGTAGTGCATGTAAAAACAACTTTTGAATTAGATGGTGGTTATTATACATTCGATCCAATACGTCATTTCTTTTTTGGCGACGGCGTTTATCAAAAACCTCCTCGAATTGGAGCGGGCGCTGGTTCTGGAGTAATTATTTCAGAAGACGGATATATCGTCACAAACAATCATGTAATTGATGGTGCCTCAAAAGTTGAAATTGCTATGAACAACAATAAAGTCTATGTCGCGGAAGTCATTGGACAGGATCCCAGCTCTGATTTAGCCCTTTTAAAAATTGAGGATGTTGATTTACCCAAAATTGAATCCGGTAATAGTGACAATGTAAGAGTAGGTGAATGGGTCCTTGCCGTAGGAAATCCATTCAATTTAGAATCGACTGTAACTGCAGGCATAATAAGTGCAAAGGGACGAGACATTAACATTCTTGCAAATGGTCCAAATGGAATAAATGCCGTGGAGTCATTTATTCAGACTGATGCTGCTGTAAACCCCGGTAATAGTGGAGGTGCATTGGTTAATACAAACGGTGAACTCATTGGTATTAATGCAGCAATCAAATCAAATACCGGCTCTTATACAGGCTATAGTTTTGCAATACCAGTCAACATTGTTACCAAAGTTGTGAAAGACTTGATTGAGTTTGGTACCGTTCAACGTGGATATCTCGGTGTCAGTATTAAAAACGTAGATCAAAAATTAGCATCAGAAGAGGGACTTCAAAGCCTGATTGGAGTCTACATTGCTGAAACAATGGATCGTGGTGCTGCAAGACATGCCGGTTTAAAACATGGTGATGTCATTGTTAAAGTAGCGGAACAAAAAGTGTCGAATGTAACTGAGCTCCAAGAACAGGTTAGTAGGTTTAGACCAGGCGATCAAGTATTAATTGCAATAACCCGAGACGAGAAGCTCATTGAAATACCTGTGGTATTGAGAAACCAATTTGGAGAAGCCGAGGTTTCTTATAAAGAGGAATTGGAGCTACATGAAAAACTTGGAGGGTTGTTCGAGGATATAAGTGATGAAACAAAAACTGAACTTGAAATTAGCAATGGTGTGCGTATTGTGGAGTTAAAGGCTGGGAAACTGCGTTCAGCAGGTATATCTAAAGGATTTATAATATTATCACTTGATGATGAAAACGTGCAGAGTAAAGCTCATTTTTTTGAACTTCTTGAATCAAAACAGGGTGGTGTATTAATAGAAGGTATTTACCCCGATAGCAAAAAAGCTTACTATGGGTTTGGGCTATAAATGAAACAATAAAACCCAACTTACGTTTACATAAGTAATATCGTTTAGATCATTTGAACAATTCAATAATGTTCATCGAGAGGTAAAATACTTTACCTTTGCAAGCCCGTTTCTGGGCTAACCAATACAGAGAGGAAATTAAGAAATGAGGCAATTAAAAATTACCAAGTCGATTACTAATCGAGACAGTCAGTCTCTGGATAAGTATTTGACAGAGATCAGCCGTGAAGATATGATCAACGCGGAACAAGAAGTTGAACTCGCAAAGCGAATAAAAAAAGGTGACCAAAGAGCCTTAGAGAAGTTGGTTCGAGCTAACCTCCGCTTCGTTGTTTCAGTTTCTAAACAATATCAAAACCAAGGTCTTACCCTTCCTGACTTAATCAATGAAGGAAATCTTGGACTTATTAAAGCTGCACAACGATTTGATGAAACGAGAGGTTTCAAATTCATCTCTTATGCTGTTTGGTGGATTCGACAATCCATTCTTCAGGCTATTGCGGAACAATCAAGAATTGTTCGCCTGCCGCTTAACCAAGTCGGTTCGTTGAATAAAATAAACAAGGCATACGCTCAACTTGAACAGAGATTTGAGAGACCACCTGTAGCGGATGAGTTGGCTTCGGCTCTTGAGCTTCCTGAAGAGAAAGTAAAGGACACTATGAGCGTTTCTGGTCGTCACGTTTCAGTTGATGCTCCATTGAAGGAAGATGAAGACTTCAGTTTACTAGATTTAATAAGCAATAACGAATCTCCAAGTGCGGATGGAGACTTAATGCGTGAGTCGTTACAAACTGAAATAGAAAGATCTCTAGAAACCTTGACCGAAAGAGAAAGAGACGTAATTCGTCTATTCTTTGGAATTGGAATGAACCACGGATTAACGCTTGAAGAAATTGGAGATAAGTTTGATTTGACGAGAGAACGCGTTCGACAAATCAAAGAGAAAGCAATTCGAAGGTTACGTCAACATTCGAGAAGCCGACTCCTGAAAATGTACTTAGGAGAATAACTTTAAGGCCGCTTTTGCGGCCTTTTTTCATTTAAAAATCAAACACGAAATCATTCTTTAATAAACACTTAATTGGGATGAGTAAGACAGCAGTCGAAAACATGGTGAAGGACAATTACCAAAATCACTTTAATGAGTATTTAAGTCACGAAAAAGAAGCAGTTAAACTTCAACACTGTGTTGGGCAGCTTCTGTATAACAAAGGGATTGAGTTAGTTCTCTTTAGAAACACGATGACAGATGCGGGTATCTCGGAATTACTGCAGCTACATGAATACGCGAATTCTGTTGTAAAACGTCCTATTACAGTCAAAAACTCAGCAGCATTAGCAGAAGAACTTCTGAAAATGGATATTGCTCCGTCTAAACTTGATATTGGAAGACTTAGCTCGGAGTGGCAAATGGAACAAGACAACTTTGATTCCATGTCCAGTTTTCTGCAAGATAAACTATCAACTTTTTCCATCTCTGACGATGAATCTTTACAACCAAAGGATGTTGTTCTCTTCGGTTTTGGTCGCATTGGCCGTTTAGCTGCTCGCGAATTAGTTAAGCAGGCAGGAAAAGGTCAACAACTTAGACTTAGAGCAATTGTTGTAAGAAAAATGGACGCCTCTCAATTAACAAAAAGAGCGAACCTTTTGCGTAATGATTCTGTACATGGTCCATTCTCCGGATCAATAGAGGAGGATTAT
>CALKOP010000097.1 GCA_938091155.1 uncultured Flavobacteriales bacterium | reverse complement strand
GCAAATAAGGTTAACGAAAGCGGGCGATAAAGGCTACCGCTTTCCGTTGAAAACCCATCTCTATATTCCGTGCTCCAAATCGCTCCAAATCCACCTACACCTTGCTCTACGATACTATTTCGAACTATGACATCTTCATCATCTAATACAAAACCATGATTAAATGTATTCGCATAAAGCAACACACCTAATACACCAGGAGCTAGAATGAAAAGGATATTTTTCAGAGAGAAATTCATGAGGTATTACGCCAACCTTATCAAAGCAAAAAGTGCATAATTCATCATATCTAAATAGTTAGCATCTAACCCTTCCGAAATCAGCGTTTTACCATCATTATCTTCAATTTGTCTAGTACGAAGAATTTTCATTAAAATAAGATCGGTTAAGGAACTCACTCGCATATCGCGCCAAGCTTCACCGTAGTCCGTGTTCTTTTTGATCATTAATTCTCGAGCCAGGTTAGCTTTAACATTATAAAGCAGATCAGCCTTTTCAAAGCCTAAATCTTGCTCATCAGATGCCCCAATCTCTAATTGCAATTGAACCATGATGCAATAGTTGACGATACCAACAAATTCATCAATCACGCCTTCGCCTACTTTATTTTCGCCTGTTTCCTCGATCGTTCTGATCCTTTGCGCCTTGATAAATATTTGATCCGTTAATGATTTTGGCCGGAGTATTCGCCAGGCTGTGCCGTAATCTTTGGTCTTTTTCAAAAAAACATCTCTGCACTTATCGAGTGCAGCATCGTATTGTACAAGGGTTTGTTCCATCTATATTCGCGGGCTATGCGTGAGCTGCAAAATAAAACTTTCCCTATCAAATCGACCCTGAATTGTGGAACTAAGTTGCTAGATTTATCTGTACCAAAGGTGATGGCGATTCTCAATGTAACTCCAGATTCATTTTATGACGGAGGTAAATACACCAATGTGAACCAAGCCTTGACTCGGGCTGAATTGCACATTAATGCCGGAGCTGACATAATTGATATTGGTGCAGTAAGTACTCGACCCACATCGAAAATGATTTCCGAATCTGAGGAACTTGAGCGCTTAATACCAGCTATTAAGGCTATTCAAGAGCGCTTTCCTGACATTATAATTTCAGCAGACACATTTAGAAGCTCAGTCGCTATAAAAGCCGCTGAGGTAGGTGCGACCATGATCAATGATATAAGCGGTGGCACTATGGATGATGACATGTTTCGAGCAATTGCCGACTTACAATTGCCATATGTGATGATGCATATCCAAGGTACACCTCAAACTATGCAAGACAATCCAATTTATGACTCAGTAGTTGACGATGTTTTTCGGTTTTTTCTCCTTAGAATTAATCGTCTCAAAATGATGGGAGTAAAAGACATTATTCTTGACTTTGGGTTTGGGTTTGGCAAAACCCTTGAGCATAACTATGAGCTACTGCACAAAATGAATAAATTCAACTCACTGGGATATCCAATCTTAGCTGGTTTGAGTCGAAAAAGCATGATTAACAAGATCCTAGGTATACAAGCTTCACATGCGCTTAACGGAACGAGCGCTTTAAATATGATCGCTCTTCTAAATGGGGCGAAAATCTTGAGAGTGCATGATGTGAAAGAAGCTAAAGAGTGTATTCAACTAGCAAACCTCAATCACTTAACCTCATAAGGATAAGATTGTGAATGCACTACACCCTTATAAACAGGGGCCTTTAGCATGAACACCTAGCAGCTAGCGCAACTTTCCATCTATTTCGATATTATCAACTTGGCTCAAAACGAAGGTTGGAACACAATTATTCATTTTGTGCCTTTTAATTCAAAAGGAATGAAGGACCTATCAAAAAAAGCATTAGATCAAATTGCAATGGCGAATAGGGCATTTCTTTTAGATCATTTTAATTCATTGAAGACAGAAGTCATCGACCATTCAATATCGCTTGAAAAAATTGATTTTCTTGGAAAATATTCAAACTCGCACTGCATTCAAAATGCAAAAAAGAAGTTGGCTATTGGCGTGGTTGAGACATTACAAGACATTGAGCAATGAATGCTTGGTCTATGCAATCAAATTCTAACTTTGGCCACCCTTAAAACCGATAATTATGGCTGTTTATTTAGATTTTGAGAAACCGATTGAAGAACTTGTTGAGCAACTTCATAAACTTGAGCAGGTTAAAGAGAAGAGTAAACTCAAATCGTCCGAATCCATTAAGGAATTAGAGCAAAAGGTCGCTGCCACTCGAAAAGAAATTTACAAGAACCTCACACCTTGGCAAAAGGTGCAGGTAAGTCGTCATCCAGAACGACCGTATACCCTAGCATATATTGAAGCAATTACTGGTGGTGATTTTATCGAATTGCATGGAGATCGAGGAGTGCGAGATGACAAGGCGATGGTGGGAGGATTAGGGAGTATTGATGGTAAGACATTCATGTTCGTTGGACAGCAAAAAGGCATCAACACCAAAATGCGTCAATACCGAAATTTCGGAATGGCGAACCCTGAGGGTTATCGAAAAGCACTGCGATTGATGCGCATGGCGGAAAAGTTCAATAAACCCATTGTTTGTTTAATTGACACTCCAGGAGCTTTCCCAGGTCTAGAAGCGGAAGAGCGAGGACAAGGTGAAGCTATAGCACGAAACATTTTTGAGATGTTCAATCTTAATGTACCTGTGATTGCAATCGTAATTGGAGAAGGGGCTTCTGGGGGAGCATTGGGTCTTGGTGTCGCGGATAAGGTATTAATGATGCAGTACACCTGGTATTCTGTAATTTCTCCAGAATCATGTTCGTCTATTTTATGGAGAAGTTGGGATTTCAAAGAGCAGGCCGCAGATGCACTGAAGCTTACTTCAGACGATATGCTCAAAAATGGTCTCATTGATGGCATTATTGCTGAACCTTTAGGCGGAGCGCATACCAATCCAGTAGAGGCATTCGAAAACGTGAAGAAGGAAATCCTTGCGCAATATGATTCATTGAAGCGTACAAAGCCAGAGCTGAGAACCAAGGCTAGGATTGAGAAATTCAGTAATATGGGTGTGTACGTAGAAGGCTAGCCCTGAGTTATAATCATCCCTTCGTTTTTCTTTTCGCGAAGCAAATCACACAAGTTATATTCGCGCTGTTGGGTCTCTCATGGAAAAAATACACACTACAGTTTAATCAGCCTAGCGGCACATCAAGGGGTGTGTTGCGAACTAAAGACTCATGGTTCCTAATCTATCGAGAAAGCGAGTCCAATCAACCCCTATTGGGTGAGTGCAGTATTATTGAAGGCTTAAGTCCCGATCCTGTCCTAGAAATTGAAGCCAAACTCGATGAGCTTTGTGCGGCTATCAAAACAAATGCTGTCGATCTCAGTCAATTTCCAGCCATACGATTTGGTCTTGAAATGATTGAGTTCAAAAAGGCACAAAATGGCAAACAACAAAGCAAGGACTTCCAACTTGAAAAAAAAGGCATTCCAATAAACGGCCTGATTTGGATGGGAGAAGTTGATTTCATGAAAAATCAAATCAAGGAGAAAGTGTCTGCGGGATTCACTTGCATTAAAATCAAAATTGGAGCAATTGACTTTAACACAGAACTAGATCTGCTTCACTGGATACGAGGCGAATACAACCACCAAGAGCTAGAACTAAGAGTGGATGCAAATGGGGCCTTTTCGGCCTCAGATGCTTTACAAAAACTTCAACAGCTTAGCAAGTATAACCTTCACTCCATCGAACAACCAATAGCCAGCAATCAATGGGAAGAAATGGCTCAATTATGCTCAAATTCGCCTATTCCAATTGCACTGGACGAAGAACTGATTGGATTGAATGAAAGTCAATTATTGAACATGATGGAAACCATCAATCCACAATACATAATTCTCAAACCAAGTTTATTGGGTGGACTTGAAATGTGTGATAAAATCATTGAAATGGCCGAAAAGACAAGAATTGGATGGTGGCTAACATCTGCCTTAGAAAGCAACGTAGGTCTCGATACTATTGCGCAATACGCCTACCGAAAAAACGTTAGTATGCCCCAAGGATTAGGCACTGGTGGATTATACACCAACAATCTCAATTCTCCTTTATATATTCAAGGCCAATTTTTGTTTACAAACCCCAAACACAGATGGAACTTTAACCCTATACTAACATGAGCGATTGGAGGGATTTCAAATCATTAAGTATTAACGGAACAAAGCGATCTTTGCAAGGATGGCGTGCATATGCGCAGCAGCAATTGCAAGAAGGATATCGCATCGGAAATTTAGAAGAAATTCTAGAATTTGTGGTTGACTGGAGCAATCGAAAGGAATGGGTTGAGGCCCGAACTTCTGGTAGTACGGGACGTCCAAAGAACATAAAAATCAAAAAAGAGCAAATCCTAGCGAGCGCTGAGAGAACGCTTAGCAGCCTTAATCTTAAGCCAGGGAATAGTGCCTTGCTCTGCCTACCCAACCGATTTATCGGTGGTAAAATGATGATAGCACGCACCATTATTGGTGACTTAGACTTATATATCACGGACAACACCGCAAAACCAGAACTACCATCGGGTGTTAACATGACTTTTGCAGCAGTAGTACCGTATCAGATGAGCTCTATTTCAAAAGATGATGAAGCAACCGCACGTTGGCAGAAAGTGGAAAAAATCATTATTGGTGGAGGACATGTGGACAACACTTTGGAAGCTAAACTTCGTGTTTGGCCGAATGAAATTTACGAATCCTTTGGAATGACGGAAACCATTTCGCATGTAGCTCTTAGGCGAATAAGCGGAACCAAAGAACGCGAACCATTCAAGATTCTCGAAACAATTAATATTGAGTTGGATGATCGTGGCTGTTTAGTCATTCATTCCGAAGCATTGCCTACCAACCCAACCATCACAAACGATATCGTAACCATGGTTGATGATCGTTCTTTTCACTGGATGGGCCGGGCCGACAACCTCATCAATAGTGGTGGAATGAAAATTATTCCTGAGGTTCTAGAGAAAATCATAAAACCTTTGTTCAATACACGCTTTTTCATAGCAGGGTTGAAGGACGAAGATTTAGGCGAGCGAGTCATATTAGTACTGGAAAGCCAACCACTTTCAGAAGTCGACGAAGCCGAAATCATGAATGATATGCGAACAGACTTAAGCAAATACGAAGCTCCGAAAGAAGTATGTTATGTGGATGAATTTATGGAAACTGAAAACGGTAAAATTCACCGCAAAAAAACGGTAAAGTTGATTGTTCAGAATGCTTAGAAAATTAATGCTTTTTATTTCCGTAATTGGCTTTTCTAGTTTACTCAATGCGCAAGAAAACCTTTCAATAAGCTTTGAGAAACTAACTTCAGAAAAACAACAATACATACAAGATCACTTGGCGGAGTATCTTGAGTGTCCTGAAACCTAGAGCCAGTCAGGAATCAATACCTATGCAGTTGTGCTTGTTATTTTCGATGATAATGGAGAAGTCAGTGAAATTAAATTAATGCGTTCTCCACACACTGATTTCAGTAAGAATGCAGTGAAAGCTTGTGAAGCGATGAAAACTTGGAATTGGAAATCTGAAATTTCTGAATCTCGTATGTATCAATTTACTCTTCCCCTTCGCTTTAAATGTGGAGAAAAGGTTGAATGAATCAGTAAAATCAATTTGGTAAAATAGTGTTGCTCATTTTACAAAATACTCAGTCCGAATTGTGCCAGACAAATGATAGAGTTATATTTTCATGAGATAATATCGTGAACACTCATAACCTCACATTTACACGATTTGTAGCGGCCTTGTTGGTTGTGTTTTTCCATTTTGGGTTAGAATTGGATGCTATCCAAGGCGGAGTACGAACCTTCTTTGCAAATGGAAATATTGCCGTTTCTTATTTCTTCTATTTATCGAGGCTCGTCCTTTACAAAGCATATCAAAGCCAATTGCTTTAAAACACGTTTAGACCATCTGTCTTTTTGATCAATCGTTTTTCCAGAATCTACCCGCTCTATTTTCTTGCTCTCCTTCTCTTTTTAATAATAAGCCATCTAATATAGCAACAAGAAATATTCACATCAAAATCACTGCTAAGTGCCCTTCTCTTGCAGTCATGGTTTAGCGGGAAGAGTTGAGTTTAAACTATCCAAGGTGGTTGCTATCCAACGAAATGTTCTTTTATATATGCTTCCCAAGTATCGTTGGTCTTTATCAAAAAAACAACAAGCTAATTAGTTTGGATCACAACTGTTGCTTTTTGGAGTTTAACCCAGATTATCACATTTGCTGATTTGGTGTCTCAATACCACCCATTAATGCATCTTAGTATTTTTTTGTTTGGCATCGCTTCCATGAAGGTCATTCTTGATCACAAAAACCTAAGCACATGGAGCCCAAAAGCTTACTTGATAATTTTTATTTCAGCCACGCCATTATTGCTTTGGATACTGACCAATAACACCCCGATGGTCCAGCTAAGTCATAACGGATTACTTAGTCCACTTTTTGCCGAACTCGTATTTAGCATCATACATCTTCCTAAAAGATCAGCCTTTTTCTATCATCAAAACAAATGCACTATATTCATAGAATCAGCTATGCGCTTTACATCATCCAATACCCAACAATGTTGTTATTGCATTATGTCAATCGATTATCAGTCTGGCAGATATATCAGTCAAAAGAAATAGAGTTTGTGCTTTTGCTTTGCCTGTTATTCGTGTCGTCCGCACTAAGTCATTCCATATTCGAGATGCCCGGTAAGCGATGGATTCGCAATATCGAACAGAAATGAGATTGGCAGCAATCCCTGTATAACTGTGAATTTTACGCCAGTTGAAACATTCTCATTTCGGATACGCGCAGTATAAATTCCTACTGGTTGTTTATACAACTGATTGGAACTTATGAATTCCATGATTAGTTATCAGCTTTTCCTTCTCGACTGCTCCTTCAGTATCATACTGAACTCTTTACCCATTTGGCCTGCAATGGCGGTGTTTTCTTTTGCTCTTCTAATGAGGTAAGGCAGGGTGAATTTAACGGGGCCGTAAGGCAAGTATTTACTCACGTTATATCCCGCAGCAGCTAAGTTAAAGCTCATATAATCACTCATACCGTACAATTGGCTGAAATATATATTCGGATGATCGTTTTGCAGTCCTTTTTCATTCATTAAAAAGGCCAAGTATTGGCTACTGTATTCATTGTGTGTTCCTGCGCAAAACTCCACCCAATCGAGGTTATCTATACTCAACTTCAAAGCTGCATTATATGCCTCATCTGTGGCAACCTTGCTGGGTTGAATAGGCGAAGAATAACCCTTCTCTTCAGCTCTTTCATTCTCTTTATCAAGGTAAGCACCCCGCACGATTTTCATTCCAACTTTAAAGCCACCAATTCTAGCTTTTTCGATCAAGTCTCGATAGTATGCTAACCGATCATGTCTAAACATTTGTAGCGTTTGAAACACTATGGCTTTGTCCTTATTGAATTTGGACATCATGGATTCCACTAATCGATCAATAGCCGGCTGTATCCAGCTTTCCTCGGCATCTACATAAACTGGAACTCCAGCATCAAAATTTGCCTGACAAATACGCTCGAAACGTTTGTGTAAGACTCCGCTTAACACTCTTTCAGGATCAGTTAAATCAACTCCAGATGATAACCGCTCCAATAATCGATTTGAAGCTATGCCGCTTATCTTCATGCAAGTGACGGGAATGTGTGGATTATCCTTAGCAATACTTACAATCTCAATTAACTCTTTCTCTGTCTTCGCAAACTCAGATTCCGAATCTTGTCCCTCAACAGAATAATCGAGAATAGCCCCAACTTTGTTTTCTCCTAATTTATTGACCACTTCAAGCGATTCATCGATAGTTTCCCCACCACAAAACACTCGAAAAACAGTTGGCTTTGCTGCCCAACTTACCGGAAAACCAATCTTAATGGCAAGCTCAGCAAGTGAGGTAGACAACCCTGTCAGAAATGAGCTATTCATCAAACGAAAGATCCAATAGTTAGACCTTAGATCATTGTCGCTTAGGTGCGCAAAGGCCTGTGTAGTATCGTCAAAAATGACAGGAGAATCTATTTTCTGTTGCTCCATTTCGTTTTTCAAATATCTAACATGGCGTCCAACGTATTCGTTGACACCGAATGATAATTAGGTCGTGCCTTGGCATAAATGGCCTTTGCGCTTTCTTTGGAGGGGTCAGCTTTTATAAGCGCACCATATATTGGGGTTAGAAACTTTCTACGTCCCACTCGAATTAGGAAATCTTTGATGGCTTGATTTGCTGGAGCATAATTGTTCTCAATGGATAGAACGTACCACTCTGCAGCAATCTCGCTATTGCCAGTTTTGGTAAACCCAAATGTGTTATCAATTGCTGCTAGGTTTTCGACACTTACCTCTTCTGGCATATTTCTCAGAAAGTGCAACCATTGGTGTGTAGTCCACTTGGCTGTGTCAATTACTGCGGGATTTCCAGTTGCAAGAAAAGAATCTAATTGTGCTTCTACCTGCGCAAATAATGGTGACTCAACTGCAACCACATTCGAAGGTATACCAGGTTCATATACCCATTGTTTCACTTTAAGTTCAGCATACTTTTCCTCGCTTCCATCTAATAACTGCTCTTTCAGATTCACTAAAAACTGTTCTGTTGTCATGGTCTTAAAAGCGTTACCTGTAAAATGCTCTTTCAAGAAAACATCAAACTTTTCTCGACCCACGTTTTCTTCTAATGTCCTAAGCAAAAAGTATCCTTTTTCATATGCTATATCGCTCATGCCATCATCAGGGTCACGATTGTCTAAATCAAGCTTAAGTTTTGTGTCATTTGGAACATCTGCAAACTCTTCCAGCGTGTGCTGAAGGTCCTGCCAACCAAGAATAGCAAGCATATTAGCGTAGTCTTTATCATAGACATCTTCCATTATTCTTCGCTCAAAATAAACGGTGAAGCCTTCGTTCAACCAGAAGTCATTCCACGTGCTATTTGTAACCAAATTACCGCTCCAGCTATGAGCTAATTCATGCGCTACTAATGCCGTGAGAGACCTATCGCCAGCCAATATTGTTGGCGTTGCAAACGTTAAGCGAGGATTCTCCATGCCGCCAAACGGGAAACTTGGAGGTAAGACAATCACGTCATAACGTTCCCAAGCATACTTACCATAAAGCGCTTCTGCTGCTTCAAGCATTTTTTGCATATCAGCAAACTCATATGCTGCCGATTCCAATACCGAAGGCTCAGCATACACCCCCGTTTCATCTCCAATGGGCGCAAATCGCAAATCACCCACTGTCAAAGCCATGAGATAACTTGGAATAGGTTGCTTCATTTCGAAATTGTACTTGCCTGACGAATCAATTTTAGTAGGATTTGTAGCACTCATTAATGCCATCAAATCGTTTGGCACTTTAACAGTGGCCTCATAGGTATATCGAATACCTGGACTGTCTTGACATGGAATCCATGTTCTTGCTAAAATAGCCTGTGACTGGGTAAACAAAAAAGGATGTTCTTTTCCAGCCGTTTGCTGAGGATTTAACCATTGCAAAGCCTCTGCGCCTTCTGTCGTGGAATATTCAATGGAAACCTGTTTCGTATTATCGGTAACTTCAATTTCTAAAGGCACGCCCATAAATTCCTTAAGTGGTCCCAACCACCAATTCTTGGTAATCATCCCATCAATTGTCACTTCCTTGATCGAAAGATTTCTTGTATCAAACACAATCCTATTTTCCCCGGCATTCACCACTACATCATACGTAGCACTGCCGCTGATGGCCTTTGAATCAAAATCAACTAGGATATCCAAGTTTAGATGGGTGACTGCAGCTTTATTTGGTTGGGCAAAACTGTGAATGGGTATAGCATATTTCTGTGTTTCAACTACCACTTCAGTTTCCTCTTTTGGTTCGGAGGAGCAAGCTGAGATAAATAGAGCAGAAAAAGCGAAAAGATAAATGGGTTTCGACATAAATATTTTTTGATTTGACGAAAGTAATTCACCGTAGGGATTGTTGCGGAATAAATAGTGTTCTTCATTTCTTAAATGAAACCTCTGTTCATTGCCATATTGTCGAGAGTTTGTGAATAAACAGCTTTAACATATTTAGTCCAATATTGAATACTGTGTATTATTGTGAAATGAAGTATGGGAGCGAAGTAATTGCGATAACCATAGCAGTTGTAATGAGCGTAATTCCTTATATACTCGCTTATTATTTCAACGATGAACTTCAAGTTAGTAAGCAATTTTCGAATGAATTTGCCCTAAGTACTTTCTTGACTTGCTTACCTCTACTAATCCCAATGTTATTTTTTCGCAATTGGGTTGCGAGCACTTTATGGGGAATGGGTGTAGTGGGGATTTCTTTCCAGTTCTTCTTGCTTAATATGAATTGGCATTTGTACAAGCAGCCAGTTAAAAGCGCTAATGAGCGTTAGTTGAAAATCAAAAAATCTTTCCAGGGTTCAAAATCCCCTTAGGATCAAACACCTTCTTTATAGAACGCATCAAATCTAGATGTGACTCCGAGAACATGATGTCCATGTAATCCTTTTGCACCAAGCCAATTCCGTGTTCTCCTGAAATAGTACCATCCAGCTTTTTTACTTGCTCAAACAGTTCGCGAATACCAACCTTCACTGTTTTATTCCAATCTTCCTCGCACATTTCATCACGTAGTATATTGACGTGCAGGTTTCCATCTCCAGCGTGACCATAACATACACTTCGGAATCCATAGAGTTTCCCAACTTGTTTTACTGCTTTCAGTAAAGCTGGAAGCTGGAATCTTGGCACTACCGTGTCTTCTTCTTTATATACACTTTGCGCTTTTACCGCCTCACCTACTCTTCTACGTAGTTTCCACAATTGATCCTTTTTTGCTTGATCCTCTGCAAAAAGCACCTCACCACATTCAAATTGCTCTACCACACCGACTATTTTCTCACAATCTAGCATCAGTGCGTCCAGATCATTTCCGTCCACTTCAATCAACAAATGAGCTTGCTCATCTGGCCCAAGTGGCACTGGTTCTTCATCGATAAAATCCATCGCATATACGATAGCGTCTCGCTCCATAAACTCCATTCCCGAAGGAATGATTCCCGCTTTGAAAATGGCGCTAACCGCTTCACAGGCTTTTTCGGCAGAATTGAATGGCACCAGCATGAGTAAATCATGTATAGGATGTGGAATCAAACGCATAACGATTTTTGTAATAACACCTAGTGTGCCTTCACTGCCAACCATAAGCTGAGTCAGGTTGTAACCCGTACTATTCTTCAATGTGTTTGCTCCGGTCCAAATAACTTCCCCACTGCAAAAAACCACTTCTAGATTCAGCACATAATCTTTAGTCACGCCATATTTCACGGCCTTTGGCCCACCAGAGTTCTCACTCACGTTACCGCCAATAAAACAACTCCCACGACTTGCGGGATCAGGTGGGTACATCAAACCTTTTGCCCTAACTGAATCTTGAAAAACTTGAGTAATAACTCCAGGTTCCAATGTTGCCTGTAGGTTTTGCTCATCGATATCGATGATATTATTAAAACGTTCCATGCTCAAACCAATACCTGCTTTTACGGATAAGGCTCCTCCACTTAAACCCGTTCTAGCTCCAATTGGAGTTATCGGAAATCCATAAGTATTTGCCAACTTCATTATGTCGCTCACCTCATGTGTAGTTCCTGGTTTCACGACAACTGATGGTGGAAAACTCAGATCCTCCGTTTCATCATGACCATATTCTTTGCGCGTATTTTCATCGGTAAAAACATTTTCTTCCCCAACAATTCGGATCAACTCATCCACTATCTGATTCATCATTCAATATTAGCAATCCGAGATTTCATTTTTGAGTCAATTTTTCATATTCATTCCACTAATTATGACAAGTCGCAGGCTTCACTCACAATCCATCCCAGAAATTGACTCAATTCTCTATTTTCGACCATCTCAAAAAATCAATTCATGATGACACGTTCACAACTCACCATTGCTCTCTCTTTAATGGTATTCGCATTAAGCGCTCAGCAAATAACCTTAGAAGATATTTGGACAAAAGGAAGCTATCGACAACAGTCGGTCTATGAACTTCGATCTATGAATGACGGGGTTCATTACACTACCACAGACGGGAAACCTGACAGCCTAGAAATCAATAAATATTCATATGAAACGGGTGAAAAGGTAACGACACTGCTTACCTCTCAGGAAATGGCAACTATGACTGGACAAGAAGAATTCAGCGTAGAAGGATATGAATTTTCGCCAAACGAGAAGAAAATGCTCATCCGGACAGAAACGGAAAACATATATCGTCACTCTACCATCGAGAACTACTTTTTAGTTGATTTAGAGGCAAAAAGTGCCATGAGAATCTACAATGATCAGAAACAGCGTCACGCAAGTTTTTCGCCTGATGGAAGTAAAATTGCCTGTGTAGTTGAGAATAACATTGTCATTTTTGAACCGGCTCAAAGCAAGACAACGACCATAACAAAGGATGGTGCACAGAATCAAATAATAAATGGTTACACAGACTGGGTGTACGAAGAAGAGTTCGCTTTTGACAAAGCATTTTTCTGGTCACCCGATGGAAGTAAAATAGCCTATTACAGGTTTAATGAGGACAATGTGCGTCAGTTCAACATGCAAACCTTTACTGACTTGTATCCAGAAGACTACCTGTACAAATACCCAAAAGCAGGGGAAGATAATTCCATTGTAACCATTCATATCTATGATGTAAAAAGTGGAAACACCAGCGATTTAAATTTAGATCAGTATGAATATATCCCGCGTATAAAGTGGACCGAGAAAAGTGAGTTTCTTGCTGTAATGAAAATGCCAAGGCTTCAAAACCAATTGGAGATTTTATTGGTGGAGACAAGCACAATGGCCACTAAATCTATCTACAAAGAATCGAGTAGCACTTACATTGAGATAAGTAACGACCTGACCTTTTATAATGATAACAACAACTTCATTTGGAAATCGGAGAAGGACGGATTCTTCCATTTGTACAGCTTTGATTTAACCGGCAAGAACGAAAAGCAAATAACGAAGGGAGATTGGGAAGTAGGCGATTTCAAAGGTTATGACCCAAAGTCGAATCAGGTCTTTTTCACAGCAAGTAAAAATGACCCAATGAATACTGAGTTATACTCAGCGCCTGTATCTGGAGGGGATATGAAACTATTAAGTCCAGATAATGGATCAAACAGAGCTTCATTCAGCACCACTTTTGATTTTTACATTCTTTATCACAATACGGCTAACAGCCCCATGCGGGTGAGTCTTCATTCCAAAGAGGGCAAGGAGATTCGCATTTTGGAAGATAACGCAGATCTAAATGCTTTAATGGAAGGACTAAATTTATCAGAAGTGGAGTTTTTTGATTTCAAAACATCAATGGGTCACAGCCTGAACGGATGGATGATTAAGCCCATCGATTTTGATAAAAAGAAGAAATACCCGGTCTTAATGTTCGTTTATGGTGGTCCTGGATCACAGCAGGTTACCAACTCGATGAGTGGAAATTATTGGTGGCACCAAATGCTTGCACAGCAAGGATATATTGTGGCATGTGTTGACAACCGAGGAACAGGCGGTAGAGGCGCGGAATTCAAAACTCAGACTTATAAGCAACTCGGTAAATTAGAAACCGAAGACCAGATAGAGGGCGCGAAATACTTAGCAAACCAAAGCTATGTGGATGGAAGTCGAATTGGGATTTGGGGATGGAGTTATGGAGGGTATATGTCTAGCCTTTCATTGATGAAAGGTGCTGAAGTATTTAAGGCGGCCATAGCGGTTGCTCCTGTAACCAACTGGAGGTTTTATGACAGCATCTATACGGAACGTTACATGGGATTACCCCAAGAAAATGGCAGTGGATATGATGACAATTCACCGATTAACCATGTAGATAAATTGCAAGGAAGCTACCTTCTGGTTCATGGAACAGGAGATGATAACGTACACTATCAGAACTCGGTAGAGATGGTAGACGCACTAGTTAAGGCTGACAAACAATTCGATTACGCCATCTATCCAGAAAGAAATCACGGAATTTACGGTGGCAACACTCGTTTTCATTTATACACCAAAATGACCAATTTCATTATGGAAAAACTGTAGGTGCAGATAACAATACACTTTGCAATACATTTCTATATTTACCCACCGTTGACCGAATAGTATCGATCAACCCCCTTAAATCAAACTCTAATAAACCTGTAATTCATATTCTATGAGTGAAGAAAAGAAAGGTCACCCAAGAGCCTTGTACACGCTGTTTGCAACTGAAATGTGGGAGCGATTCAGCTACTACGGAATGCGAGCATTGCTCACCCTATATTTAACAGCCAAGCTTGTCGATGACGGATTCGGACTCGATCGCCAAGAAGCTTTAGAGCTTTATGCAATTTTCACCGGACTTGTTTATATGACTCCGATCCTCGGTGGTTGGGTTGCTGACCGATTCTTAGGAAAACGTAAGACAGTTTATATAGGTGGACTTGTTATGGCTGTTGGTCAATTTTTATTGGCAGGCAGTGCGTTTATGGCTCAATCACTTGATGTTGAATCACGATTATTCCTTTTCAATTTTGGACTTGGAGTATTGATCATTGGTAATGGTTTCTTCAAACCAAACATCTCAACCATAGTTGGCGATTACTATGATGACAACGATCCTAGAAAAGATTCTGCCTTCAACATATTCTATATGGGTATAAACCTAGGAGCGATTCTCGGACCATTTTTGGCCGGGGCCTTGGGTGAAAACGTTCATTGGGGATGGGGCTATTTTGCCGCAGCTTTAGGACTTTTGGTGAGTGTTGTCTGGCTGAAAGGTCAGGAGCATACGCTTCAAGACAAAGGTTTACCTCCTAACACGCTAGAAGGTAAGTTGGTGCTAGACGCAAAAGACTGGAGAGAAATTTTTGTGTACTCCGTTGCGCTGATTATTTCCACGCTCGTGATTATTTTCCTTTGGAGACTTATTCCAGAAAACCTTGCTAGCATTCTCATTACAGTAGGTTTCATTGGTTTACTTGTAGGACTCGCGACCATTATTTTCAAAGGCACCGAAGGGGGCGAAGAATGGAGCCGCATGGTCGTTATTGTGGTATTGGCATTTTTCAATATCGTATTCTGGGCTGGCTTTGAACAAGCTGGTGGTACCATGAACTTATTTGCGGCTGAGAACACAAACCGTTTTATAATGGGCTGGGAGATTCCTGCTACTTGGTTTCAGAACATCAACCCGATAGCCATCCTAATTTTTGCGCCTTTGTTTTCTATCCTTTGGTTGAAGATGGACAAGATGAAACTGAATCCAAGAACACCCGTAAAGTTTGCCATTGGTCTGTTTTTTGGCGCTGCCGCATTCTGGATCATGTCGCAAGCAGCTGATCTTGCTGCAGATGGCACCTTGGTATCTCCGCTTTGGTTAGTGGTGGTTTATGTAGTACTCACGCTCGGAGAACTAATGCTCTCTCCTATTGGTCTTTCAATGATTACAAAACTGGCACCTAGGAAATTAGTGTCTGTAGTTATGGGTCTTTGGATGGCAAGTTTTGCTGCAGGAAACTACTTCGCTGGAGTCATGGAAAGCATGCTCGAAGGCTTTGATCTTGAGCTTTATCCATTCATCACTATGATTATGCTGGCTACTGGTGTGATCATACTAGCGATTTCTCCTCTGCTGAATAAAGGGATGCGAGGAATCCACTAATTGGATTATAATTTTGAACAGAAAGCGAGTGTTAATTAATAGTAACACTCGCTTTCTTCGTTTACACGTCCTAAGTGTATTATTTACTTTCACGTTATGAAGCTATTTTTATCTGTACTGTTCTTATCTGTTGGCCTGACAAGCTTTGCTCAAGAAAACATTGAATGGATGACCTGGAACGAGGCCATCGAAAAAAACTCGGTTGAACAAAAAGTCATTTTTGTGGATGTCTATACCCACTGGTGTGGCTGGTGCAAGAAAATGGATGCCACCACTTTCAAAAATGCTGAGGTGGCAGAATACATGAATAAAAACTACTATGCCGTTAAGTTCAACGCAGAAATGAAAGACACTATTAACTTTAATGGTCAGCAATTTGTCAATGAAAATTCTGGTAAGCGCGGAGCGCATCAGTTGGCCGTAGCCTTGTTAGATGGCAGAATGTCCTATCCCAGCTATGCTTTTATCGGGCAGCCCTTTGACAAAACGGTAGCGCCAGGGTATATGGGCGCCAAGGACTTTAAGTGTGTGATCAAGTACTTTGTTGAAGGCGCCAAAGCAGGTAAAACCTTCGAAGAATTCAAAACGGCTGGTTGCGCAGTAACGGCAGTCGAAACGGTGGAAGACTAGTGCTTCTCGTATTTCTTTTCTCCGGCAGTAACCTCAGCTTTGATAAAATTTGACGAAGGCGGAATGGGACAAGCAAACCCATCACCGTAGGCACAATAAGGACTGTAGCATAAATTAAAATCTAAGTACAGCTCCGAATCATCTTCAGGTATTTCTATGTCCATGTAGCGACCACCGCCATAAGTACTTCCTCCTGTAGTTAAATCCTTGAAAGGCACAAACAGTGTTGGATGATCAGAATGTTCTTGCCCCTCCTTTAAAACTCGTTTGTATGCCGTAAGTGGGAAGTAGTCCCCATCAATATGAATGGCGAGCAAACCATAGGCTTTAAAGGTTTTTGAAAATCCTGCGCTTGTCGGTATCTCAATGATCTCTTGGGTTTCATTCACTCGAAATTTCACGGGCAGATTCCATTTTTCATCAATTTCAAAATAGGGCAAGTCCTCGAAGGTTTTTCGATCTGCCTTTTGAAGAGGCGAAGTCTTTTTTGATTGTAGCTCAACGTCTTTTTCTGCGCGGTGATTTTCAATTGTTGCCTTGTAATCTTCTTGGGCATTAATACAAAAACTTGAGGCCAAAATGATCAGGGTTAAAATGATTTTCATTTGAGATGGATATAATTGTGACGAATATAGCCTTGCTAACAATAATTCGATGCTTTGAACAAAATCATACTAGATCTTAGAAATCATATCCACGAGGATTTTGAATGGAAAAAAGACGGATTTATTCTAGGATTGCTTGGCATATTGATCTTTTTCAATTATTACCTTAACATTGAAACAGACTTTCTGGCCAAGCTCGATTCTTGGAGCTACCTACTCTATTTCATCATTCTCTACCCTTCGGTTTATTACCTCGCCACTTTTATTAAATCAGGTAAAAAGGTCTTTACCAAAGAATTCTTGGCGGTGAGCGGCACCTATGTTTTGGCACTTTCCGTGAGTAGTGGTTTCATTTTTTACCGAGAATTCACAGAGTCCATCCCGATTTACGAGCAATATTTTTTAAGAAACATCCTATCCAATTTTCAAGGAGTCTTTTGGATATTTATTCCACTCACCATTATCTACTTTATTTCTGAAAGAAAACACCTACCTAATTTTTACGGTCTCAGCATAAAGCGTTACAACTTCAAACCCTATCTCTTACTGATTCTTCTCATGCTTCCTTTGATCATTGCAGCCGTTTTTTTACCCGGTTTTTTAGACACTTATCCAACACTAAAAGTCTGGAAATATGAATCTGTATTTGGTTTATCACGCGCTCAAATGGCTGCGATTTATGAGTTTTTCTACCTCAGTGACTTTATAAGAGTGGAGACTCTTTTTAGGGGTGCATTGATAATCGGGGTGGCTAGGTTTTTGGGCAAAGACTCTATCATGATCATGGCGGCATTGTATTGTGTGCTGCACTTTAATAAACCCTTGGGCGAAACGATAAGCAGCATTTTTGGTGGCTATCTGCTTGGTACCATAGCCTATTATCAAAAAACCATTGTAGGCGGCTGCATTGTTCATGCCGGCATAGCTGGACTCATGGAGTTGATTGCAGCCATAGCATGGTCCATTTAGCCAAGTACCCAAAGCATTAAAAAACTGCTACATTTCGGAAGCAAAAAATATCAGAAAGATGAACACTCCAAATTGGATTAAGGTAAAAAACTACGAAGACATAACCTATCACAAGAGCGGCAAGGTGGCGCGAATCGCCTTTAACCGACCGGAAGTCAGAAATGCCTTCAGGCCAAAAACAGTAACTGAGCTCTACACCGCATTTTTAGATGCTAGAGAAGATACCAACATTGGAGTTGTATTGTTTAGCGGAGAAGGACCATCTGAAAAAGATGGCGGCTGGGCATTTTGCAGTGGTGGCGACCAGCGCTTTAGAGGACACCAAGGTTATGTGGATGAAGAAGGCATGCCTCGACTAAACATTTTAGAAGTGCAGCGCCTGATTCGATTTATGCCTAAAGTGGTGATTGCCGTGGTACCCGGTTGGGCAGTTGGCGGTGGACACAGTTTACATGTTGTTTGTGACCTAACACTTGCCAGTAAAGAACACGCCATATTCAAACAAACCGATGCCGATGTTACCAGTTTTGATGGCGGTTATGGATCGGCCTATTTGGCCAAAATGGTTGGACAAAAAAGAGCTCGTGAGATTTTCTTTTTAGGAAGAAACTATTCGGCACAAGATGCTTATGACATGGGTATGGTGAATGCCGTAATACCGCATGCTGAATTAGAGCAAGAAGCATTCAACTGGGCGCTGGAGATATTAGAGAAATCACCTTTATCTATAAAGATGTTGAAGTTTGCCTTTAACCTGACAGACGATGGTATGGTGGGTCAACAAGTGTTTGCAGGTGAAGCAACCCGTTTGGCCTACATGACAGACGAAGCCAAAGAAGGCCGCAATGCTTTCTTAGAAAAGCGCAAGCCAAACTTTGACGATGTGAAATGGATTCCGTAATGTTTTGCAAAATCCTAAATAATCACTTAGAAGAATCTCCGCCCATAACCTACATCCTATAAGACTTGTGGGTGAATGAGAACGAAAAAAAATAAATACTACCGTAGTTTTATACAATTGTTGTAGTCAATTCCAAAAAATGAATAACTCAGAACTTGAAGAAACACTAAAATTCTACTTCCCTAACATAAAGGAAGAGTCTCTGAATACCATTGTAAAACACTCATCATATTTAAAATCTACCAAGGGAACGACATTGATTCCTGAAGGAAAAAGGCATCATTATATTTACTTAATCGTAAAAGGAAGTGTTAAATCTTACTACTTAAAAAAGTCAAAAGAAGTATGCGTGTGGTTTTCATTAGAAAATGAAATTATAGGCACTACTTCTACAATTCAAGGCAATGCTTCTAAGGAGACTATTGAATTATTGGAAGATTCTGAACTGATAAAATTAAATATTGAAAAAATAAATAAATTGACACAAACTGATTTTTCGATAAGCAATCTATTAAATAATCTTTGGGAAAAACATGCAATATTTCTTGAAGAGAGACTTTACCAATTACAATTCATGAATAGTTATGAAAGATATGAAGCATTGATTAAAGACACTCCAGAAATATTACAAAGAGTGTCACTAACAGATATTGCCTCTTTTCTTGGAGTAAGTAGAGAAACGTTGAGTAGAATAAGAGCTAAGAAATAGTTTTGTGACATTTGTCAAATGAGATCTGCTGAATACTCATGTTATTCGAATAGCATAAGATGATAAATATTTGAACATGAAATTTCGCAGCGTATTACTAGTTATTGTAATAACTTCTTTAGGTATGTGCTTGTCTGGATGCCTAAGATGGGCAGTAAGAGCTGAAAACAAACTCCCAGAAGAAACAGCATTACATAAAACATATAACTATGAAGGGAAGGTAATCATAGTCGGAGCAGGAGCTTCTGGCTTGGCGGTGGCTAAAGTTTTGGAACAGAACAATATTGATTATTTAATTTTAGAGGCAACCAATAGATATGGTGGAAGGTTAAAAAAAGACACAACCTTGGCAGGTTTCCCAATAGACATTGGAGCTGAGTGGCTTCATAGTGCTCCTATTACCTTAAATAAATTGAAAGGAAAACTTGGAGATAAAATTGATGAAGAACTCATTCCATACCACCTAGACAATTCAGCAAGCTGGGATGGAAAAGAATACAAAACGGATCCACGTTGGCAAAATAACTTCATGTATAGTTTCCTGCCAGAGTCTAAATTTAAAGAGACAACATGGTATGATTTCGTTGATGAAAATATTGCCAAAACTGTAAAGCATAACATTGAATTTAATTCTCCTGTTAATGGAATTGACTATTCAGGTAATAATGTCATTGTTAAAACTATAAATGGAAAGACTTATGAAGCAGATCGGGTTGTAGTCACTGTTTCTGTTGGGGTTTTGCAATCTAATATGATCCTTTTTATCCCAGAAATGAAGGAAGAAAAGAAGCAAGCAATAAATTCCATCATCTTCCATCCTGGATTTAAAGTGGCCATGAAATTCTCTGAAAAATTTTATCCAGATGTCATTACTTGTAAAGTAGATGACGGTGAAAAAGGATTTTACGATATGGCATTCAAAAAGGATGCTCAAACCAATGTATTAGGATTTCTTTGCACAGGAAATGAAACTCAGAAGTATTATAATCTTAAACCTGAACAGGAAATTATCTCTAGCTTACTTGAAGAATTAGATAAAATGTTTGATGGAAAAGCATCCAAATCTTACTCTGGAAAATATATTCTAGAAAATTGGGGACAATACGAATTTACTCAAGGTACTTGGACCCAAGCCTTCCAAGAAAGTAAATCTCACCTTAAAGTGCTTAATTTATCTTTAGACAGCAAGGTTTATTTTGCTGGAGAGATTTATGATAAATACCAACAAATGGGCGTTCCTGGAGCTATACTGTCTGGATACTATACTGCTAATAAATTATTAACTGATGAATAAAAAACTGGCTACAACACTGTATATGAAATCATAACTCCCATTCGGTCGTTACGCTTCATATACTAAACGTTTACCCATAGCACCTTTGGTATTACAGCCTATGAACTATAACAACAAAAAATTCCGGCCAATTGAGAGTTCCGCAAATGGAGAAACCACAGAGGATACTGTATTTGAATACATTCAAACTGGATATGTCATTACCTGCACATATAGTGGTGAGCACATTGTAATTGGGCATTTAATTGGACTAGTAGACGCTGATGGTAACATTGATATGAGATACCATCAAGTCAACACAAAAAGAGATCTAGTGACTGGAGTGTGTTCATCAAAACCTGAAATTAGAGAGGGCGGAAAAATCAGACTTCACGAACAGTGGCAATGGACTTCGGGTGATAAATCACACGGGCATTCTATTTTGGAAGAGTTTTAATTTAGGAATCCGAAACTTGGGGCAACAACAAACAGATGACTTATCAATTTAGACAGGCCGAGACTGCCGATGGCGAACACATATGGTCATTGCTGCAAGAGGCAATTCAAAGGCGAAAAGAAGATGGGAGTAACCAATGGCAAAATGGCTACCCTAATCCCGATATCATTCAGAAAGACATTGACCAAAGCCAGGGTTTTGTGTTAACCGAGTCAGAGCATGTTATCGGCTATTGTGCTATTCTGATAAACGATGAACCTGACTATGAACGCATTGAGGGTGAATGGCTGAGTCAAGAAGACTTTGTTGTTTTCCACCGCATGGCAATAGCCAAAGAGCAAGCCGGAAAAGGATTGGGAAAGCTAATGATGCAACACATTGAGCAATATGCAATTGACAACAATGTTCTTAGTGTAAAGGCAGACACAAACCATGACAACCCTGCAATGAAGAATAATTTTGAAAAATCAGGTTATACCTTTTGCGGCCAAGTCTATATAAATGGCAGACCGAGAAAAGCCTTTGAGAAAGTTCTTATGAAATAGAGTTGATACAGAAAATCTAACAACTGTCCACCACTTCCTAAACCTGCCGAATTATCTAGTCACAATACTCAGCCATTGGCTCAAAATAGTGCTCAATCCAACCCTTTTTATAATCTGATTGTCCTTCTGGAATGTTCGTATGCATCAATGTGAATTCACATTTCCCATCCATTTCTGAGAGTGTGATTTCAATCTTGGAATCTCCCTCATCTTCCGGAAATTCAGTGGTGCGAAACGTTTGAACAATTCTTTGATTCTCATTCAACTCAATATTTACTCCACTGATGTAGCCATCCCAAGCCGTAAACGCTTCGCCCTCAATATCAGAACATGTGGCTTCAGCACCCGTCATTTTTGAATGTTGCTCACTATAAAGCCAAGCTTGATACAAGCGTTTGGCATCTGTGGAAAAGTATGCGAAACGTTGAAGGAAACCATGTTTAATTATTTGCATGAAAAATTAGTGAATCGGCTTACCAGAAAAAAATAATAAATTTTTTTACGCCTAAAAATTCTATCGTAACACCAATGATATAGAGGGTTATCCAAGAATTGAATAATCCGTATTAGCTTTTTTTTTAGAACTACGCATGAACATGTGCGAAGTCTTTCTGTTTAACTATCAAATCATTTTATTAAACAAAAAACCATGAATCACAAAAACCTACTTTTCGCTGCAGCGGCAGCCTTCTTAATTCCATTTAGCTCGTTTGCTCAAACAAATGTTTATGATGACATCATTGCAACTAGTCCAAATCACACTTATTTGAAAGCAGCTATCGATCAAGAGGGCTTAGCTCCAACCCTTCAAGATGGTTCAGGAACATATACTGTTTTTGCACCGACCAATGATGCATTCGATGCATTAGCTGCAGAGCTAAATACTAATATTGCGGGCTTGCTAGCTATTAGTAATCTAAGCGATATCCTAACGTATCACGTTCTAACAACAACAATTCCTGCATCTGCAGTGACTAATGGCGCGATCGTTGACCCGATTTTTACTAGTAACTCAATTAAAATGACAGTTACATCTGACACTATGATTTATGCTAATCACGCTTTGGTTTCTGGAGCAGATCAGAATGCAGACAATGGTGTTGTACATTCTATTGATGACGTTCTCCTCTCTGATGAAACGGTAGTAGACGTTGCAATTGACAATGGATTTTCAACGCTTGTAACCGCGGTGGTAACAGCTGAACTTGTTCCAACTCTAATCAATCCCTTTGCAGAATTTACAGTTTTCGCTCCATCAAATGCAGCTTTCACTGACCTTGCGGATAATTTGAACACAGACATCAACGGCCTTTTAGACTTATCCAATTTAGCTGATATCTTGACATATCATGTTTTAGGTTCAGAAGTAGATGCAGCAAGCATAACCAACGGACAAGTTGCCTCAGCGGTTAGCACAACAAACACATTGAAACTGACGAAGACAGCTGGTGGCGATGTATATGTTAATCAGGCAATGGTGACCTTGGCTGACGTGAGTGCAGACAATGGTATAGTTCATGCTTTGGACGCGGTTGTTCTTCCAAATGAAACGGTAGTAGACGTTGCAATCGACAATGGATTCACGACATTAACTACAGCGGTTGTAACTGCTGAATTATTGTCTACACTATCTGATCCTTTTGTAGAATACACAGTATTTGCTCCAACTAACGATGCATTTAATTCTTTAGCAGTGACGTTAGGAACAGACTTAGCTGGCATCTTGGCTCTTCCTAATCTATCTGATATCTTACTCTATCATGTTGTATCAGGAACTGTTTTATCTACAGGTTTAACGGCTAGTGATGTACCAACGCTAAACGGCTTGAGCGTAACAGTTGACTTGACGACTGGAGTAATGATAAACGATGCTACAGTAACTTTAGCTGACGTAACAGCAGATAACGGTGTAGTGCACGTAATTGATGGAGTTTTACTTCCAATTCCATTATCAGTAAATGAAATGGGAGCGATTAACGTATCTATTTATCCTAATCCAACGGCAGATTTTGTAAGAGTTTCAAACTTGACAAGAGCTAACTACCAGATTATGGATTTGAAAGGCGCTATGGTAAAGTCAGGAACTATGTTGGATAACAACATCAATATATCTGACCTTCAAAGTGGAACTTACATCATCATGCTTGATGATGAAACTTCCAGCTACCAATCAACAGTGGTGAAGCTGTAATTGAAGATTCAATATTTTGAAAAAGCCCGGCAATGCCGGGCTTTTTTTTTGCGCAATTATTTCAGATTAAAATCTGTCATGCTCATTCATCCAATAGGAAAATCCCATGTTCGAACCCGATATATGATTCTCTAATGTATGCTCACTTGATAACGGTAGTTCCATGTTTCGTTATTGGCACTATCATACTTATCATCAAAAAAGGAGTGAACATACATAAGGTTATGGGACGGATATACATGATCTTAATGCTTATTACCGCGGTAATCACTTTGTTCATTCCAGCTAAAGTTGGACCTCAATTTTTTGGTCACTTCGGTTGGATTCACAGCTTTAGTGTTTTAACAATCTATGCTGTTCCTATCGCCTATCTTGCCATAAAACGAGGTGATGTAAGAAGTCACAAACGAAATGATCCTTCTCTAATTTGGAGCCATAATAATAGCTGGTGGATTCACTTTTGTGCCCGGTCGATATTTACACTAAGTCTTTTTTAATTAGTCTACTCTTCAATAGGTTCGGCTTCCTTTTTACCAACACCAGCGAAGTAGTCCTCCAAATCTTTCAATGTAGCCGGTGATGTACGAATGTCATTTATGACCTGACCTTTTTCCAAAAGAACAATTCGCTCGCAAACTTCCGTAACATGCTGAAGATCATGGCTGCTGATAAGCATAGTCACGCCTTTGTCTTCCTTTAGTTTTTTCAGTAAATCCTTAAGTCGAATTTGAGTAGATGGATCCAGATTGGCAAAAGGCTCATCTAAAATCAGCACCGCTGGATCAAACAACAATGCAGCAGCAATTCCCACCTTTTTCTGGTTACCCTTGCTCAAATCTCGAATGAGTTTTTTGCCACCCGTAATTTCTCCATTAAAAAGAGTCTCGAATTCTGCCAGTTTCAATTCTAAATCTGATTGACTCATTCCATGAAGAGATGCTACAAAGTCAAAATACTCCTCGGGAAGCAGGTGACCAACAATAAAGTTCTCGTCTAGATAACTGCCTGTAAAGTCCTTCCAATCTTCGCTAGATTTAGTTATAAAATCACCTATTTGAACTGTGCCTGTATCTGGTTCAATTAAATCTAGAATGGAGCGGAATAAGGTTGTTTTTCCTGCACCATTGTTTCCTACCAGCCCAAAACTCTCGCCAGATAGAATGGAAAGTTCCTTAGCATCAACTGCCGCATAAGAAGCATACGTTTTTGTCAGATCTTTAATTCTAATCTCCATAATTATTGACTTCTAAAATCACTTGATATTTTGTAACGCTGAGCGCTTAGCCATTTTGCTATGAGGGATATCCAAAGCTTGGTTCCAATCAAACCGATAAGACCAGCCATACCCACTATGGCTACTCCTAGATGAGGACTTCCGAATATTACTCCTATCCCAAATAAGCCAAGTGGCAAACCCATAACAGGAATAATCAATAAGAACTGAGCTACCCCCAATCCTTGCCAGTTAAAAACGGTAGCTTGACTTAAGTCTATTTTCTTTGGGTTAAGCGATCCAAAAAACATAGTACAATGACTACCCACGCCAATGTTGAATAAGAATACACTAAAAAGCACAAGCAGGATTTCCCAACCAAAATAGACATATGGGATAGATAGGATCATTGCCGCTCCACTTACAATTGCAAACAGCATGAACTTGCTCATATAATAATCCTTGAATGATACTTTCCGAGTCAAAATGTGGTCAAAATGCATGCCTTCCCATCCCAGTAAATATTGTCCATAATTCAACATGAACATTCCTGTGATTATCACGCTAAACAAGATGTACATTAAGTAATTACCACTGTATTCGTCCGTTGGAAAAACAAGTAAGCCATATCCCAAGAATAGAATGGTAATGAGCAATACCGATCGCGGTCGCTTATTTCTCCATATAAATTTAAACTCCAATTCGGTTAAACGGCCCACAAGACCAAACCTTGATAATATTCCAGCTCCTACATAGGTGATTTCATTCTTCTCCGATTTACTTAATCGGCTGATGTATAGATTGGCACGCAAGTATTTAAAATTCAGATAATAAAACCCTAAACCGATGATTAAGGGAATTAGGGTCGTTACTGGTTGTAAGAAAAACGCATTAAAAATCGTTTCTGATACCGCCTGAAAATCAACTAAATCGAACCAATCAAGGCCAATAATAACAACCAATGAAACCAGCATAGTAACATAAACTCGATAATCCACATCTGATGTACGCTTGAGATAGGTTAAGAGGTAATTATTTAAGTATACCGTAAGCACAAAGCCAGATGACCAACCCAGAGACTCGGAGAAAGAAAGGTTTGAAAACAACTCAATCATAAACGGAATAAAAACAAGCCAATGAAGAAGATTCATTGGGCTTATAAAGCTTTTACCGAGCATGTAATGAATGAGCTTTGATTTGCGTGTTGGCAAATGCAAAAATGGCTGAATTGAAAGCGCAGGTAACTTTTGCATAAAATACCTCATGATAAGGTCAACGAAAAAGTAATAGAGTAAGAAGCGATTCAGTTTTCTTAAAACGAAGCTTTCCTTGAAGGTGTTATAGTCAATCCCATCGACTGGAATTTTGATCAGGATGTCATCCAAAAAAACACCCAGAACAACAAACATTCCTATCATGTATAGAAATGAAACCCCTAAAACCAAATTGATCAGCAGGTTTTTATGCCAAAGTGGCGATCTTCTCGACTCTTTCCATTCAATACTCAGAAGTTGTAAGAAGTTTTTCATTGTCAACGAAGTAAAGCTCAAAAAAGCAAAGTTTAGAGCTAAATTGATAGACGGTTTAAGGTCGTGATGAATGACTTATGAACAGGAAAAAGCAAGTAATCCACAGGTTATCAAGATAGGGCATTTTTAAGATTACAGCGACTACCTTCGCCAACGATTGGCTCAATCGAAATAGCACAAAATTATGCCAAAAGACACATCTATAAAATCCGTCCTAATCATAGGAAGCGGCCCAATTATCATCGGTCAAGCATGTGAGTTTGATTATAGTGGATCTCAAGCCTCTAAGTCACTCCGTGAAGAAGGTATTGAAGTCACCTTGATCAATAGCAACCCGGCTACGATCATGACTGATCCTGTAACGGCTGATAACGTGTATCTGCTGCCTCTCGACCCTAAATCGATTAGAACCATTCTTCAGGAACAGCCTCAAATTGATGCGGTGCTACCAACAATGGGTGGACAAACTGCCCTAAACTTGGCAATTGAGTGTGACAAACAAGGCTTGTGGGAAGAGTTTAATGTACGTCTAATTGGTGTTGATATTGACGCTATTGAAATTACTGAGGATCGCGAAAAATTCAGACAGCTTCTGGATAGAATTGACATCGGTTATGCTCCTTCGGGAATTGCCCGATCTTTTCTGGAAGGAAAGGAAATCGCTCAGAAATTCGGAATTCCACTGGTAATTCGTCCATCCTTTACCTTAGGTGGCACAGGCGCCTCTTTTGTTAGAAAAAAGGAAGATTTCGATAAATTGCTTGAACGAGGTTTGCACGCTTCGCCAATTCATGAAGTATTAATAGATAAGGCTCTATTTGGCTGGAAAGAATTTGAGCTTGAATTACTGAGAGACAATAATGACAACGTGGTTATAATCTGTTCAGTCGAAAACATGGATCCGATGGGTATTCACACTGGTGACTCCATTACGGTTGCACCTGCCATGACGCTTTCGGATCGCACGTACCAAAAAATGCGCGACATGGCCATCAAAATGATGCGTTCGATTGGCGATTTTGCTGGTGGTTGCAATGTTCAGTTTGCAGTAAGCCCAGATGAGAAAGAGGATATCATTGCCATTGAGATAAATCCTCGTGTTAGTAGATCTTCCGCACTTGCATCAAAAGCAACGGGTTATCCAATTGCAAAAGTGGCCGCTAAATTGGCCATTGGATACAATCTAGATGAATTAAAAAACCAAATAACTGGCAATACTTCCGCATTTTTTGAACCGACACTTGACTATGTGATCGTTAAAATTCCTCGCTGGAATTTTGACAAATTCAAAGGAGCAGACAGAGAACTTGGCCTACAAATGAAATCCGTAGGTGAGGTTATGGGCATAGGTCGATCCTTCCAAGAAGCGCTGCAAAAAGCATGTCAATCTCTTGAAATACGAAGAAATGGCCTAGGAGCAGATGGCAAGGAATTGAAAGACCAAGACCAGATTTTAGACAGTCTTGCGCATCCTAGCTGGAATAGACTCTTCCATATATATGATGCTGTTAAACTTGGAATTCCATTTGCAACCATATACGACAAGACTAAAATCGACCCATGGTTCTTGCATCAAATTGATGAACTAATCAGTATTGAACGTGAATTGGGTAAGTATACACTTGAAACCTTATCCAGAGACTTGTTGTATGATGCTAAACAACGAGGATATGCCGATAGACAAATTGCACATGTAATGAATTGCCTGGAAAGTCAAGTAAGGGCGAAGCGAAATGAATTAGGAGTAAAACGTGTCTACAAACTAGTAGATACTTGTGCGGCTGAGTTTGAAGCGCAAACACCTTACTACTATTCAACTTTTGAAGGCGAAAACGAAAGCGTTAAATCCGACAAAAAGAAAATCATTGTCCTAGGATCAGGACCAAATAGAATTGGCCAGGGAATTGAGTTTGATTATTGCTGCGTACACGGGGTTTTAGCTGCAAAAGAATGCGGTTATGAAACAATCATGATTAACTGTAATCCAGAGACCGTATCGACCGACTTTGACACTGCCGACAAGCTCTATTTTGAGCCTGTATTCTGGGAACATATCTACGACATTATTGAGCACGAGCAACCAGAAGGAGTCATTGTTCAGTTGGGTGGCCAAACCGCCTTGAAACTAGCCGAAAAGCTAGACAGACATGGTATCAAGGTAATCGGAACTAGCTATAAGGCATTGGACCTAGCAGAGGACCGAGGTCGCTTTTCAGACAGACTTAAGGCCCTGGATATTCCATATCCAAAATACGGTGCTGTAGAAACTGCTCAAGATGCTATTGAATTGAGTCGTGAATTAGGATATCCGCTATTGGTAAGACCCAGCTATGTATTAGGAGGTCAGGGAATGAAAATCGTGATAAACGAAGACGAATTAGAAAAACACGTGATTAATATATTTCGTGACATGCCAGATAACAATGTACTCCTTGACCATTTCCTAGAAGGTGCGATTGAAGCTGAAGCAGATGCTATTTGCGATGGGGAGGATGTTTACATTATAGGCATAATGGAACACATTGAACCCGCAGGAATCCATTCTGGAGACTCAAATGCAGTGCTTCCAGCATTTGATTTGAGTGATTCGGTCATGCATCAAATTGAAGCGTATTCAAAGAAAATTGCTGTCGAACTGGAAACTGTTGGACTCATCAACATTCAGTTTGCCGTTAAAGATGAAATTGTATACGTCATTGAGGCAAATCCGAGAGCATCGCGAACAGTTCCATTTATAGCGAAAGCATATCGCGAACCATACGTGAATTACGCCACGAAAGTGATGCTCGGAGAAAAGAAGATTAAGGACTTTAATTTCAAACCACACAAAGAAGGTTATGCCATTAAGCTGCCTGTTTTCTCTTTTGATAAATTTCCTGAAGTTGCCAAAGAGCTAGGCCCGGAAATGAAATCTACTGGTGAGTCCATTTATTTCATAAAAGACTTGAAGGATGAATACTTCAAGAAGATCTATGGAGAGAGAAATCTTTACTTATCTCGATAAATGATTCTGAAACTCATCGCTGTAATTCTTGCTACTGTACTTTCATTTAGACTGATTGTACGCTACATCCTTCCTATGCTTGGTCTGTATGTTGTAAAAAAAGCATCTAAGAACATGGAGGAAAAAATGAAGGAGAAGAGTCAAGGTCAGAAGATTTACCAAAAAGGCGATACTGAAATTCGTCTTAAATCAAACCAAAACGGATCATCGAATTCAAAAACCGATGATTATATTGATTTTGAAGAGGTAGACTAGCACAGGTGATTTCTTTGCTTTTTCGAAGATTGGAAATACATGATTATCATTGAACCAACGGATTCTAAATCCAACTTAAAAAAGAACGTATGCTAAATGGACTTGACTTAAAATCGATGCTTCCACATGTGGTTGCCGTTATATCGATAATAGTTGCCGCATTTATCTATTGCTCTCCAGTAATAGATGGAAAAACACTTGTGCAAAGTGATATAGTTAAGCACAAGGCACAAGCACATGAATCTCAAGAGTTAAGAAAAGAAGGCAAAGAAACGCTTTGGACAAGTCGAGTTTTTAGTGGAATGAGCACGTTTAATATTGACGCAAAATTCAAGACGAATATTATGCGTGGGATTGGTCGTTCCATTTCACTTTTCCCAAGAGGCGTAAATCTCATTATTGCTAGTTGTATTGGTTTCTACATTTTACTCCTCTTATTGGGTATGAATCCTTGGGTCGCAATGATCGCAGCAATTGCATATGGATTATCATCCAATCTTTTATCATCCATAATGGCGGGTCATAATACCAAGGTGTTAAGCATAGCATACTTGGCTCCAGCGATGGGATCCGTTGCGCTTGCATTCAATGGTAAACGGTTCATTGGCGGGGTCTTAACTGCTTTGTTTGTTGGTTTATTAATAAGTGCTAATCATTACCAAATTGTATACTACTTCCTATTAAGCAGCATCCTTGCCGGAATTATCTACTTGATTTTCGCAATCAAGGAAAAGGCGCTGCCAGAATATGGCAAGACCGTAACCGTTTTGGTACTCGCTGGTATTCTTGGTTTTATACCAAATTTCAGTAAGGTTTACAATGTATATGAACACAGTCAAGAGACCATTAGAGGTGGTAAGAAAATTCTATCTTCTAAATCTGACAAAGACGCTGGAGGGCTCGATCGGAGCTATGCATTTTCTTGGTCACATGGTGTAATGGAATCATTTTGTGTTGTTGTTCCTGCATTTATGGGAGGAGCCAGTGCTGAAGAATTACCAGAAGATGGAGCCGTAGCTGAACTAGTTGGAAAACAACGCAGAAATCAACCCCTGATGGCTCCAACATACATTGGTGACCAGCCCTTCCTTCAAGGTGTAATATACTTTGGAGCAGCTTTCATATTTCTCTTCATCCTTTCACTTTTTGTAGTTAATGATAAAATAAAAGTCTGGCTGCTGGCAGTTGTAGTACTCTCATTCTTTATCGCTTGGGGTAGGCACTTTAGCTTCTTCACCTATTTTTTATTCGATTACTTTCCATTGTATAACAAGTTCCGTACTCCAAGTATGGCTCTAGCCATGGCGGGCATTTCGATTCCTGCCTTAGGAATGTTGGCGCTATCAAAAGCTTTTTCTAAAGATTTAGATAAAGAGAAATTTCTAAAAGGCGTCAAGCTAGCCATATACACTTCAGGTGGATTGATGCTTTTGTTGCTTCTCTATGGATTAACCAACGACTGGATGGGACCTGGAGACGTCAAGCTTCAAAGCCAAAAACCCTGGAATAATCCACAATTATTTGAAGCATTGCTAGCTGACCGGAAATCACTCTATATGAGCGACTGGATGCTATCTACTGTAATTATGGCCATTTGTGCTGGGTCAATTTGGATATACATTAAAGGAAAACTTAAGTTTTCTTATGTATTGATGCTACTTGCCCTAATTACAATAGGTGATATGTGGCGAGTCAGTAAACGATATCTAAATGAAGCCTCCTTCATAGTTGAAAAACAATATGAAAAGCAATATGCGCCAAGTCCAGCAGACCAAGTTATCCTAAGCGATAAGGACCCTCATTATCGAGTGCTGAGCTTATTAGGAAACCCCTGGACAGATGGCTTGACTTGCTATTATCACGAAAATATTGGTGGACATCATGCTGCTAAAATCCAGCGCTATCAGGATATGATCGAGAACCAATTGGGTACTCAATTACAAATCATTAATAAAGCAATTCTCCAAGGACAGGACGGCCTAAAAATGAACCCAGCCGTGAGTAGAACGATGACTGCATACAACATGCTAAACACGAAGTATTACATCGTTCAAAAAAATGCTCAAGGTGTTGCAGAGAACCCAACGGCATGTGGTAACGCATGGTTCGTGAATAGCGTTAAACCTGTATCTAGTCATGACGAAGAGATGGCCGCAATTTCAGACATTGACCCATTAGAAACAGCAATAATTCACAAGGAGTTTGAGGCAGATCTTTTCAACTACTCAATTTCGAAACCATCAAATTCAAGTATTGCGCTTACCTCGTTCGATCCTAACCGATTAGAATATGAATCAAACAACTCGGCCAATGGCCTTGGAGTGTTTTCTGAAGTGTACTACACAGTCGGCTGGAAGGCATTTATTGATGGAAATGAAGTACCCATTTATCGTGCAAACTATATCCTTCGAGCTCTCAAAATTCCAGCTGGGAAGCATAAAATTGAAATGGTCTTTGCGCCATCATCATATGCGGTAGGCGAGAATATTTCGCTTGCGGGCTCAGCCATATTTTTACTATTTGCTGGGGGAATGTTTTACTTTTTATTCAAGAACAAAACAAAAAACAACAATAAAACAGAAGCTTGAAAAAGGCCCTAATTCTAACCTATTATTGGCCCCCTGGATCTGGCCCTGGAGTCCAGCGTTGGCTTAAGTTTTGCAAATACTTGCCTGAAAATGGCTGGATACCTACAGTAATAACTGTCCGAAATGGCAGCTATCCCTATACCGATTACTCACTGGAAAAGGATGTGCCAGATGACATGAAAATCATCAAAACCGACACGTTTGAACCTTTTGCTATTTATAACCTATTAAGAGGAAAAAAGGGGAAATCGGTAGAGGTTGGTCTTGGAAGCATAAAAAATAAGCAAATTAAGTTTTCACGATTTGCAAACTATATTAGGGCTAATTATTTTATTCCCGATGCACGCCTAGGTTGGAATAAATATGCCTTGGGCGCAGCCATAAAGCAGATAAAAACTGATAAACCTGATATTATTATTACTACCGGACCACCGCATAGCACGCACCTGATCGGACAACGGCTTAACAAAGAATTCGGAATTCCATGGATGGCAGATTTTAGGGATCCATGGACTACAATCTATTACAATGCATTGCTAAACCGAACCGATGCTAGTAAAAAGAAAGATGAATTATTTGAAAATCATGTAGTCTCCAACTGCAATGTACTTTTAGTCACTACTCCAGGAATGGAAAGCGAATTCTCCTCAAGAGCAAAGAAGATAATATGCATACCAAATGGATATGATTCAGAAGATTTCGAAGCCCACTCAACTACTAAACTTGATAGTCTAGTGCGGTTATCCTATGCAGGAAACCTGAAGGCAAATCAAAATATGCCCGGCCTCTGGAAGGCTATTTCACAGCTAGGGCAAGACGAAAATTTCAAATCTGCGTTTAGACTGTGTCTTGCGGGCAGCGTACACGAAGAAATCAGAAAGTCAATTCATGAATCTGACATAAGAGAAATGTTGGAATTCCATCCTTTTGTAGCACACAAAGAGGCTGTGGAAATTATGCAGCAAGCTGACGCTCTTCTGTTGCCAATACCACAAAGCTCTGGGAACAAACTCATTCTCACCGGAAAAATATTTGAGTATCTGGCGACTCGAAGACCCATTCTAAGTCTTGGCCCCATTGATGGTAATGCCGCTGAAATTTTGGAAAAAGCAGAACATAGCCAAATGTTGAACTATGATGATGTTGATGGAATTCGATTGTTCTTAGCGTCCATTGTAAAAGAGGCTGAACAATCGCACAGTTTACAACAAGTTGGTAACGAACAATACAAGGAATACAGTCGCCAAGGCTTAGCAAAATCCTTGAGCGACACCATGAACATGATCATCGATTCGGAATGAGAACATTTGTAATTGGGAGTAAGAATTTGAGTATAGGCGTCTTACGCTGTCTAGTCGATCAAGGCCATGAAGTACTTGGAGTGATTACTCGTGATTTGGAACCTGAAATGAAGGTTTGGCATGAACAACTTGGACATAAATCATTGCATGAAGAAGCTGAAAAGCTTCAGATACCTGTTCACGAAGGGATTAATGTGAATTCAGAAATATGTAAGGAATTACTCAGAGCATTAAAATTAGAAGTAATATTTAGTTGTTTTTGGGGACAGATCATTAGACAGGATGTTTTAAATATTCCTAGGTTAGGCATTTTCAATCTTCATACAGCCTACCTACCATTTAATCGAGGTTCTAGACCAATTCCCTGGTCATTGATTCGAGGTCAGAAATTTACTGGTTTAACGATTCACAGAATGCACGCTGGTGTTGACAATGGCCCAATTGTTAGTCAAATAAAAGTCCCTATTGATCCCGAAGACACTGCGGGCGCCCTTTATAATAAGGTATGTGCTGCAGGCATTTTGTTATTTCAGGATACACTGCCACTCTATGCTAGTGGAACACTCAAACTTATTGATCAAAAAGAAGACAAGGCAACATACCATCCTCGGGGCGAACCATTTGGTGGACAGATTAGTTTGGATTGGGATCTAAACCAGCAAAGCCGATTTAAAAGAGCCTTGACCTTTCCTCCTTTTCGGGCATTTCGAAATAGCCCGAATCTTTTGGGCGAAAAACCCAAAGCATACTTTGTCTTGGAATCCAATTTGAAATCGATCACGCTAAATGGAACCAATTTAAAATATAGATTAGATGGAATCGGAAATAAAGATTTACGAAACGAGATTAAGGAGCTCATAATGGACATTAAAAATGAAGGTATTAAAGTCAACTTAGCCCTAAACAGAATGTATCCTGTGCATGACGTTTTTATGAACGGAGCAATCCTATTTTCAGTTTCAAACATTAAACCAATAATGCATTGGGAAGCTGATAAAACTATAATTCAACCATTTAGGTATGAAAACGGACTACTCGAGATTCCTGCAATCTGTATCACACAGATAAATTCAATTAATGACCTCTTCATTGATGGATCCTTGCGCGCTGTCCAAGAAAATAGAGATATTTTCATTCCATTAGTATTCTCCAAAGAAGAAAGTCTTGAGGATATTTCACAAGAAATTATAAGATGCGGAGCAGAGCAACTTACTTTTACGGACGTTTATCACCATTTCGATACAGAATATGAATATATCAGCACTAGCAGCCTTTGATACCATACTAGTTTTAGCCCCACACACAGACGATGGTGAATTGGGTTGTGGCGGTACTATTCATAAATTGACATCAAT
>CALKOP010000096.1 GCA_938091155.1 uncultured Flavobacteriales bacterium | reverse complement strand
CATTTCATGATTTAGTCTCAAAAAATGATTTTGTCGAACTTTCCAATGAGTTGAAGTTACCTCTAGAGACCGTTAATAAGTTAGAGGCTCTTGATGTAACTAAAATTTCCACTGGAGGAGATTTTTTTACTTGCAAGTTGCATATGCAGGTGTTGGATACGTCAATAATTGAGGACTTAGAAAACGCAGTAATCACCAATCTTTATGGAAATGCTTACTTGATGGATAGATTTGATCGAAAAAAAGCACAACTCAGCTCAATATTCCGGGTATGTACCACGGAAATTGAGGAAATGAAATCATCCAAAAAGAGGATTAACCAAGCAGAAGGTGGTGATCAAAATGCCTTGAACTTGTTTTTGTTAAACTCACGCTCGGAAATTGTCCATTTAGAGGAAAAGGCATCGCTGCTTCAATTACAATTGGACATGCTTTCCATTGCATATTACTTGAGACCAGCGGTAATTCCGAATGAGAAAAGTGGGCCTCATATTGCAAAGAATACATTCGCCATGCTCATTGCAGGAGCATTTGTAGCAATGTTGTTTTTCGTGGCATTGCAAGCCTTTAAATGATTTTTTGAAAATAGTTTCGCGGCTATTATGATGCACTAATCACAAAAAATGGAAAAGAAAAAGGTTGTTTGTCACATAACCACTGTTCATATACCGAAGGACATTCGCATATATCACAAGGAGTGTAAGTCATTGGCAGACGCGGGTTATGATGTTAAGTTGGTTGCAGTCAATGCATCGGATATTATATCCGATTATGACGGGATAGAAATCATTAATGTACCACTAGAAGCTGGAAGCAAGATTAAGAGGATAATTAATGCCCCAAAGAAGGCTAGGATAGCAGCGGAGAAATGTAAAGCTGACATCTATCACTTCCATGATCCCGAGTTTTTGTTTTCAGCTTTGAAAATGCTGAATAGAGGGGCTGTTGTTATCTACGACTCCCATGAAGATGTTCCAAATCAAGTTCGTTCAAAGTATTGGATTCCGCGAATTATCCGACCGATTATTTCAAGTTTAGTTTTTTGGATCGGAATGAAAATTGCTCGAAAGCTTTCGGCAATTGTAACGGTGGTTGATTCGATTGCGAATCGTTTTTTAAAAGCGAATCAGAACGTTGTTCAAGTGAGGAATTTCCCAAATCTTGAGGAATTTCCTACTGCGGGTTCATGGAATTTGAAGTCCAGTGCAGCATGCTACGTGGGCGATTTCACGAGAATAAGAGGTATATATGAATCAATTGATTCATTGAGTATTAGTCGGGGCGAGATGATTTTAGCCGGAAGATTTCCTAGCAAAGATTTTGAGGATGAAGTATGCGCCCTTGAAGGGTGGAGAAAAGTTGACTTTCGTGGTTTTGTATCTCGAGTTGAAATCTCTCAAATACTTAATCAATCTAAATTTGGCCTAGTTACATTATATCCTACGCCAAGTTACAAAGAAGCTCTACCAGTTAAATTATTTGAGTATATGGCTGCAGGGCTAGCTGTAATTGCCTCAGATTTTGGTTTGATGAAGCAAATCGTAGATAAGTATAAATGCGGCCTTGTTGTTAACCCAAAAAAACCTGAAGAAATTGCCAAAGCCATAGATTGGTTGATCAACAATGATGAAGAAGCTCAAAAAATGGGACAACGGGGTAGGGAAGCTGTAGTGAAAAACTATAATTGGGCTGCAGAAGAGAAAAAGCTCCTGTCTCTTTACGATTCCTTATTGAGCCAATAGGTCATTTAGGTGTTTTGCGAATTCGTCCGATACTGATTTTCGAGAAAGTTTATTCCGAATTGCTTTAGTTTTTAAACTCATTTCGTGAATTTGATCTGGGTTTTCGCTTAGTTGTTTAATGCATTCTACAATCGGCCCAGCGTCCTCAGGTGAGAATTGAAAACCAACACCAGAAGCTTCGACAAATTCACCGGCCTCACTTATTGGGGTTACAATAACGGGTATTCCAGAACCTATAAACTCCATGACTTTACTCGGAAATGAATTCTTGCTTATTTCTGTATTTCCCTGAAAAGAAATGCCCAAGGAAGTATGCTTTAGAATAATCGGAATTTGATCGTGACTAAGCTCTCCTTTGTGCGATAGGTTAATTACTTCAGGCACTGCGTCTAAGATGATTTGCGTTTGGTTTCCCCATCCATAAACCCAGAACTCTACATTCAATTTTTCTGACAAACAGCCTTTCGCTACTTCAACAATAAGCTGAGGGTTTTGAAACTTACCCATGTTGCCATGAAATAGAATTACGAACGGATTGGTGGATATACGATCAAGCGTTGTAATATGATCTGCATATCCATTCCGTAATAAATAGATTTTGTCGTCTTGTCCAGATTTGGATTTCAACTTCGTGACAATACGCTCGGTAACCGTTGTTGTTACAATAGAATCTTTGTAAAGATTGGCTTCTATACGTTTGAGCATCTTTCCAACTTTGCCTACTGGGTTAAGTAGACCTTCGATAAAGTAGACTTCAGGGTATTCATCTCTAACATCAAAGACGAATTGTTTGCCTCTAAGTCGACATGCCATTGCAGCCGCATAACTTATAGTAAACGGTGGGCTTGATATTATGAAAAGCTTTGCTGGATGAAATAAAACTCGAAAAAATATCTCCGCTGAATAAATGAGCTCTTTCGCTAATCGGAGGTAAACGTTGTCTTTGTTGGTGGAGACGGGTATCCAAGCACATTGAACTTTGTATTTGTCTACTCCCATAGATTTGGAAGAGGTGAGGACAGATGTTTCGTATCCCGAATCCATCAGGGCGTTGGCAAGGAACTTAGTCCGTACAGCCATAGCTTGATTTTCAGGGTAAAAAAGTTGAACAACAATACAAACAGACTTTTTCATGCTTTTCTGATATTCACAAGGGTTATAATCGTATTTCGTGACAAAAATGATTCATCCACTTTCCTAAAAGTGCATTGTTTATTATACTTTATCAACAGTCAATATCCATCAAGTTATAGAAATACATTTGCCATACTCCCATGGCATTAACGAACGACTCTAAGTTTCTTACGCGCAAATACCTGCTCATGTTTATAGACATGATGCTACTTTGCTTGTCATTGCTTATATATCTGAAGTATTTTTATGAATCTGACGTTTGGCCAAGAAAGACCTTATCGCAAAACGCAGTTTGGTATGTCGTACTCTGCGTTCTTTGGGCCATATATTCAAACCTTTTTAGATTATATAATGCACTTTATGCATCGACACTTTTTTCCTTTGTTCAACGCTCCTTCTTTGTCGCTTTCATCACTAGCCTTTCCTATTTATTAATTCCTTTTCTAAGCCCGCTTTTTCCCACATCACGTCTGCCATTTTTCATGTTCATTTCACAATCGGTTGCGATTCTTACAATTTGGCACTTGATTTTCGGCAAGTTTCTAAACAAACCTGCAATATCAAAACGAGTTTTAATACTGGGCGCTGGATGGTCTGGCAAGAGAATTGCTCAGATTATTTTGGATGAAGATTATAGTAACAAGGGTTATGATATAGTAGGTTTCATTGATGACGATAATACTAAGGTAGGTGGAGAGCTGGAAGGTATTAGGGTGATATCATCTAGTGACGACATGTTCATATATGCCCGCAGGCTCAAAATCGATTTAATAGTATTAGCAGCTCATACGGCTGAATCAATTAACGGAAAACTATACAGCCATTTAACTAATTGCCAGAATTATGGAATTGAAGTAAGGCCGGTAAACCTTTTGCACGAGGAGTTAACGGGTAAACTTATGGTGAAAGAGAGCAATGAAAAACTCGCACTCACGTATGAGTATTATTCCAAACCCGAAGACCTAGTATATCGGATAGTGAACCGTCTATTGAATGTGTTTTTTGGAATCTTCGGATTAATAATTTGTGGTATTTCAATCCCGTTTGTTTGGTATCTGAATGCCCTATTCAGCAGAGGCCCTTTGTTCTATTCTCAAATTAGAACAGGTCGTAACAATCAAGATTTTCGAATCTATAAGTTTCGGACCATGGTAATTGATGCGGAAAAGAGAACTGGGGCTGTATGGGCTGGTAAGAATGATGCCAGAATCACAGGTCCAGGTAAATTTTATCGAAAGACCAGAATTGATGAATTACCACAATTTTGGAATGTTCTAAAAGGCGATATGAACCTCATAGGACCCAGACCTGAGCGTCCAAAATTCGTTGAAGAACTCTCGGTTAAAATTCCATTTTTCAACCTTAGACAT
>CALKOP010000095.1 GCA_938091155.1 uncultured Flavobacteriales bacterium | reverse complement strand
GGATCAACGAGAACAAATTTGAGTTGACTAGGGTGTTTCTTGTAAAGCAGTGATGTTAAAATTGCATTTAAGCCAACAGACTTTCCTTGTCCGGTAGCACCTGCCATAAGCAGGTGAGGCATTTTTGCCAAATCGACTACGAAGGTTTCATTATTAATAGTTTTCCCTAAGGCAATAGGAAGCTCCATTTTTGCGTGCTGAAACTTTTCTGACTTGATGACGGTGCGCATTGACACCACATCCGGTGTTTGATTAGGAACTTCAATTCCGATAGTTCCTTTCCCCGGGATTGGTGCGATGATTCTGATACCTAAAGCGGCTAGACTCAATGCAATATCATCTTCAAGGTTTTTAATTTTTGAAATGCGCACACCTGCTTCAGGTACTATTTCATACAGAGTTACGGTCGGGCCTATTGTTGCCTTGATTTTTGAGATACCGATGTTGTAGTTTTTTAGCGTGTCTACAATTCGATTTTTATTGAGCTCTAACTCTTCTCGCTCTACCTGAATACTTCCATCCCCATGATCTGCTAATAATTCAATGGGTGGGTGTTTGTATTTACTTAAATCCAAAAGTGGATCATAGTCCACCATTTCATCTGGGTTAAGTTTCTCGGTATCTGTTATTTCATCATCCCCCACCGGGTCTTCCACGTCCAAGGATAATTCCCCTTCGCTTCCTTCCGTATTAGTTGTTTCTCCCTCGATAGCAATTGTTGTTTCGGTGGGTGCCTCAAATTCCATGGTCATGCCGGAATCGGCAACAACTGGTTCATCGATCGTATTGCTTTCGGTCTCCAATTCTAAATCTAGACCATCTGATTCATCGCTGACTTCTTCAGGACTTGACGCTTCAGAGTTGTCCTCATCAAACGAAACTGAATTCAATACTTCGGTTTCAGGTTCATTAATTTCTTCTATGTCCTGATCTTCTAAAACTTCATTCTGTTCTAATGATTCATCAATTGTGTCCGTTTCTAAATCAGATTTGAAGAGATTGGAAATACGGAAATTGAAATTGACCACTGCAAAAACTAATGCCGAGAAAAGAATCACAGAGATTGCGCCCACGGTTCCCATAACTCCACTTAACCAATAGTTCATGAAGTAGCCCATGCGCCCAGATAGGAATAACAAAGAACTGGTATTGAAAAGAACACCTAAAACTAAGGATGTCCAGATCATCGAAAAAATTGAATAACCCACAGTCTTCCAAAACGGGAGAATATCCACTCGGAAAAGAATTTTAATTCCTGCTAAAAAAGAGATCAGCACAAAAGCCAATGATGCAATACCAAATCCCTTAAAAATTAGTGTGTGTCCGAGAAAAGCACCAATAGTTCCCAACCAATTTTCTATTTCCATATCAGGGTTAGTGGCTACATCCCTGAAGGTGCTATCAATAATGTGGTCTTGATCAATCTTCCAAGTGAATAAATAAGAGGTCATCGATAAAAGCAGTACTCCGCTAAGAATTAATAGAAAAACACCCAGAATGTTTCTGGTGCGATCATCTTTTAGAAAACCGGATAGGGGATCAAATGAAATGCTAAATGGAAGGGGGTTTCCCTCCTTTTTTTGCTTCTTGGGGTTTTTCTTTTTGGCGGTATCGCCAACCTGACTTTTATAGTGATTTGAATAACTCAATTCCTGTGGTGCGTTTCAGAAATCAAAGTTAGTTTCGAGTGAAGGGTGATTTGGGTATAATAGCGAGAGTTATCAAATGCTTTTTGAACAGAACTTATTTTATGAATATTTCGAGGTTCCTCACTACTAAGTCATCAAATTCTTCAGTCGAGATGAACTTATACTCTTCGTCAATTTCGAACAATTCATCTTCAATTTCTTCAGGATAAATCGCTACAGCCTTAAGCCTCATGACCATCCCGTAGTTTTCTACAATGTAATCTAAGAGTACACCGTCTATCTCATTATATGGCGTGAACCAATTTGGTGATGCGATTTTGATCTCATCGGTATAGCAGAATGTGTAGTTTTCTGGCTTAGCTCCTTTAAAATCTAGTTGGATTTTTTTGCAACTAGCATCTGCGATGGTGACGGTTTCATTAAGATCAACAATGGTAAAGTCAGGAAGTTGGTTAGTCATTTGAATAGCCTCAACCTTGTTCATTTTCAATGCGTAATAATCGCTGAAAATTTTAACCAAGTTATACATCTCCTCAGTTTTACTATCGGCCATGACTGATATTTCAATTATACCAGCGGCAGTCTTTAATTCAGATTTAAATTTATTGTCCTTAAAATGCATCAACATTTTATCAGGCATCATTTCCAACATTATGTTGCCCGAGTCTAGCTCAGGATATGTTACCTCGTATTCAATAAAACCTTCAAATAAGTGCCTCTGAAAAGGCGTGTTTTCCCCACAGCTGATTGAGATAAAGGTGATGAGAATAAGTCCAATAAAAGGTCGAAGTTGTCGATTCACTTGGGTGGTCCGTAGTAACAACAAAAATAACCATGCAGATGAAAGAGGAAAGTGTAAATGATATTTCTTCAGTTGAATGCTGAATATACCTTTGTCGTACTAAATTTTACTATGATCAAATTTATTATCCAACGATCGGAGATTGGTGCTGGCACACGCGGCAGTAGTCTTGGCCCTGACGCTATTAAAATAGCTGCGGTCAATTCTAAGAGTCAATTATTTGTCAAATACGACAGTGTTAACCTCACAAATCAAAACCAACACCTCTTCCTTCCTACCATAACAGAGAATGCTCTTCGCATCGGAGTGATGGAAAAAGTATGGCAAGAGCATGCTGGAAAAGTCAAAGAAATTGCCTTAAGTGATTCGATGCCAGTGATTATTTCTGGCGATCATGCATCGGCTGGCGCAACTATAGCAGGATTGAAAATGGCTAATCCTAATGCACGATTGGGTGTTGTTTGGATTGATGCACACGCAGACTTACATTCTCCATATACTTCACCATCAGGAAATATTCATGGAATGCCATTGTGTGCTAGTATTGGCGAGAATAATGAAGAGATGCAGCATAACGAGCCGATGGAAGTTACCAAGGACGCATGGTCTCATTTAAAAGGGTTAGGAGGGATTTCACCGAAAATTTCAGCAAATGATTTGGTTTTTGTTGGAGTACGTGATACCGAGAAAGAGGAGGAGCATCTAATGTCAAAATACAATATTCAAAATTTCACAGTTGCAGAGACTCAATCACTCGGAATGGCAACTGTAGGACAACAAATCAAAGATAAATTGGAAGATTGCGATTTGTTATACGTCTCTTTTGATGTCGATTCTATGGATCCAGATGTGACGAGTTACGGCACAGGAACACCAGTAAAAGGTGGGTTACACCCTGATCAATGCAAGGAGTTAATCGTTAGTTTATTGCAAAGTAAAAAGCTTTGCTGTTTTGAACTAGTAGAAGTAAATCCATTATTAGATAATAAAGGAAATAAAATGGCCGAGGTAGCCTTGGATGTTTTGGAAACGGCTGTTAATACCCTTGAGAAACGATGAGTGTTTTCAATACCATTGCTCAAAAAGTAGCTGAGTATCTTCATGAAAATCACGCTTTTGAATTAGAGTCGCAAAAAATTCAACTCGATGCCACACGTAAGGAGTTTGTTGGGGATTATACCTTGATCGTTTTTCCTTTTGTGAAACCCATGCGCACTTCGCCCGAAAAGGCTGGCGAGGCAATTGGCGAGTATTTAAAGAATACTGTTTCCGAAATTGAAAGCTACAATGTGATTAAGGGTTTTTTGAACCTCACATTCAACTCGATTTATTGGAGTGAGCTTGTAGAGGAGAAACTGAGTGATTCGGGCTGGTTGGAACCTAGAACAAGTGGTGATCTTGTATTGGTGGAATACAGTTCGCCAAACACAAACAAACCTTTACACTTAGGGCACCTTAGAAATAATTTCTTGGGACATTCAGTCAGTTTAATAAAAGAGTTCGCGGGTAACGATGTTGTAAAAACACAAATCATCAATGATAGGGGCGTACATATATGTAAAAGTATGCTTGCCTGGAAACGCTTTGGTAATGAAGAAACTCCAGAAACATCTGGATTGAAAGGTGACAAGCTAGTTGGTAAATACTATGTGATTTTCGATCAAGAGTTGAAAAAAGAAGTAGCAATGCTGGTGGCATCGGGAATGGATGAGGAAGTAGCCAAGAAGGAGGCCTCCATCATGAAAGATGTTCAGGAGATGTTAGTAAAATGGGAGAACGGTGATGAAGAGGTGCTGAGCCTTTGGAATAAGATGAACGCTTGGGTTTATAGTGGATTTGATAAGACTTATAATAGAATGGGTGTCTCGTTTGATAAACTCTATTATGAATCTAAGACTTATTCAAAAGGCAAGCAAATTGCACTAGATGGTTTGACAAAGGGGCTTTTTTACACAAAAGATGATGGCTCGGTTTGGTGCAATCTAGATTCGGCTGGAATGGATAATAAACTACTTGTAAGGGGTGATGGGACTACGGTTTATATGACCCAAGATATTGGAACAGCCGTTCAGCGATTCGAAGACTTTCCGAAAATGACACAAGTTGTTTACACGGTTGGAGATGAACAGGATTATCACTTTAAGGTGCTTTTTAAAATCCTTGAAAACTTAGGGTATAGCTGGGCGCACAATTGTCAGCATTTAAGCTATGGCATGGTTGACTTACCATCTGGTAAAATGAAGTCTCGAGAAGGAACTGTGGTTGATGCCGATGATCTAATGGAAGATGTAGTTCGTGCCGCTTGTGAGTCATCAGAAGAAAAGGGGAAGTTGGATGACATGAGCTCAGAAGAGCAAAACAAGCTTTTCGAGATGCTTGGTATTGGAGCGCTTAAATTCTTTTTATTGCGGGTTGATCCAAAAAAGCGAATGCTATTTGATCCTGAAGAGTCTGTATCATTAAATGGAGATACAGGTCCCTTTGTACAGTACACTTATGCTCGTTGCAAGGCAGTTTTGCGCAAGGCGGGTGAATTTACATTTACTGGAATCACGGAGATAGTTGAGAAAGAGCGATTACTAGCCCGAACACTAGCGGCTTTTAGATTAGAAATGGATGATGCCGCAAATGGTATGAATCCATCGGCTATTGCCAATTATTGCCTGGATCTAGCAAAGGCTTATAACCAATTTTATCAGGCAGTGAATATTTTGAACTCAAATGCTGAAGAAAGGAGCTTTCGTTTGGGACTGACACATTTAACGGCTGAAACGATCAAGAAATCACTGGACCTACTTGGTGTTCAGGTGCCGGATAGGATGTGATTATCTTAGGGGAACGTTGAAGTTTCTATTTCTATTCAACTTCAAATCTTGAAGCATAGTTGCCTTTACGTTTATTCCAAATCGGTAACTCTGGTAAGTTCCAAAAGGGAATATATTGAAGGACATTTCCCAACAATGCAGGTCTCTATACACGTTAAATGACGTGTTGTCCCCAAAATCATTTTCTCGAATGTTGTAACTGGTTGTGAATCCAAATTTCCAGTTCTGTGTGATATTAACATCACCGGTCAGATCAATAGTTTGATTAACAACTTCAGTTAAACCGCTGCGATTGTAGCCAATGTTATAACCAATACTAGCACTCCAAGGAACTTCAAAATCCACAAAATCAGTGTAATAAAGGCCTTTTTCGCTCATTGCCTCTTCCTTTTTTTCTGTTTTCTTTCTGAAGCTTTTAGGTCGTAGAGTGTAAGTCATATTGATGCGAGCATTTTTCCATCGACCAAGGCTGCCATCTTTCTCGTACCAATAAACTGCAATCTCCCTGCCCGTAGTTTCATTCCATGCATAAGGATTAAGCGATGCTGTACCAAGAAATGATAGTCCGGGTAAAATGGAGGTTCTCACTGTTACGGCAAGTGGATTCCACCTGTTCGAGTCTTTTGCAATGTTGTAAGATGTCGCAAAATTTAGTGCTTTTAATAGTTGCAATTTCTTGTCATCTCCAGTTCCCGTGGTGTCTTTTAGGTCTTTTACTTTCAATTCAAACGTGTTGTTTAAACTAATGTTTAAAACTCCGTTTTCCTTTGAGCCTGGGGCACTGTAAATACCTGTTGCGTAAATTGAATAGTCGTCAACATTACCGAAACTATCCACTTGAACAGATTGAAAATACCCCCATGATGGATTGCTGTAATCGGGAGCGTAACTAACACCAATGGTAGGAGTCATTTGATGACGCATCGCCTTGACCAACTCACTTTTATAATTGTAGATACCATAAATAATAGTACTCAATTGAACAGCTGCATTTCCAGTCCAATAACCATTCAGTTCATCCACTTTGTAATCGTCTACTCGATTACTATCCGCATTCCATTCCTTACGGATAGTCTGCCTTAGTCCATAAAGCTTATTATTAATAGATGGCGATAGGGTGATATATTTAAAAACTTTGTAACCTGCATTTATTGGAATGTCAGCTCGGACTCCATTTCTCATCTCATTAAATGAGCTGTCTGTAAGCAGAGATTCGAATGGCGCGGTTACTTGGTTTTTTCCTTCTAGCGTACCCCTAATTCCAATCTTTTCCCAAGGTTTTTCCTTGCCAATAACTTCTTTGCGTTTGAAGGGATAAATTCTAGACATAGTTAATGCCGCTGTAGGAAGTTGTACGTTGACATTCCCTGTGCTCGCATTCTGATCACTGGATGCTGATGCGCGAAAGGCAAAAGGGGAATTGGCAAACGTTTTGGAATAATTAATACTTGACTTAGTACTATTTCGTGTTTGCCTAGTTGTGCCGCTATTAATATTTATTCTGTCTGCATCTGGATTACCAAAATCTACACTGGCGCTAAATGCTCTACCTGGTTTCGCTTTTGGATCTTGCCTATGCGTCCAGAGCACCTTATACCTAATAGGGAGATTGTTGTAATTTCCAAACTCCGGAGTTCCCGTTACTCTTTTAATCAGCTGCAAGCCAAAACTGCCATTGTACCTGTATTTTTTCGCATACCTAGAGTTTAAGTAGCCGCTCCAACTACCTCTTGAATACACATCTGCCGTCATGGCGAAATCGGCTCTATCTTTTAGACCAAAATAGTACCCGATGCCAACTAAACCAATACCCAATTGTGGCGCATCACCCCAGCTAGGTATAATTAGTCCGTTGGATCGTTCATCACTATTTGGGAAGAACCCAAAGGGTACAGCAAGTGGAGTAGGTATGTTCTCTATCGATAAATAGGCAGGGCCGGTTACGATTTTATCCTCGGTAATGATTTTCAGCTTTCCAGCATGTATGTGGTAGTGAGGATCATCATAGGAGCATGTAGTGTACTTGCCATTTTTAATATAAATGACATTGCCAGTATCCTTCTTCACCAACTCACCATGTATATAACTCACATTTGGTTCAGAACCTTCCTGGGTTCTTACTCTTTTGCTTAAACCACGTTGAGTTTTGAAGTTGTATTTCATTTCCTCCGAATCGAAGACTGTACCTCCTTGAGTGAAAACAGGAAAACCAGCCATTTCACCAGAGCTATCTGGCATGCCAGTGGCCCTTAATTCACTCGTCCCAAGCGATATTTCAATGAAATCAGCTTCGAGTTTTATGTCACCATATTCGGCTATTGCATTTCCGTATAAATATACCCTGTCGCTAGCTAAGTCAATGATCATCGAGTCCTCAGAATTGTAAAGAACTTCATGATCGAGGGTTGATTTTCGCTTTTTAGTTAATAGTGAGTCGCTGGAAAGAGGGTCTGATTTGATTGAATCTGATCCGATGAGATTGATTATTGCACCAAGTGAGTCAGTCGAATCCGGGCTAATAGTGCTGGTATCGGCCACGTTGGTCGAGACAGAATCCACCTTTTGAGCCATTCCGTGATACGCACAGAAAACAATTAACAAAGTCAGGTGAAAGAAACGAGTAATACTCACAGTGGGTTGGGAAGGATGATTCTACATTTGTTATCGCACAGAAAGAATGTGCAAAGCTAAGAACGAATCAACCAAGCCATATGGCAAAGCTTCTTAAGAAAATGAAATGGACATTGTTAACATTAGTTTCCGTGGTCTTTTTTCTATGGTTTTCATCCTTTGTTCCGAATCATAGAGGAGCAAAGATGTCATCTCTTGGTGTGACCAAAATTGTGATTGATGCTGGGCATGGTGGACATGACCCGGGCAACTTGGGTACGGGACGTTATAAGCATAGTGAGAAAGATATTTCGTTAGAAGTTGCGCTTCAATTCGGTGATTATATCCAGCGTGCCTTTCCAGATGTAGATGTGATCTACACGCGGAAAGAAGATAAATTCGTGACTCTTAAAGGCAGAACCGAGATTGCGAATAAAATTCCGGCAGACGCTTTTATATCAATCCATTGCAACTCTGCGGCAAATACGGCCGCCTTTGGAACAGAAACCTTTGTGATGTCCATGACCAAGGAAAAAGCCAATCTTGAATTGGCTAAACGCGAAAACTCAGTGGTGCTACTTGAGGAAAACTATGAACAGACCTATGGTGGCTTAGATCCCAATAACCCTGAAGACATGATAGTTTATGAACTTGCTCAGAAGGCACATATGGATCAGAGTCTAAGTCTCAGTGCTAAAATTCAAGATCAATACCGCGAACGCGTGAGTCGAAGAGACCGAGGAGTGAAACAAGCACCTTATTGGGTTATAAGCTTCACCACAATGCCTAGTATACTTACGGAACTTGGTTTTTTAACCAACATGGAAGAGGAGGATTTCCTTAACAGTGAAAATGGTAAAGTCTATATGGCATCGGCCATTTATAGGGCTTTTAAAGATTACAAGGAAGAGATTGAAGGGGTAGAAATATCAGTAACTGATTTCGATAAGCCAATTGTGCGAAAGGATGATGTTGCAAAGGGTGAAAAATTGGCTGCAGTTGAAACTCCATCAGACCTTAAAAATGAACAAGCCATTTATAAGATTCAATTAATGGCTTCTTCCAAGCAAATCGAATTAAAGCCTGAAAATTTCAATGGTCTTGATAGCGTAGATGAGTATGAAGTTCAAGGATTGTATAAGTATACAGTGGGAGAAGTAACCGATTATAAAAAAGCTGTTTCTTTGCAGCGAACCGTGCGTGAAAAGGCCTTTCCAAATGCCTTTATCATCGCGTTTCATAGTGGTGAAAGAATCCCCATATCAAGGGCTCTTGAAATAACAAATGCGCAGAGTAACAACTAGTTGAAGGTTAGAAACGAAATAAAAGTTGGGGTATTAATTCTCATTGCCTTAGGATTGCTCTATTTCGGGTTAAACTATTTGAAGGGTAAGGATGTGTTTGGGAAAACCATTTATTATTATTCAGTATATGATAGAATAGACGGTTTAACAAGTGACAATCCAATCATGCTAAATGGCGCCAAAATTGGTCGAGTGTCTGAGGTGAATCTCATGCCAGCCAAAGGAAATAAGATCTTAGTGAAAATGGAGATTCAGCTTGAAGGATTACTTGTTCCCGATAGTACCAAGGCCGTGATTATTAATCAAGATTTATTGGGATCTAAGGCCATAAATTTCGAGTTTCCTGAGATAATGACTTTCGACAACCCGTCTGATACGTTGATTCCTGGAATTGAAAAAGAACTGGGTCAAGTTGTAGAAGAAGCGTTGGCTCCGATTCAAGCAAAAATTGAACGATTAGTTGAAGAAACGCAAGACTTAGTAGCGCATGTCCAAATAACTGTAACTACAATTAATAAAACAGTACACACTGCAGAGGCAGCAATTGGTAGCATCAAACATGCCACTGAGAGCATCGATACTTTGGTGACTAGCCAGAGTATTAAAATAAGTCGAGTTTTAGATAATGTAGGTGCAATCACCGCTAATCTTAGATCGAATAGCGAAAACATAAATGATATACTACAAAACATAGCTACGATCAGTGATTCACTGACAAGAGCTAACTATGTCACAGCGATTCAAAATGCTTCTAGCGCCTTAGCTCAATTTGATTCGTTAATTACTAGTATAAATAATGGTGAAGGATCACTTGGATTGTTGGTGACGGATGATCAACTTTACCGAAACTTAGAACAAGCTGC
>CALKOP010000094.1 GCA_938091155.1 uncultured Flavobacteriales bacterium | reverse complement strand
TGACTTCGAAAAAACTGCGCGTTTTTATTGGTAAGACTGAAATAAATGGCAGTGGATTATTATAAGCAGAAGGTTACCCGAAACAAATCCCGATAAGTTTGTAATAATCTGCCATATTCCCTCTTCCTCATTGACAAATTGAAAAGTTGCTGCAGAGAAAATGTATGTAATACTAAATGCAACAGGAATGATGAAATTATTCTGACAGTACTTTATGAAAGGTCTGTTTAGAGTGGCCAAAAATGGAAATCCATTTACAGAATAACTCGAAATATTGAAAGCCATGATAAAGGCTCCTGCAGTTAGCCCGACAATACAATGTGATAGAAATTCGACCTCACCTGAGTATTCAGGATAAAGAAATAAATAGGGGACACCATACTTAAGGCTAAGACTTTTGGTAATTAATGCGAATAATACTAACCAAAAACCTAGGAGAAGAACGTTCTTTTTGAGGTATATAAACAATAGTTGAACAGGGAAAAAGTAAATTACTTTTTCAATCAATGAAAAACTTGGTATGTTGTCTCTAGGGGTCATGCACTATATAAACGAAGAGAGCGCTATATGTGTTGCCATATAAGCGCTCTGATAGTTAAGTTTATTATTATTTATAGCTTGACATGCACTAAACGCATGATCTCGGTTTCCAAGGTTTCCGCTTTTTCTTCTAATACCTTAGCATCTGCTAGAACCTTGTTAACGAAATCTGGAGCATCCAAATCCATCACATTAATTTTGACGTTTAAACCAGCACCGCGTATAGCTGCACGTGCGCACATAGCTCCAACTCCAGCATCACTTATTGATGCCGGTAATCCAGTTTTCGCCATTTCAAGCATGACTTCCATACTATTATATGCAGTTTCCATAACAGAATAGGGTACCATAGTGGCCGATTTTGTTGCCTCAATGATGGCAGATTTCCGAGCGCTTATTTGCTCCTCCGTTCCTTTTGGTAGACCGAATGCATCCATTATCAAGGTGAAAGCATTTGTATCCTCATCCACAAGTTTCAACAGTCTTTGCTTATAATCTTGGGCTTTTTCTGCCCAATCTGAAAAATACTCCCATTTATCATCCCATCCGCGTTTATGAGAGCTTAAATTAGCCACCATTCCGCCTAATGAAACACCAAGAACTCCGACATATGCAGCTATTGACCCTCCACCTGGCGCGGGTGATTCGGAGGCGGTTTCATTTGCGAAATTGGTAAGAGTCATGTCAACTAGCTTACGATTGCCTCCATTCATTCGGTCTTCTAGAATATATTCAATTACACGTTCTCGAATGTTGAATGGCGCTAATTCATCAAGCCCAAGAGACTTGACAGCAATTTTCATTAGTTCTTCTTCATGAATTCCTGAAGACCGGTTTTGCTTTTTCAAAAAGTGTTTACCCGCGTCCAGTAATGCGTTCTTTGGAACCAATCCAATAAGTTCAGAACCGGTAACTCTAATCCCCCGAATCTCAGCACGTTCAGAGGTTTTATCAAAAGCTTGGTGAATTGAAGTAATACTGATGTTTGTTAAGTTGTAGCTTATTTGAGCAACTCCATATTCTTCAATAAACCAACCAATTCCTTTTACGGCTTTCAAAAGCCCTGGCTCATTTATTGGATTGCCTTTTTCATCCGTTATTATTTTGCCTGTGACGGATCCTCCTTCGCGTTTAACTCTGCCACGCTCTCTAATGTCAAAGGCAATTGAATTTGCCCTTCTTGTACTAGTTGTGTTTAAGTTGATGTTGTAGGCAACTAAAAAATCACGAGCACTTACAGCTGTGGCTCCCGTCCGGGCAACATTTTCGTTATAAACACCTGACCCATGATCTGGCCCCCATTTTGTGCTCGATAATTTATTCTTTAGACCCTCATATTCTCCAGATCGAACAGTTGCAAGGTTTTTCCTGTCCTCATGTTTGGCTGCATTTTCATAAAAGTAAATGGGAATCCCTAGTTCATCTCCAAGTCGCTTTCCAAGTTTGTGGGCATATTTCACTGTTTCTTCCATTGATATTCCACTAACTGGAACTAGAGGGCACACATCTGTAGCTCCAAAGCGAGGATGCTCACCTTTATGTAAACTCATATCAATAAGCTCAGAAGCCTTTTTTACCAATCTAAAAGCTGCTTCGATAACTGCTACAGGATTTCCTGCTATAGTTATGACCGTTCGATTCGTAGCTTTTCCAGGATCAACATTAAGTAGCATAGCCCCTTCAACAGTTTTTACAACGTCTGTTATGGCCTTTATTTTTAGTGTATCTCTACCTTCACTTATATTTGGAATACATTCTATTACTTGGTCGATCATTTCAAAAAATTTTGACAAATCTATCAATAGCATGATTCAATTGCATCGGACTATTTTCAATAAAATAGGAGTTCAATAGTTGAGATTCAGGCTGAATATGGTGCGGGTATAATAGGATAGTTTTGAGATCTAACTATTAACTAGACAAATGATGAAAATATACTACACTTTGCTTGGGCTCACTATGGCGTTTACGGCTCAATCTCAAATCATCAGTAGTGAGGATTTCGAGAATGGAATTCCATCTGGCTGGTCCCAAACAACTCTTGCTACTGACAGTGGATGGATAGCTGGTAATGCGGGTAGCTTATCCAGCCAATCGTTTACTATTCTAGCACATTCAAATATGTTGGCAACAAACGATGATGGGTGTAATTGTGATAAATCTGTAGATTTTTTACAAACGGAATCTTATGATTTTTCAAGTTACACTGGAGAATCAATTCGAATAAACATGGAATTGTTCTTTTTCTTAGGAACGTATCAGGGGGCCACTGAATCATTGGAACTGATGGCATCAGTCGATGGCGGAAGCTGGAGCAGCATAAAGACCTTTTCTGGATCTGAAGAATGGCAGGAAGCAATCTTTATTGACATTTCTTTTTATGCCGGTGAGTCGGATGTGAAATTTGCCTTTAGTTTTAATGATGGAGCAGGTTGGACATTCGGAGCGGCCATTGATAATTTTACTATCGAAATTCCGAATGAGCATGACATCAAATTAACATCAGTTAAAGTTCCACCATACTCAGCAACTGATATTCCGCAAGTAATTACAGGTGTTATTGCAAACCTGGGTGGTTCTGCAGAAAGCGCCATATCGGTGACCTGGACAGATGGTGCGAATACAAATACTGCAAATCTAACGGGAATCCTTAACCCAGGTGAGTCTATGTCATTTGAGCATCCTGATGGCATTAGCATGGCTAGTGATACTAGTATTACAGTAGATGTAGCTGTGGCAATTACGGGTGATGAGGATTTAAGCAACAATGAACTGACTGGGTTTAATGTGGATGGTGTGGCTTTTTGGCCAAAAAAAGCCGTTGTTGGGGAAGAAGCAACTGGAACATGGTGTGGCTGGTGCCCTCGAGGAATGGTTGGTATGGAATATATGGAAGAAGAGTATGGAGAAGAATGGATTGGAATAGCTGTGCATAACAATGATCCTATGACCAATGCTGATTATGATAGCTGGATGGGTGATCAAGTTTCTGGTTACCCAAGTGGTTTACTGGACAGAGAAGCCTCGATTGATCCTGCATCAGCCACTTTGGAAGCCAATTTTCTAAATGCCATTGAAAAGTTTGCATATGCTAGTATCGATGTTATGCCTTTGATTGATGAGAATAATGAAGTTGAGATTCGTATTGATGTGAAATTTGCAATGGACATGGAAGAAGATATGTCAGTAGCAGCAATGTTAGTAGAAGATGGGCTTTCAGGAACAGGAAACGATTGGAATCAGTCAAACTACTATTCGGGTGGTGGATCTGGTCAATTGTCTGGAGCTGGTCTAGATTGGCATAATGAAGCTGGCAGTGTTGCGGGTCTTACATTTAATGATGTTGCCAGAGATCCATTATTAGGAGTGGAAGGAGAAAATGATATTATTCCCGGTTCTGTAACTGAAGGTCAAATGATCAACTATGTAATGGATAAGTTTGATTGGAATGAAGACTATAATAAAGAGAACTCTAAGGTTGTTGTTATGTTGTTGAATGGTAACACAGGTGAAGTAATAAATGCGGTTGAGTCTCATTTGATGGATTTAATCATTGTTGAAGACAATGGAGTGACTTATTATGTAATTGATGGTGATACATTTCAGCTTTTTGATGGTGAATTCTTAGTCCCAATCGGAATTGAGAATACTAGCCATATAATAGATATTAAAGTTTTCCCGAATCCATCAAATAACTCGGTCAGCATCTCTTCTTTTTGGATCACTGATGAATCGGGGATTCAAATATTTGACATGACGGGACAATTGATTTTGTCTAAATCTGATTTAGGAGTTCAACAAACACGTTTTGGAAATGGGGTTAAAGTTGATGTGTCTACCTTGCCTTCCGGTCTGTATAACTTGGTAATTAGTAACGCTGAATCATCTATCAAACAATCAATTTCTGTGATACACTAGACAGAATCATAGATTAATGAAAAAAGCCTAGCATTGTTATGTTAGGCTTTTTTTTTGCTGAACGATGAATGGTTTAAACCTATAGGCTTTCAATTTAATTTAAATTAGATCAGTTTTATCAAATTGATAGGTACGACTTTAGAGGAAAATTATCAAACCATGAAAAACCTATTACTAAGTGCACTAGCTATGACTGCGGGTCTAACCGCTGTTCAAGCGCAATATTACTTGATAGAGGAGACGGGTGAAGTAGCGAACTATGCATGGGATGCAGCGGGAACTACTATCATGACTAATCCTCTTGATGATCAATTGTCTACGGCACAGACAATTCCATTTTCTTTTGATTATTACGGAACCTCTTATACTTCTTATAAGGCGAGTGATAATGGTTACATCACATTTGATGTATCAGATACAACAAGTGACCCTAGTAACACGAGTATTCCAACTACTGGCGGCCCTAACAATGCTATTTATGCTGCATGGGACGATTTAGAATTGGGCACTGGTGCTGGAACGCCTGATGAGGTAAAGAATTATACTATTGGAACCACTCCAAATAGAATTCATGTCATTCAATGGCACAGTGTTCGTCAATCAGGCGGAGCTGGTTATATGTATGCAGCAATTATGCTTCATGAGTCGGGTGACTTTGACGTTGTTCTTCCCTGGGCTTCAGGAGTGAGCCCTGGTTTTACTATTGGTTGTGAAGACGCAACTGGTGGTGATGGTATGGAAATTACCGGAAGTCCAAACTTGACTATCCCTGCTAATACAGATGCTAACACAGATGACTATGTTTA
>CALKOP010000093.1 GCA_938091155.1 uncultured Flavobacteriales bacterium | reverse complement strand
TTTTACGCCAGTTTTCATAGATTAATTGACCGATGATCAATAAAGGAACAATCAATAGTAGATAGAGATAATATGGATGCTCGAACCTAAACATCGGCCAATAGGCTTTTAAGATAAAACTTACGAATAATTAATTCCAGTAACAAAAGTCCCATTGCTGCTAGTGCCAGCGACAAGAATTGCTCATATTTCTTTTCATACTGGGTTTCCTCAATGATTACTTTTTCCATCTGATCTATCTCAGCATACACATTGAATAATTTCTCATTATCCGTAGCTCTGAAGTATTTCCCACCGGTTAAGTCTGCGATTTCTTCTAGCGACTTTTCGTCAATATTGACTTCCATCATTTGCATTCTTATTCTACCAAACATGTCAGGCACGGGCATAGGTGCTTGTCCTATTGTACCCACTCCGATCGTATAAACCTTAACACCGTACGTTGCGGCAATTTCAGCCGCTGTGATAGGAGGAATTGATCCAGCTGTGTTTTCACCGTCTGTCAATAAAACCACCACCTTGCTTTTTGCATCACTTTCCTTTAAACGATTCACAGCATTGGCCAATCCCATTCCGATAGCGGTTCCATCCGTAATCATTCCGTTTTTAATGTCTTTAAACAGATTGATTAATTTCTCATGATCAGTCGTGAGAGGACACTGCGTAAAGCTTTCTCCACTATAAACCACTAAGCCTATTCGGTCATTTGGTCTTGATTTTATAAACTTTACAGCCACTTCCTTGGCCGCTTCTAACCGATTAGGTTCAAAGTCACGTGCGAGCATACTGCTTGATATGTCAATTGCCAATACAATGTCAATTCCTTCGGTTTTAATGTCTTGCCAGCTTGAGCTGCTTTGCGGGCGGGCTAGCGCTAAGATTATGCAGGCTAATGCTAAAATTCGCAGGACTATTGGAACATGAATCAGTCTCGTTTTGACTGTTTTTACCGAACCAAGAAACATGCTTGTGGAATAGCTTAACACAGGTTGTCGATTCCAATACCTGAAAACATACCATCCAATAAGAATCGGAATGATAATCAAAACATACAAAAACTCAATATGTGCAAACTCCCAATCAGTCATTTGTCTTTGATGTGGTTTGGGATGTTTGTTTTGTCTCTTCTATGAAATTGCGAACCAAAAGCATATTCTGTTTATTTTCAGAACCAACAGGTTTCTCTTTCGCAAACTTCACAAGGTCTGCAAGGAAAAGTACTTGATTCGTTTTTCCAATTAAATCCACACTGAAATTCGGGGATCTCCTCATGGATTGAATAATCTCATCCGTTGTCTGTTCCAATGCCGGAATATGAAATCTTAGTTCAATAAACTCGCGAAGGATATCTGTGAGTTCAGAATAGAACGCCTTAATTTTGCCAGCTTGCCAAAGCTGCTCCTCCTCGAGTTTGGTTAATCGCTCACATGCAATTTCGTATGCAGGTCGAACGGGAACTTTTTTCTCTTCAACCGCAGGTATGGGTCGTTTTACATACCAGTAGGTTATTCCAATAATGATTGCCAATAGGGCAGTGGCCAGTGCTATCCAGAGCCAGTTTTCTTTCAACCATTCTGTAAATGAAAATGGAACTTGCGCAACACCACGGATGTCGTATATGCCTTTGGCAGTATCAACAGGAACAGTCTGTACGCTAATCAAAAATGGATTCGATTCTACAGGATTACCATTTGCGTATGCAGTGAGCGGATCTATAGCATAATATCCACTATCAAAGCTTGTAAGGGTGAGGTTTTGGGTAAGCACTTTAAGGCCAAGATTTGCCCCTTCAAAAGTCGTATCAACCTTACCAGTAGCTAGTATTTCCACCTCCGAAATCAACGTATCATCAAAAACAGGCAGGACTAGTGAGTCGGCAGCAGCTGCCTCCAATCGCAAGGTCAAGTGCATTTGTTCTCCTATCAGAATTTCTTCTCGATCTAGCTTTGCTTGAAACTTATTACCCTGCGAAAACAGATCGAGTGTTGCAGAAATGACAATAGATATGATTAGAAACCACTTCATCTTTTTGCCCCCCTTTGTTTAAAAAGCTGCATCAGGGGTTTTACATACGATTGACCGGTATATATGTCGGTGAAGTCAACCCCCGATTTTTTCAATACGTCTTCAGCTTTCAGTTGATGAACCTTGCGTGCTTTTGCATATTCATCACGAACTTTTCTGTTGGATGAGTCCACCCACATTCTTTGACCCGTTTCTGAATCTTGCATTGGGATTAAACCTAATTCAGGCAGCTGATCTTCAGCTTTGTCACGCGGAATTAGCGTAACCATATCATTTCTCTTATTGGCAATTTGAAGCGATTTCTTATAGTCTGCATCAAGCAAGTCGGAGATTAAAAACGCAATGCTTCTTTTTTTTGTGACGTTGCTAAAGAATCGAAGAGCCTCATTAATGTCTGTTCCTTTACCCTCAGGTGTGAAATCGATTAATTCTCGAATTATGCGGAGGATATGAGTTTTCCCTTTTTTCGGTGGAATGAATTTTTCCACTTTATCAGTGAAGAGAATCACCCCAACCTTATCATTATTCTGAGTGGCAGAAAAAGCCAATACTGCCGCGACTTCAGTGATCAAATCTCTTTTCAACTGAGAGTTAGAACCAAAATTTTCTGAGCCGCTTATATCAATGATTAGCATCAGTGTTATCTCACGTTCCTCTTCAAAGACCTTCACATATGGCTCGTTTAATCTTGCTGTCACATTCCAATCGATAGATCGAATTGGATCACCGGGCATATACTCGCGCACTTCGCTAAAAGTCATACCACGACCTTTAAAGGCAGAGTGATACTCCCCCGAAAAGATCTGATTGCTCAGGCCTCGGGTTTTGATCTCTATTTTTCGTACTCGTTTAAGTAATTCTGACGTTTCCATTTCACGTTTTCAAGTTCACACTTCTTTGCTCCTTATCATTCAATAATCAATGACTATGGTACTTCTACGTGGTTTAATATTTCGTCTATGATGTTTTCAGAGGTGATGTTTTCCGCTTCTGCTTCGTATGTCACACCAATACGATGCCTCAATACATCCTTGCAAATGGCTCTCACATCTTCAGGGATAACGTAACCTCTGCGCTTAATGAATGCATATGCCTTGGCGGCCAAGGCTAGGTTAATGCTTGCCCTTGGCGAACCACCAAATGAGATCAGATCATTGAATTTCTTTAGACCATATTCCTCTGGATTTCGAGTGGCGAAAACAATGTCAATAATGTATTGCTCAATTTTCTCGTCCATATAAACTTGGCGAACTACTTCCCGTGCTTTCAGAATGTCATCTGGCTTAAGCACTTTTGAAGTTACAGGATACTCAGCAGCAGATATGTTATTTCGAATAATGAGTTTTTCTTCTTCCTTTTTCGGATAGTCCAAAACCACCTTTAACATAAATCGGTCAACCTGAGCTTCGGGCAACGGATATGTCCCTTCTTGCTCAACCGGATTTTGTGTAGCCAACACCATGAATGGTTTTGGAAGGTCAAAAGTGGTGTCGCCTATAGTGACTTGCTTTTCTTGCATTGCTTCAAGCAAGGCGCTTTGCACTTTGGCTGGGGCTCTATTGATCTCATCGGCTAGGACAAAGTTTGCGAAAACCGGGCCTTTTCGAATGGAGAAAGAATCACTTTTACTCTGATAAATCTGCGTTCCGACCACATCAGCAGGAAGTAGGTCGGGCGTGAATTGAATTCTACTGAAATCACCATCAATACAGTTGGCAAGGCTTTTTATCGCCAATGTTTTTGCCAATCCGGGAACACCTTCTAAAAGTAGATGGCCATTGGATAAGAGTGCAATCATCATTCTATCAATCATGTATCGTTGACCAATAATGACTTTATCCATTTCTCGATTCAACAACTCGATAAAGGCACTTTCTTTCTCAATCTTCTCGTTCAATTCTCTAATATCTATCGCTGCTTCCATGTATTTGAGTTTTTAACAATTAAGTCTCTTTTAAGGAGAGCAAAAATCTGAATTCAGCTTGCCAAGCATAGTGCATCGCTGTTAAACAATGTTAAGAAGTAAAAGTGGCTGCACCCCTTGTTTTAATTGGGTTTATGCTACTTTCGTCATTGTCCGTTTGAGACAAATTTTAACAGTTTTAAACCAAATAAAATGAGCAAGGAAATGAAGCTTTCTGAAGTAATCGATTGTGTGAGTGAATTTCACGATGCGTTTAAAATTAATAACGAAAAGGCTCCAATAGGTAAGGTGGATGATAAGGCACTTTTGCTTCGCTATAAATTAATGCGTGAAGAAAACGAGGAATACTTGGAAGCGGCTCAAAACGGAGACCTGATCGAAGTAGCCGATGCGCTTGGAGATATGCTATACATTCTGTGCGGAACAATCTTGACACACGGTATGCAGCATAAAATTGTCGAGGTCTTCCAAGAAATTCAAAGAAGCAATATGAGTAAACTTGATGCAGATGGCAATCCCATTTATCGTGAAGATGGAAAGGTGATGAAAAGCAATCAGTATTTCAAGCCTAACATTTCCGAGATTTTGCACCGTAAGTTACTATAGAAAATTTATTTATGAACAACTGAGATTCAGATTATAACGCCAATTATTTTCGTTCCTTAATAGTTACATATTAAATAATACACCCACATTCGGAGCTAGGTTTCATCAGCGATGAAATTGGCTTTGGAGTCGTAGCCACCAAGTTTACCCCAAAGGGATCCATCACTTGGGTAATTGACAAGTTTGACAGAGAATTCACTCCCAAAGATTTTCTCGAGTTTGATAGGCCATATCAAGACATTTTAGATTTCTATGCGTATCGAAACGCATCAGGCAATTACGTGTTGTGCTGGGATAATGCTCGTTTTGTAAATCTCAGTTTTAATAGCAATTGTCGAACTACAGCTTACGATTTTGAAATTGCAATTCGTCAAATACAACCGGGCGAGCAGCTTACGGATGACTATGGGTATTTGAACATAGAGGTGCCATTCAGGCCAGTTTTTGAGGGAACACGAAGACGGATCGTGTATCCTGATAAACTCTACGCTATCATAAAACTTGGGATAAGAAAATCTCCAGTGCCTGCGCGCTAATTGGGCTAATTGATCAACCCTTGGCTAATGTCATTCCCAAAGAAACTTGGGATGTTATTGAAGATGTGAATGCCGGTTCGCGCATGCTAGATTCGATAATCAACACTTATTGTTTTCCAGAATAAATTGAATAACACCACTTTTATAAGATTTAGTCTTTAATGTTGACTAGTGCTCCGTGGCTGTCCTAAAGTCTGTCTCGTAGTTCGAGCATCTTGAGTGCTGTAGCAGCGGCTTCTGTCCCTTTGTTGCCGTGTTTTCCTCCACTTCTAGCTCGGCTTTGTTCTATGTTGTCATCTGTAAGAACTCCGAAAATTACAGGTAGATTATACGCTAGCGAGACATCTTTGATACCTGCGCTCACTGCTTGACATACATAATCAAAATGTGCCGTTTCTCCTCGAATCACGGAGCCTAGGCAGATTACCGTGTCAACCTCTAATTGCTCGATAGCCCATTGCGCCCCTAGCGGTAATTCAAAACTACCTGGTACTTCTAAAACATGAATGTTCGATTCGGGTATGGCACTTTCTAATAAGAGTGTCTTGGCTCCTTCAAAAAGACCGTTCGTGATTTCTTCATTCCATTCGGCTTTTACGATGGCAACGCTCCAGGCCTCCTTAGCTTTTGGTACAGCCCCAACAATACTTAGGTTTTTGTTAGCCGTGGCCATGGATTAACCTGCTAGCCCTTCAGCTCTAGAGATATACTTGTCGATTGACTGAGCTTCGGTAGATCCTGCAAAATCATTCTTAATTTGATTGTAAGCATCCAATGCCTTGGCATAGTTGCCTAAGGATTCGTGAGCCCGTCCAGCCTTCATCAAATAAATAGGTGCAGTCAATTCATTGTCACTATGCGAAACAGAGCTTTCGTAGTAGTCTATTGCTTTTTCGGTATCACCAAGTTCCATGTGAGCATCGCCCGTTGCACCCAAGGCAACTGCGCAAACCATCACATCTTGACAATCGTAATCGTTCAGGTATTGGACAGCGTCTTCAAATTGCCCCATTCGTAAATAAGAAATACCAATGCAGTAATGGCTAAGATTAGCCGCTTCGGTCATTCCAAAGTTGTCAATGATATATTCAAAACCCACTGTTGACTCATTTCCGTAAATGGCAAGTTCAAAACTATCCTTTGCAAACGCCTGCTGCGCCTGCCATATGTAGTCTTTAGCCTGCTCTTCTTGTGGTTTAACCACAAAGTTTTTAAACGCAAAAAATGATCCTAAGAGAAGTACTATTGCTCCTACAATGATGGTGAGGCTTTTTTGGTTTTCGATCACCCACTTCTCAGTGTTTGAGTAAACCTCTTCTACGTCAACAATTACTTCTTCGTCTTTGGCCATGTGATTCCCTTAAAAATTGAGGCTGCAAATATATTTTTTTAAAACACAATGCTGTACATGAATCTTACCTTTGAGCCATGCACCTAAAGCACCTCGAAATACTGCAATTCAAAAACGTACAGGAGGCCAAAATCGATTTGGCTGAAAAGGTTAATTGCTTTCTCGGTAACAACGGAGCAGGTAAAACCACACTGTTAGATGCTATCTACTATCTGGCGTTTTGCAAAAGCTTTTTTAATCCAATCGACTCGCAAAATATTCATTATGATGGTGGATTTTTTATGCTTGACTCTCAGTTTGTGCTTGATGATGAGGAAGAAAGAATCTATTGTGGGCAAAAGCGAAACGAGAAAAAGAAATTTAAGCGCAACGAAAAGGAATACGATCGCTTAGCCGATCATATAGGAACCATTCCTTTGGTAATGATAGCACCTTCAGACACTGATCTGATTCGCGAGGGAAGCGATGTGCGTAGGAAGTTTATGGATGGTATTATTTCACAATACAATCGAGCCTACCTAGATACGCTGATGCAATATAACCGGATGTTGGCTCAGCGCAATGCAATGCTAAAACACTTGTGGGTGGAAGGTCGAAGGTTTGACGAAACTGCCTTTGAGGTTTTTGATGAGCAGTTACATGCTTTGGGGACAGAAATTTATAAAGAACGGGTAGCGTTTTTAGACAAATACTTGCCTATTTTTTCAAACTTTTATCAATTGGT
>CALKOP010000092.1 GCA_938091155.1 uncultured Flavobacteriales bacterium | reverse complement strand
ACCAAGTGCAGTATAGCGATCAGGATTTTTGAGAAAATCAACAATTTCTTCAATCTCTTCCTTCGCTTCCTCTTGTCCAGCTACATCTTTGAAGGTTACCTTGACTTGGGTGTTCTTATCAAAGAGCACTGCCTTGGATTTTCCAATGTTAAATATTTGGCCACCGCCACCACCAGGGCCACTCATTCTGCGCATGATGAATATCCAGATTCCTACCATTAACAATATAGGTAGCAATAAACTTAACCAGCCATCACTCCAATTAGTGCGATTCTCATACTCCGCAGATATTCGTTCGTTTTCAGGAAGTGATTCCTGAGCTTTCTGAAGTTTGTCTTCGAATATTTCGGCAGGTGGAATGTCCATTTTATAATGTGGACCACTATTAACCATTTGACCAAACCCTTTTTCTCGAACCTCTTGGTACTTTTCTTTTTCCAAAGCTTCGTTCTTGATATAGATCTCTGCAAAGCCTTCATTTTTTATTACCTTGATTTTGGCGACTTCACCTTGCACTAACATTGTTTCTACAAACTCGCTATAGTCAATAGATTTTAGGCCACCACTAAAACTCACAAGGAGCTGCATAATCAGAAGCCCTGCTATGACTACATAAATCCAATATGGATTAAATGGTCTATTCTGTAATGGGTTTTTACGCTTAGGCTTTTGATTCGGGCTTTTATTCGTGTCTCCCTTTTTTGTTTTTTTCTCACTCATCTTCTCTAGTCCTTCTATTCTATTCAGTGTAATTCTTTTTGTTCAATCTTAGCATCTGCCCAAAGCTCTTCTAGTGCGTAATGCTCCCTTTTTTCTTCTAAGAAGACATGAACGATCACATCAACAAAGTCAATTAATATCCATTCAGATTGAGATCTACCTTCTATACTTCTCGGTTTGTCATTCAATATTTTTTGAGCTAATTCACTCACGGAATCAGCTATAGCGTCGACTTGGGTTGTTGAGGCGCCATGACATATGATGAAGAAATCGCAGAGCGAATTATTTAAAGATCGGAGATCTAGCAAGCTGATTTTTTGTCCTTTCTTTTCATGAATAGCACTGACAACTACATCTGCCAATTTTTCCGAGTTGGGCTTCAAGTTAACTTTCGTCATTCAAAATTTTAATCTATTATCAAAAATAAACAATCAATTACCGTCCTTTGCGCTTATGCAAACCCTTGGTTTACGCGGATTATGAACGGTAATATTATACATCTTTCGGTTGTCGATTCAACCAACATTTATACCACCAAATTATTGAGCCAAACTGACACGGCAGATTGGACGATTGTAACTGCAGAACATCAAACAGCGGGAAAAGGGCAGCGAGGAAAAAAATGGGAAAGTGACATTGCGAAGAATTTACTCTGCTCCATTGTTTCAAGACCAAAAAAAATAACCATAGAAAGTCAGTTTCTAGTTTCTATGGCGACATCATTGGCGGTAATTGAAGTATTGGCATCTGTTGGTATCACTGCTAAAGTCAAGTGGCCAAATGATATTTTGGTGCGCGGAAAAAAAATTTGTGGATTGTTAATTGAAAATCAATGGTCGAGTGGTCTTATTGACACTAGCATCCTTGGAATTGGCTTAAATGTTAATCAAACTAAATTCTCGCCATTTGACTGGCCTGCAACTTCCATGGCAATTGAATTGGGTATAGAAACTAACTTGAATACGATCTTAAATTCCTTAAGCCTCTACATTCAGGAAAAAATAAGTGGTATGCCTGAAAATTATTCTGAAATAATGAACGATTATTCCGACCGACTTTTTGCAATAGGTCAAATAGTAACGTTCAAAAATAAAGATGAAGTTTTGGTCGGTCGATTATTGGACGTTGATCAGAATGGAGCCATTAGAATTCAAAATAGTCAGGGTGTCAAATCTTTTGTGAATGGGGAGATTAAGATTCAGAATATTTAGCCTTAATCTCAGCACCTAAATGGTTTAAAAAATTGGTCAATGGCCCTTTTAACATTGTGCCCATAAAAGCGTTAACGTCTGCGTCAAAGCGTGCTGAAAGATCAGTTACACCGATGTTTTCAACGAGATCTACAATTAGTCTGAATGAGAAAGGTTTTTCAGAATTGCTTTTGAATATGACTGTATGCTTTTCTGCGCTTTCTAAGGATAGAAAAATGCTAGCCAAACCTTTTATTTTAAACGAGCAGGTGGTGTCATCCGCCTTCCAATCTTCAATTCTATCCTGAGGAAGGATTTCAATCAAATTTTTAGGATCACAAAGGAAATTCGATATTACATCGTTACCGACAGTAACTAGGAATGTATCACTCTTAAATATTGCCATATGATACTATTCTTTTGAAGGGTCCCATTCTGAAGGGTTTTCCCTCCACTTTTGAAGCGATTCGAGATCTGCTTCTTGGATATAGTTTGCTGCTTTAGCCTTTTCGAGCATAGCGTTATAATCGCTAAGCGTAACCAATGGGCATTTATGATCCAAAAAATTCTGGCGTGCTTGGTCCAATCCATATGAGAATATTGAAACCATCCCTTTCACAATACAACCAGCATCTCGAAGCGCATCTACAGCAATCAATGATGAATTCCCTGTTGAAACAAGATCTTCAATTACAATTACCGACTTACCTGATTCAAGTACTCCTTCAATTTGATTCTGGGCACCATGAGTTTTAGTCTTCGGCCTTACATAAACCAATGGTAGACCTAGCTCTTGAGCTACCAAAGCTGCCTGTGCGATGCCCCCAGTTGCAACTCCTGCCACTACATCTGGCCTTCCAAAATTATCATCAATGGCCTTAACAATTTCTTGCCGGATAAAGGTTCGGATTCTTGGATATGAAAGTGTTTTTCGGTTATCACAATAAATCGGTGATTTCCAGCCCGAGGCCCATTGAAAGGGATCATCAGGGCGTAAAGAAATCGCTTGGATTTGCAGTAAAAACTCAGCTACTTTGTGTGAAGAGTTAAGGCTGTAATTCATGGATCAAAAGTATAAGTTTTTCATCAGCGATAGGTTCATACTACTGTGCGATTCGAACGTTCAGATCGAATTAGCACATGAGGTGAAATACATATCGAATATTGAAAATGCTTTTGACATTATATCAGTAATATTTGATTCACTAGTCTTGAATGCCAACCTTGTTTTGGTAGTCTCGAAACCAGAGGAATTAATGATGAAGATCATGAGTAAATACAAAGTGATTGAGGCAGCAGGTGGTTATGTTCGGAATAGTGATCAATCACTATTAATGATACATAGAAGAGGGTTTTGGGATTTACCTAAAGGTAAGGTAGAAGTGAATGAGGTTTTTACTGAAACGGCCATGAGAGAAGTGGAAGAGGAGTGTGGTGTGAATAAGCTCGTGATTGATTCAGAGCCGTTCATTACATATCATCTATATCGTGATTCTATATTTTCAATTATCAAGAAGTCATATTGGTACTCAATGCGAACGGGTTTTGCTGGGGAACTTGCTCCACAAACCGAAGAAGATATTGAAAAGGCAGAATGGGTTAATGTACCAGTTGACAAGGAAAAACTAAATGAATCGTATTCTTCAATAAGGGAGGTGATGCGTCATTTTTTTGGCACTTGACTCATCTCTGATTCCTTGATTTCTGGAGGTTGTAATTTGAACGGCATCATTTTATTTGGATGTTTTTCATTCCAAATCTGAGCAAATGATTTCTCTATTCGTGCGCCAGGCGGTGGGGTTGGTGAGTTTACTATTTTCAACTCTTCATCAAGGAAAAAATATGTTGGAAAAGCTCTTAAGTCATAGTCGTCAATCACTTTGTCAGGGGATCCGATTTTACCAAAAAACCAATTAAAGTCGTGTTTGCCAGGGATTTCACGAAGTCTTTTTAATGATTCACTTGTGCTAAAGCTAAACATAGCTATATCGGCACCAAAACCTTCTCTAAGCACTTTCATTAAACTCATTTGTCGTAAAGATTCAGAGTTGAAGTCTTCAAAGAATTGTATGTAGATATAATACCCTTCATATTCGCTAATTCGATAAAGGTTTCCAACAACATCAGCGAACACGAAATTAGGAGCCTTTGTCCCTGGAGCTAACCTCAAGAGAATTGACTGTGCGCTGTTTGAGATATTTAGAATCTCATTACTCGGTGTGTTATGCTTGATTGTATCCAGTAGATCAATGATTACGGGGAGTTTATATGTTCTCTTACGTCCAAGTTCGAATAAACCAGTAACCATTAATAGTTCTAAGTATTCCGGCTTTTGCAAGTACTCGTGCGTAGAAAGATAAAGGTGCATACGTTTGGCATCTCCTTTTTTTATTGATGATTCAAGGCTGTCGCTAAATGAGAACACTGAATGAGGTTCAATAAAACCATTGTAGAATAATTCAAAGGCATGTGCAAAGCTCAATTGATTGTAAGCTGGTCGATGGTCTTTGAAATAATCATTGTAAACTTTAGATTTTGAGTGGCGCGTGGTGAGTTCAAATTCGGCCATTCGGAAATGCATGTACGATTTAAAGTAAGCATCATCAATTTCTGCGTAAGTGCTATCAATAACTAGAGCGAAGGAGTCAGCGAACATTCGAATATTGCCAGCACTTCTTAGGTTAAAACTGTTGCTGGTGTTATCAATAAAAAAGCCGTTGAGATCTTTTTCAAGCTTCGTGATGTAATAATTAAGCTTAGTGTTTGCTTCAAATATCTCGGGTTGTACAAAAACATCTTTCGCTGGATTGAAACGATCCATTTCTAATGGTTCTGGAATTACCAAGGTGTATTGTTCACCAGGAACAGCAAATAAGTGTGCGTGAATCTTACCAATTTTTACAAGAATCAAGTCAGTTTGACTAATGTCAATATTGAATTTGAAATTCCCGTCTTCCCCTATTTGTTGTGAGTCTAGGGGTATGCTTTTAAATGTAAAAAGGTCTTGGTATTGATGAATTTCCATATCCTTTCCTCGATAATAAAATGCGTTACCTTGAATTAAAGTGTTTTCAGCTACGGCACTAAAAGCCGAAGTGAGGATTGCAAGATATATTAGGGTGAATCGAATCATAGAGGAATGGTCATTTTTTCAGGGATGAACTGACTTACATCACCTCCATTCTTGTATATCTCACGAACAATACTTGAATTTATTGCAGCATATGCAGGATTACATAACATGAAAACGGTTTCGATATCTTGATCAAGATCATGATTCATGTGTGCAATATTGCTTTCATATTGGAAGTCAATACTATTCCTTAATCCACGTAAAATGTATTTGCATTGATTCGTTTGACAAAATTCGATTGTAAGTTCTTGAAATGCTTTAACCTTAATGCTAGGCTCGTTTTTGTAGACATTTTCAATCCATTGAAGCCTTTGATCAACGCTAAAAGCATATTTCTTGGTAGAATTTATCCCAATTGCTATGGTTATTTCATCGAAGAGTGGAAGCGCCTTTTCGATCACCGAATGATGACCCAAAGTGTATGGGTCAAAGCTTCCCGGAAAAACTGCATTTCGTTTCATAGTTATAATCCAAAGATTGAAAATCGCACTTCACCATAGGTTCGATCCTCAATAAAATTCGCATGTTTAGCAAAACTAACTGATTGTCGATGCTCCAATACGAGCAGTCCTGAAGGTTTCAAAGCAGTTTTCAACACCGAATCTATCAATGGCTCATATTTATCAAAATCATAGGGTGGATCTGCGAACACTAAGTCAAATTTATCATTGTTGCGTTTGAGCCATTTTAATGCGTCAAGCTTTTGTGGTTTGATATTGTTGAATCCAAATTCATCTGATATTTTCTTGATCCATGCCACAGATTTACTGTTAATATCAATACAAGTAATCTCTGCACAACCTCGCGATGCCGCCTCAAGCGAAACACCGCCAATACCTGCGAACAAGTCGAGCATATAGCATTCGTCCCATTCAATCTTATGATCTAGTATGTTAAATAGAGACTCTTTGGCGTAATCAGTTGTGGGTCGCGCAGGAATATTTGAAGGAGCACGGTAACGTCTTCCTCTATGACTACCTCCTATTATGCGCAAAGGAGTTGTTGAGTTAGATAGTCGAACTCCCCTTGTGGGCGACTATGAATTTGGCCGCTTAGGTCTATGCCAAGTAATGCTTCAGCAATTTTAATACGTTTCCAATAGGCACTCAAGATATTCCATTTATCGTCACCAATTTTAATCTGACCAGATAGGTGGAGATTTGTTTTTTCACTATCGAATCCTAGTACTTCCGCTACATACAATATATAGTACGCAACATCTTCCTTACCAGTCTGATAAAATGAATTTGATAAAATCAATTGACGGTTTTCAAAAGCGATAATCGTAATATGGTCGTCTTCGATGTGAGCCGAGAGTTGATTGGTCAGGATTGATTTTTTAAGCCTTATTAGACCATCCTCTATGCGAGGTGCCAAATGTGGAATGAGCAGGCTTTTTGAAAAACAACGATTTATTTCTACAACCAACTTACGTGAAGCTGTATACTGCAATATGGTTTGTCCTGAAACAAGTTCATGGTTTAATAACTGATCTGATTCAGCATTTAATTCGTTGGTCAATGAAAAAATTTCTTCACCTGTTTTAATTCCAACACCTAGCGGGAATATTTGACAATTATGAGTAAAGAGGGATATGATAGTCTGCGCGAAATCTGAACCGAGAAAAGGATAGCTTTTTAATAAACTTTCTATTCCATTGGTAGCTGAGCCAATTTCGATAGGGTATTTCGCAAATCCTGTAATTAGATTTTTGGACTTATGATACCAACTCGCTTTAACGGATTTCGAAGCGATCTCGAGTAATAAAATATAATTGGAGGCAGGTTCGTCCGAATAGGTCAGGTCAAAAAACTCGGATGTAGCAGGAACGGGTGCTGTTAAATTATTCCCAGTTACCATTTGTTTTTGGATCAGTCAGTGAGCCTACCATTCGTGGGTCGGATATATCGAATGGCGCACCATCTTTTGCTCTAAAGACAGGTACTTTAGCCCCAGAACGTTCAATAATATTGGCTTCCAATTCAAATTTGCCGTTTTTAGTAAATGGCACGTATGGCAATGAATCAACATTAAATGAATGCAATCGGTCATCCATATGGCGCGGTCCAAATAAACTATCGAAGGCTGATACCTCTAAAGTGTCTCTAGAAACAAAACCTGAGTCAATCGCATTTTCTAATGTCATGCCATCTGGCACCTCACCAAATGCCTTGATCACATTGAGTGAGTCAGATTTGATAAATGCGACAAGTGAATCCATATCGCCAGAGTATCTGTGGTACTTTGCCTTGTAGGCTAATTCAGCAGTTCTTATGTCCTTCAGGCGTTGAACGACATGTTCATATCTCGCCTCTTTTTCATTCTGAAAATCGATTGGTACTTTAATAGATCGATAGTCCGCATAAGCTAGTACAGTTGTTAAAACTCCCAACGCTATGCTTACAATCAGCCTTAGTGATTTACTTAATTGCACCATTACTGCAACAAGGCTAATTGCGCCCGCGATTAACAGCGCAAATGCTCCGAGCATGAAGGCTCCATTTTGCTCTGTGGCTAATCCATTTAGGATTACGATTATACCAGCTAGAGTTAATAGAACGGGAAACCAAATTTTCTTTACTAAATCCATACTTGCATTAAAGTTTGATAGAAAGGCAAATCTACACTTTTTACAAAGTGAGAAAAGCGAAGTTTGTTAGTGATAGATTAACTCTATTTTATGGTTGAAATGAAGGGGCAAAGTCAGTTTATTAACGAGGTTTCGGGGCAAATTGATATAGCGTTAAATAAAGATCAACGCTCTGCTCTAGCTGAGATCTATAATTTCTTGTTTACTGGAGGTGGACAATCGGTATTTGTTCTCAAGGGATATGCAGGTACGGGTAAGACTACTTTAATGGGTGCGTTGATTCGGTGGTTGCATTCGGTCAATCGTAAAACAGTTCTAATGGCACCAACAGGTCGCTCGGCAAAAGTGCTTTCAGCTCATTCTGGATTCCCAGCTTCAACAATTCATAGGCGTATATATGCTGTGAAACAGGATGATTTTGGTAGAATGAAGATGGATCTTGTTCTTAATAAAAGCGAAAAAACAATTTTCATTGTAGATGAGGCCTCAATGATTGGAGATGGTTCTGCTGATACAAATGGTGCAGGTAGGTCGCTAATGGCAGATTTGTTGGAGTATGTCTATTCAGGAGAAAGGTGTCGACTCATATTGATTGGAGACAATGCGCAGCTGCCCCCTGTTGGTATGGAGAATAGTCCGGCACTTGATCAGGAAAAAGTGAAAAATGCACTTGGTGGAGCGGTGTATCAATCGGAGCTAACATCTGTGGTCAGACAAGATAAAGATTCATTGATCTTATCAAACGCTACTCGAATTCGAGATCAAATTCGCACAGGTCAGTTTGCGGATTTAAAAATTAGTATTGATAGATATTTGGATGTACGAGAAATACCTATGGATGAGCTGGAGGACGAATTAATGAGATGTTTCGATCGACATGATACAAATCAATCGATCATTGTGACGAGATCAAATAAAGATGCGTACCAATTCAATATGCAGATTCGTAATCGAATTTTTGATAGGGAGGCTGAGTTAGAATCTGGCGATAGAATTATGATTGTGAAAAACAACTATTTCTGGAAGATACCTGGAAGAAGACAGAATTTTTTGGCTAACGGGGACATGGTAATTATCGAGCGAGTGAAGGATAGAGCCGAATTTGGTCCCTTTCGATTTGCGGACTGTGTGGTTAGGCTGGCTGATGAGGAAACGGAACCATTTCATCTAATTATGCTGCTTAACTCGATCGATTTTCAAGGGCCTTCTATTCCTGGGAAGGAACTATTTTCAATTAGAGAAGAGATGATTCGTTCAGGAGCATTGGATTCAACCGAGGCACAAGAAAGGTTTTTTCAAAACCCATATTTCAACGCTGTCCAAATTAAATACGCATACGCAGTTACTTGTCATAAAAGCCAAGGCGGTCAATGGCAAAATGTATTTGTCTATCAAGGATACCTAACTGAAGAAATGCTGAATTTGGGTTACTATAGATGGTTATATACAGCCATGACTAGGGCAACCGACAGATTGAATCTTGTTGGGTTTCATGAACAATTTATTGGTTGATTTTAGTTTATTCGATCAGATTATTTTTACATCCTAAAAGTCGTTTCGAATCATTGTGATTTAGTATTTCAAAATAGTTCATGAAAAGTATAGCGAGGATCATAGTAAAACTATCAGGATGGAACGTCGAAGGCAGATTTGGTCCAGAACTTCGAAACTGCATTATTATTGTTTCGCCACACACGAGTCAATGGGATTTCATTTTTGGCGTTCTGGCGAGAACCATATATGGTATTAAAGCCAAGTATTTAATTAAAAATTCATTCTTTAAACCGGGCATAGCTTGGTTTTTCCACCTAACGGGTGGTATTGCCGTGGATCGAAGTAAGAAAAATGAGCTAACCGATCGTCTGAAGGCGATGCTGAGCAGAGGTGAAGAATTAAAAATTGCTTTCACTCCGGAGGGCACTCGGACAAGAGTAGATCGCTGGAGAACTGGATTTTATTGGACGGCAATAGATACTGGTTTGCCGATTGTAGCACATTATATCGACTATAAAACGAAGACCGTTGGTCAATTTGATCCTTTCACACCTACTGGGAATTGGGAAGAGGATAAGAAACACTTCGAAAAGCTGTATGCCAATGTAACTGCATGCCATCCCAAAGATTTTAATAAGGAGTTCTGATTTAAATCAGCAGAGAAATCCTTATTCAATTGGCTGTCAATTTTAGCAGCAGTTTTATAGCTAAGAATTCCTGAAAAAAATGAATGATTATCAAAAACCGGATAAATCTATTCTTTGTTGATTTTCTGATTGTTACTGTTGATTTGCTTCGAATTCCATTCTCCTTCTTCTTGTTTTGTATGTCTCAATATGGTGATTGATTCATCAACTCTCATTGATACTTCAATGTATTGCAGCTCTTTCTGATTAAATGGAATGTCAATGCATGTATGATCATCATCATTTAAGCATATGGTAGCGCCATTCATATCAGGTGATACCAAGTAACTATGGACTGAATTAACGGAGCATCTTGTTGGATTCGCATCGTTTACGGTAATAATGATTGTTGAGTCTCTCTGTCTTTTCAATTGACGGTAAATAACGACTTCCATATAGTTAGCTGTCAGTTTAGCTCTTTCTGAATGTGTTGGGACCTTCGTTACCTCACTAGACTGCTTATTGATAGAATATTTGTGTTTAACCAATTTCGCCTTATCTATGGCATTTGCCTTAGCACGTTTTGCATCTGCGGGATTTTGATATTCTCCAGTATACCAGTCTTCCTTGGTCACTGTTCCATATCCATAAAAAAGGAGCGAATCATTGGCAATTAAAACTGGAAAAAAATCGATTCCATGTTTTATGTAGGCCTGTTTACCATCTGAATAACCCCAGATATTTGAAACTTTTCTGTCACTTTCATTAAGTCGTATGATAATTTGATCAGTTCCTTCCCATGCTGAACCGTTTCGAGGACTTTTAGTCATATAAAACTGATCAGTTCCATTTGGAGAATTAGTTGCGAATTCTTGATAAGTCAAGTAAAGACCTTTGGTTTGGCCTTCATACTGAGCCATTCCAATAAGAACAAAGCATGCGAATAGAATGGATAATCCAATTTTCATTGATTCGAAATTATGCGGTTTTGACCACAATACTGTTTTTACCTTGATATATTGTTTAAGTCAATTCTCATACGTACTCAGGATTTATCATTTTTACAAATTGGTATTGTATTTAATCTTTTCTCATGACTAAAAAATGGATACTCGTTATTCTTGTTTTAGCCTCAATATTAATAGGCTGGGTGGGTGGCTATTTTAGAGTGCTTGGCATCCTAAGTGAACCAGATTTCATTTCTGGGTTTCTATTGTGTCTATCAATTGGTGCTTTAATTTATTCATTGCGAAAATTAGGTGTCTCGAGAGAACTTAAAGCACGAGCAGAGCTAGTTGAAAAGAACTCGTATATATATCTGGCTCTCACAATCGTTCTTCTGTTTTTTGCCGTTGTGAGCATTGTCTGGGTTAATCAGCAAAACCAATTATTAAAAGATAAGATTGATAGCCAAGAGGGAATTCTGTTGGAATTAAAGGATGGTTTAACTTCGGTCACGACCCAATCGGTTGTGGCTCAAATACCGTTAATACTTAGAGTAATACAGCAAGAATTAGAATCAGATAGTCTAAAGAGAATTTCTATAAATACGATCGATAGATTGGCTGCTGTCAGTGAATTATTGAAACCAAGAAGAACATTTTATTTAGATTCTGACAGTTCAAAAATGTCTAGCCCCGAGCGTGGTCAGCTATTGCTTCAATTAATTCATTTAAAAATGGATTCCAACTCTTTTATGGACCTGAAACGGAAAGTCACATTTGAAGCTGCAGATCTCGAAAATGCCGATTTAGGAGAAATCGACATGAGTTGTGCTAATCTGAATAAGGCTATTCTATCAAATTGTAATTTGAAAAAATCTAATTTTCATCATGCCAATTTGGAGGGTGCTGATATCAGGAAATCGGAATTAGTCGAAGCTTGTTTTAATGCAGCCAATTTAACTCGGGCCGATCTCAGTTGGTCTAACGCAACTTCCGCTAGCTTTGTGGGAGCAACAATGGATGGCGCAAGACTAGATAATATCCAAGCTATTGGATGCGATTTGAGCTATTCTTCTATTCAATGGGCTGAACTCAAAATGGCTCGATTGGGCATGGCCAATTGCCATTCAACAGATTTTAAAGGCTCCAATCTTGGCCGAATAAATCTCGATGGAGCGGTGCTAGTTAATGCTAATTTGATTCGTGCCAACATTAAACAAGCGAGTCTTCTAACTGTCCAGTTGGATGGCGCTAGGGTAAAAGGATTGGATTGGATTTCGATGGGAATTAAAGAGAATGTTTCTGGCATATCCCAGGTCAATAGTAAGTATGGCTTAGTCTCTGATGCTAACTCGCCAAATAAGTTCGTTTTTCGGCTAAAAAGTGAAATCTAATTTAGTGGAGTTTGATGCACCACATGGTTTAGCTTTTTCGTAAATCGATCTATTACATCATCTGTTTCTTTAAAAGGATTGAATCCAATTTGAAAAGACCAGCTATAGTATGATTGTAAGTCGTTTAAATACCCTGTTAAAAGCGTTTTTGTCCAAACAGTCTCGGGGTGTATGGCGTATTTTTTTTTTAACACCTTTCCGATTTCTTGCCCCCATTCATTATTGATTATATCAACATAATTATCCGTTGGATTTTTGTCTTTATCAATTAATTGGTCGGGGCTAAAATTGCCGCTTAGGAGCTCAGGCATATGAAAACGCTCATGTGCATCGGCTATATAGTCTGCCATTTGCTCAGACATTAATGATGTTACTAATGCTTGAGCCGTGATGTGATTGAATGTGTTTATGTAACCTTTTTCAGTCGTGTCACTGTACCCTAAGCGTGCCAAATCATCTTTATAAATATGTTCGACACAACTTTCAGCTAGATCATAAAAAGCAACATCACCTTCACCATATAATTCAGGTTTTCTGCGTGCCATAGCAGATATTATTTGCAATTCACTTCTATGAATCACAGCGTACGGTGAATGCCAGAGTAGGCTAAGTCTATCGATAAATCCACCATCTCGCGCATTTCTGAAATCACCTTCATGAATTCCCGAATCTAAGATGCTGGTCACGCTTGCCCCTTTGCTGCAATGGACCAATTGCACGTAATTGCCATTTTCTGATCCATATTGAATGTCGATAGCGTTTGCTAGTTCATTAAGGGTGTTAAAACGAGAGGCGAGAAGCGCTTGGTTCATTACACCATATTTTGAAACACTCAAATCATTTATTTCGTTGTTGCAATTTCCAATATGCAGTTTAAATGACAGATCATTTAGCTTGGTTTGTTTGCAAGAAGAAAAGCTAAAAATGTAGATAATCAGAACGGCTAAATGGCCTGCCTTATTTACTTTTTTATTAGATGTTACGATATTCAATTTGTTGTGATATGAAGGAAACAAGTTTAGCCAATCGGAGCTTATCATTGACATTGGCTAAATTCGG
>CALKOP010000091.1 GCA_938091155.1 uncultured Flavobacteriales bacterium | reverse complement strand
TCAAAATTTCATGAAAAATGTGAAGTTTTTGAATTTTTTCCTCGATAAATCCATTCTTCATGTGGAGGAAATGGCTTAATCTAATTGAAACCGGTTTTCTAGTTATTCTGGCTGGATTCATTTTCTTACCAAACGCATTTTTGCCACTAATACTGGTTGCACTGCTGTTACTGCGAGCCATTGCCGAACCACGCAATGTGATACCAAGTAAGCAATCAATGTTCTTAATGATACCCGCATTTATCACAGCGTTGTCTTGGGCTTTAGGTGGATTTGAAAGTGCTGGTAGAACAGAAGTTGAATTGTGGGGAATTGCTTTCGGTGTATTCATCTATTTGCAACATAGATCAGATAACAAACTCCACATTTTCCAACAATCTTTTATTGTTTGGTCATTTTTACAAGCGTTGTTGTTATTGACTTTCTTGGCGTTCACTGACCCATTTGGCTCTTTTGGATTTTCTCAACAAGTGCGTGATGCTATTCAAAATCAGTTCCAAATTCACCCAACATATATCACGGCTGCCTGGTGCTGGGCACTTTTATTGTTTTGGATTAGATCAAAATTAAAACCATCGCATAAGATTTGGCTTTCCGTTCTTTTTCTCTTCATGATTGCAATAACAGGAGGCAAAATGCCACTTATCGCATTAGCCATTTGTGCTATCATTTGTGTGATAAGACAGATCACGTTGCCGCTGAAATACCGATTGGCTTTGCTAGGGGTCATTCCCATTTTAGTAATGCTTATTGCATCAACTCCAGTCATGCAAGATCGATTTTCCGAAATCGCTTCTCTAGATATGACCTATAGCGAAGGGCAAATGCTAAGCTCTTCAGAATTAAGGGTAGGTATTTGGAAGTGCAGTATCGAGTCCATACTTGAAAGCCCATGGTTTGGCGCGGGTATTGGCAACACCCGCCTAATATTAGAGAACTGTTTTGAGCACTACCAGCAAGTCGAATTCTTTGAAGGTGAGTACAACAGCCACAATCAGTTCATGCATTATTGGCTAGCTGGCGGAGTCTTAGGAGTATTGATTCTCTCGATTTTCTTCGGCTATTTATTATGGACCTCATTAAAGTCAAAAAATGAAATACTACTCTACTTTCTAATTTATTTCCTTATGATTTCATTGACTGAAAACTATTTCAGTCGCCAACTTGGGATTATGATGTGGGCGTTTTTTATAGCCGGATGGACACAGAAACAATGTCCTCTAAGAAACTGAGTATAAAGCCGCGGTTTGCTCCCAGCTTTTACTCCAAGTGAATTCCCAACTTCTATACATTGACAGTTTGCCTAGTTTATCTCGAGTATCATTATCCAGGATTGTCAATAATCCATTTTGTATTGAATCAACCGAAAATGGATCTACAAGAAGTCCAGCTTCACCTACCACTTCGGATAAGGAAGTATTCTCCGAAGCAATTACAGGACAAGCGCAAGCCATTGCTTCCAATACTGGCAATCCAAAACCCTCGTATTTGCTGACATAACAGAAGGCATAGGCGGCAGAATACAAAGAAGCCAGATGCACTTCTTCTACAAATCCAATAAAATAAACTTGGTTCAGGCAGTTTTTTGGGACAAGGTCACTGCTCCATTTCCAAGCCTTTCGACCCGCCAATACCAAAGGATGCTTTTCCCGCTGCTGTTCGCTCAATTGGGAATATGCGCTTATCAAACTTTGAATGTTTTTTCTAGGTTCAAGCGTGCATAAGCTGAGTAAAAACTTTCCCTTCGGAATATTGTATTTATCATAAACTAAATCAATCCAATGTTGATTGATAACAGGAAAAAACTGCTTTCGATTTACACCTTCATAAATTCGTTGAGATGTAAATCCAGCCTGCAATAAGTCCTCCTTAGTGTGCTCACTCACCGCGATCAAACAAGCATTATTCTTCTTCAAAAATCCCAATCCAGCTGCAGCCAATTCCACGTTTCTCTCTGTATGCGCTTCAGCTGTTTTTTCATGAGTCAAATCGTGAATCGTTCCAACCAAATTCCCGCATTCTATATCAGAAACTTGATTAAAATGCTGCGGTAGACTCAAATGCACAATATCTGATTTGATCTCATTGTTGATCGTTTTGCCAGTTGTTCTCGTTCCACTTTTTAATTGCAATACGACTCTGCTTCTAGCTACAGCATTATGCATTGACTTCGACAAGAAGATATCCGCTAGGTTTTTAGCCAATTGAAAAAAAACACCTTGCTTCTCTTTTTGGAGATTACCATTTAGTTTTAATGCGCTTTCAATCGTATGTAAACGACCATTTACCAAGACTTTTATTTCCAAGTCAGCTGCTGGGTAATCTCTTGCGGCTCGCAATGTTTCAAGCACATATCGTTTAATCCCATCAGTAAATACCTCCGTAACTTTTGAAGCCTCAATAATTACACTTGTCGCATTTCTACCCACCAATTTCTTAGTGACCCATGTCTTTCTTGTTGCCCCATCATTGGAATAACCTTTATATTCCATGGTCTCTCCATGAAGGTGCCAGAATCGATCTGATAGATTTTGAGACATTTCATCTTTCCATCCATTCACTTGTCCTTTGCGAAACCAATGCTCGGCAAGGTTGTATTCTGAAACGTATTTCCCCGATCCATATTCTGGACGGCCTTGCTTTAAAGATTGAAAACTGGGCAATCGTTCTCGTTTGGGTTCTGGCAAATCCATAATAGACCTTAGCCGCTCGCATTGACCAATTGGGTCTCGAATCAAATCTTCAAAATGGATCACCAAATTCGCTCGATTTATCCATTGCAAAACGTGGGTCGACCATCCACCAAAGTAGCTTCCTTCATCCGCATTTATGGCTTCCAATAGGTTCGATTCAAAATCTGTTTTGGCATCAAACACATCGCTGCGATGGTGTGCCAGGCTGACCACGGCATCTCTTCCATCTCGGATTAGGTAAACCGTCTTTCGACTTAATAAATTCTGTGGCAAGGACTTAGGTAACTCATGGGTTTTAACTATCGTTGACTCTTCCCAATTTGGGTCGGCTCCATGGGATTCCAAATGATAAGTTTTGCTCTCAATTCCGTAGACCTCAAATAATACATTCCTCAAAAAAGTATTACCGGATCTTGGATATGAGATGAGTGATATCATCAATAATTTCTTACCGAGTGTCCTTTACTCTTGAAAAAATCTATGGCGTTTCCTTCGGTTAACTGGACCAGGTACAAACCTTCAACACCAATTTCACCAGAGATATTAATCATTCTATTGTCCAATTTCACATCTCCAGTTATGTGCCAGATAAATCGCTGAACATTTTGGTCTACAACCTTGCGCATTTCCCACGTTTTCCGTTCATAATCCGGAAATAGTAGCATCAAATCATCCACTACGCTTTGACAACCATGTGTGCTCACCACATCAAACATTCCATAGTTTGGTCCAAAAATCATAAGTGGTACATCGTACTTCAATGCTATATCCTGCAATTGTTCGCAATCTGAATAGAACTGATCCGCAGAACGAACCTTTACCACATGATCTCTTTCTTCATTCAAGTTAAAGGCTAGAATAGAATCGAAGTTATAAAACGAGAAGGGTAGTAATATCAGGCCTATTACGGCAAAAATTTGGGAAATGGGAAGAGTGGTTTTTATACGGCTAACTATAAAAAGAATCGTCACAGGCAATGCCAAGAACATACGTTCGTGACTAAAAAACACGTTATCTCTGGCGTCATGAATTTTGAGTACCCCAAAACTGGCGAACGTAATTACAGCCAATGCCACAGCGGCAAAGAAAAGTGGCCAGGCTTTTTTCAGATAAGTCCATATCAGAAGTGCCGAGAATATTAAGATGTAAAACCACCCTTGATATTGTGCCGCAGGTGTAATCCAAGCAAAGTGTCGATCCAAGTTTTTCCATCCATCCCATACCTGTTTCCAAGCATAGTGAAAATCCCAGGCATGATGCACAATGAACTCATCATGCATGGTGTAATACTGTGAAACCAACACATGAATCATCGCTCCCATTGCGTATCCTAAGCCAACCCATATGACTCCTTTCCAACATATACGGTCATTCTTCCAAACGACATATACACTTACTACCGCACCAAATAGTGCTGCATTTTGCTGAATAGACCAACCTAAGATGCAGATGAATCCAATAAAGAAATAACTCCATTTGGTCCATCTGTTTAGCAGCGGCAATGCCAAGGAAGTCAGCGCAATTCCAGTAACAAAGTCACGCGGCATGCTCCCAAGCATAAAAAACTCTGGTGGAAAGAGTAATAAGAAACCAACAGGCAATAACCATTTCCAATTATGTGTTGATGTCTTGCCAATTAGTGCATAGGGTAAAAGCAATAAAGAACAGGTAACTATTGGAAGTGCGATATGATATGGAATCCCGATCAACACGCTACCGAGTAATCCTTCCAGCATTGTTCCATAATTCTGCCCGAAGTAGCGCACCATGTGAAAATCACCCGATCTGAATTCTGATGCACCATACCACATCAAGACCTGGTCCATGTCTGTATATTGAAAATTGAACCGCATCAGTATGTACAAAACATAAGCGATCAATCCACTTAGGGCAGTCCAGAATAAGACATTGGTCTTTGATAAGATATGTACGGGCCATCTCAGCATTTGCGGCAAATCAATGCATAAATCTTGAAAGAAGATCAAAGGTCAACATTGCACTTTGATAAGTTCTAGCACATTGGGTTAAAATGGACAACAAGACCCATTTCTTTTGAATCAGAAAATATATAGCCATGAGCGAACGCATTACGGAATCATCTTCTAATTACGATAAACTGGAAGAAATGTCTTTGAAGGAATTACTTCAGAACATGAATCGGGAGGATAAGACGGTGCCGCTGGCTATAGAAAAATCCATTCCTCAAATTGAGACCTTGGCTAAAAGGGTGCATGAGCGATTGGCATCTGGAGGTCGTCTGTTTTATATTGGTGCTGGCACAAGTGGCAGACTTGGCGTTGTTGACGCAAGCGAATGTCCACCGACATATGGAGTGCCTCATGGCATGGTCATCGGAATTATTGCAGGTGGTGACAGCGCTATCCGCATGGCCGTTGAGTTTGCCGAGGACGATCCAACCCAAGCTTGGAAAGATTTGGCCGAATATGACATCAGCTCAAAGGATATTGCAGTGGGCATTGCTGCATCGGGCAGCACACCTTATGTCATTGGTGGTTTGCGCATGTGTCAAGAAAAAGGCATTGCCACTGGATGCGTTACATGCAATCCTGAATCACCAGTTTCTCATGTGAGTGACTTTCCCGTAGAAGTGGTGGTCGGTCCTGAGTTTGTCACTGGAAGCACGCGCATGAAAGCTGGTACTGCCCAGAAACTCACTTTGAATATGATTACCACATCAGTAATGGTGAAGCTTGGTAGAGTGAAAGGAAACAAAATGGTGGACATGCAATTGAGTAACGACAAACTGGTGGATAGAGGAACCAAAATGGTGATGGTCGAAACCGGTCTCAATTATGTAGATGCAAAAGCGCAACTAGAAAAGCACGGTAGTGTGCGGAAGGCAGTCGAGGCGAGTGTTTAGTTTTTAAAACACAAAACATTCCTTGCAATTCATCCGTTATCATCCGTCCTTCGAATGAGCAAATGCACACAATAGAACCATATTGGAATTGGCGAAACTTATACTTGGCTGAAGAAGATGCGAGATCTCCTTTTTACGGCCGTGAATATTCTGAAACGTATTACACCGATGCTATTTATGACCACTACATTCATCCTCAGTGGGATAACATTGGCTCGAATACTCTGTTCATCAAAATTCTATACGCTGAATATGACGATGGATTTGCCATTATTGAACTGATTGGTGAGTGGAATGACACGCTATACAATGATATCATGACTTTGAAACGTGAAATCATCGATATCTTAATCCAAGAGGGCGTAAATAAGTTTGTGCTATTGGGCGAAAGTATCTTCAACTTTCATAGTTCTGACGATAGCTACTATGAGGAGTGGTTTGAAGATATCGAAGATGGATGGATTGCCCTAGTCAATGGAAGAGATCATGTTTTAAAAGACTTTTCGGCAACAGGGATTGATAACTACTTTATCTACGGTGGCCCTTTAAATGAAATGGAATGGAGTACTTTCCGACCCCTGCAGCTTTTTCAAAAAGTTGAACAAATGGTGGAAAAGCGCTTTGACCCGAATTACATGATTGAAGGTTAGCGTTGGCGAAAATCTGATCTCAAATTCTTCACAACCAACTTATCCACTGGCCACCGAAAATCTGCCACATCTAAATCCGATAGATGAACCCATCGATGCACTTCATCTTGAATTAGTGACCCATCTGGAAAGTCAAATGGTTTTATTTTGGTCATAAATATCTGAGGGCCATTAAGTCGAACTCGATAATAAATACTCATAAGTTGATCTTGCTCCCGAAATGCCGATTGTTGAAAATAGTCAGTTGTATAGAAATGTTCCACCACATCAATAGGCTGATTTAGCTCTTCGACAAACTCGCGTTTAAGGCATTCCATTGTTCCTTCACCCCACTCCAATCCGCCACCTGGAAACTTCGTGAATTTAATTCCTTTGATTACCTCATCACTCACAAGCAATTGATCTTGATCATTGATCAAAATACCATAGACCCGAATGTTGAATCGTTTTTCTTGCATCATTTAGTCGCTCTCAGCATTTCACGTTTACCCGGTGGGCCGGGCAAGCGCTCTAACGTAAAACCAGCCTTTTGCATATCTCGTCTCACTTGCCCCTTCGCACAATACGTAACCAGAACACCGCCCGACTTCATTATACCGTATAGCTGTCTCCAAATTGATGCTTCCCATAACTCCGGTTGTGCGTGAGGAGCAAAAGCATCGAAATAAATCAAATCGTATTCTATGATTGGTTGAAAGTCTTCCAATTTTTCTTCTCGCTTTTCAAGGTGAAATCCCGAGGTTATTTCAACCCACTCGTTCCAAGATGCGCGATGCAATTTTTGAAATACATCAGCAGCCGTTTTCTCCTGTAAAAGACTTGCGTAGTTAAGCTGTTCAATTATTTCCAGTTTCAAGGGAACCGGTTCTAGCGCAGTATAATTAATGACCCTTTCCGCTCTGCGAAAAAAAGTAACCAAAGCATTCAACCCTGTTCCAAAACCAACTTCCAACAAACTAATTTCAGCCTTTAGGCTCAGGCTTTCAAGCCCCATTTGAATAAAGACATGTTCGCATTCACGCAATGCCCCTTTGTGAGAATGATAGTGTTCTTTTAATTCTGGAATTCGCAATGTGTGCGAACCATCTTCACTAGTGACCAGCTTAATTTTCAGTTTTCCTGCTTCCAACATTCTGTTTCATTTATGAGATCAGGAAAGAATTGCATAAACATCAAATCCAACTCTTTGCTATGATTATTGAAATCTTCTAGAGAAGCGGACATATTTGAAGTGAATTTTGTTCTTGAATCCATTCCTTGAAAGACTCGCTGAATACCTGTTTGTGAACCATAATCTTCCAAAAGATTATTCGACACCATGTAGCCATAAAAACGTTCTGATCTGATGGGTAAGGTTTCTGGATATTCATCAATAACTTGATAGCAATGCTTTGCGAATACTCTCAGTTCTTGCTCGGCATGAAGTTTCCAATTGATGGCTAAAAGGTGATCAAAAAGCACATCCACTACTACCCCACTGAATTTTCGCTGATTTGGATAAAACAGTTTTTTCGCTTCTCGAACAATAAGATGATCGTCAGTAAAAGAGTCGATAAAACGATGGAAGCGAATGCCCCGTTGCACACTTTCTGAATACTTGCTTAGATCTGAACCCCTGACTCCATCACCAATGTAGTTCCCAAACATTAGGTCTTTATCAGGGTCAGCCAAATAAAAATGTGCGAGATAATTCACACCGACAAAGTTACTGACCGCTGCTCCATGTGAGTACCCTATCGTGTAAACTTATCATAGAGTACCCACATCGATTTTATATTTGGCACAAGATGGATGCCTCAAGAAATTATTACAAAGCACAAATAGTCGGTTGGTCGGGCTATGTGCTAATTTCTACAGGAGTATTTATCATGTCGGGAAAGCAAATCAATGTTAGCGCCATTGGCGGCATTTATTTGGTGTTTGCATTGGGTCTTGTTCTTTCGCATATCTACAGAGGTTTTATCATCAAAATGGATTGGCTGGACAAGGACATTTTTCGATTAGTTCCTCGAGTTCTTGCAGCATGTATTGTTTTGGCTGTTGTATTCCACGGCATTTACCTCGGTATTGGGAATCTTACATTCAATTGGAACATGCCCTTTCGCTGGAATGATCCAAACATGTTTGCTTGGGGCATGCTTTTTTTCATTTGGAACCTTATCTATTTCGCGTACATTTTCTTTCAGAGATACCGAACTGAGGAAATCAAGAATCTGAAATTAGAAGCTGCTAGCAACGAATATGAGTTGAGGCGTCTGCGTGATCAAATGAATCCACACTTCATTTTTAACGCAATGAATACAATACGAGCTTTAATTGATGAAGATCCCAAAAAGGCAAAAAAAGCAGTTACACAGCTGAGCAATGTATTGCGAAGTTCATTGCAAACGGGCAAGCAAGAGTTGATTCCATTAGAAAAGGAAATACAGATTGTTCGTGACTATCTAGAAATTGAAAAAGCACGCTATGAAGAACGATTGGTAGTGGAACTAAATGTTGATTCGGCATCTATATCCGTGAAAATTCCACCACTCATTTTACAAACCATCGTAGAGAATTGCATTAAACATGGCATTGCCAAACTCCCTAAAGGGGGCACTATTAGAGTAGAAACAAAAAAGCACGAAGATCATGTAGATATAGATATTATCAATGATGGTCAATTTGATCCATCTGATAAATCTGACTCATCTTTAGGTTTAGAAAACACAAGAAATCGATTGGATTTATCCTTTGGAAAGTCAGCACGGCTCACCATTGGAAATCTAGACGAAACAAGAGTCAGAACACAAATACACCTTCCCACTAAAAACAAAATCTAATGATACGAGCGATGATTATTGATGATGAGCGACTGGCTCGTCAAGAAATTAGAAACCTATTACAAAACTTTAGCGACATCGAAATTGTTGCCGAAACTGGTGTGGTAGAAGAAGCGTTGGATTTAATTGAAAAGGAAAATCCCGATTTGCTATTACTCGATATTCAGATGCCGGGAAAAACCGGATTCGAGTTACTGGAAGAATTGGATGGCAGAGCTCCAGAGGTAATCTTTATCACGGCCTATGACGAATATGCGCTGAAAGCTTTTGAGGTTAATGCCCTAGATTATCTAATGAAACCGGTGGACGAGGATCGATTGCGCGAGTCCATCACTAAGATTAAAAAACGAATTGCTGAACGCATTGAAAGTGCTGAATCTACATCAGACGGAAGACTGGACATTAACGACCAAGTCTTTTTAAAAGATGGAGACAAATGTTGGTTTGTTGAATTGGAAAGAGTTAGACTTTTTGAAAGCGAAGGAAACTATGTACGGGTTTATTTTATGGATCAACGTCCCTTGATTTTAAAATCATTGAACGCGCTGATGGAGCGATTAAGCGAAAAAAACTTTTTCCGAGCCAGCCGCAAACATATTATCAATTTGAGGTGGATTGAAAAAGTTGAAACCTGGTTTAACGGGGGCTTACTCGTGATTCTAAAAGATGGGACAAAAGTGGAGGTATCTAGACGGCAGTCTGTTAAGCTGAAAGAAATGATGGCTTTGTAAATTGTTGAAAACATTTACCTAAAAAAGGGAATCTTTTTAGTCCGAAAGTCGTTTTTAATCTAACCCTACCAATACGATCAATTACATGGAATCATTCAATAAACAAGGCAGTCAACTTCATCCTGAAATCTTGTTTAATCAAGCAACCAGTCAGCTTTCAATTAAAGGAAAATCAATTCCTTTGAATGCGGACAAATTCTTAGCCGATGTCATTTCTTGGATTGAACATTATTCTAAGGAACCTCAAGAAAACACCAACTTGGAGATTGATCTAACCTATATGAATGGCAATTCGGTCCGTTCACTTTTAGGTATACTTTATCAAATGAAAGCGATAAGTGATACCGTTAAATTCGTGAAGATTCACTAGATTGTTCCTAGTGATACCGATGATATTATTGAATTAAGCGAGGGGATTTTATCCAAAAAAATCTTCCTTATGGCATTAGTTTAAATTAGACTAGAAAAAGTTCCATTTTATTTCTTTCTTCTACGTTCATTGTGCTTAGTATCTTCGCAGGATTAAGCTCAAAAAATGAATATAAAAAACATCGTTTGGATCGGATTTCTAGGTCTAACAGTACTCTCTTGCGACCAAGTATCTGACAACAACGCAACAAGCGCAGACACAACTACCGAAGCCACTCCGCCTAATGCGTCTATCGTGAATGGTGACTTAAACGTGGCCTACATTAACTCTGATAGCCTGTTTGCTCGTTACGATTTATACAAAGACTTGGAAGAAGAGTTTATAGAAGAAAAAGTGAGGGCTGAGACTTCATTTAAGTCAAAGGTTCAAGCCTTAGAAAAAGATTACCAAGATGCACAAGCCGGTGCAGCACAGCTTTCAGAAGAAGCACTACAAATCTTAGGTGCGAAACTCCAACAGAGAGAACAACAATTGATGGGTGAGAAACAGAAAATGGAATCTCTATTAATGCAAAGTGAGCAGAGTAAGAATGACAAGCTTTACGAAAAGTTGAGAGCATTTCTTGATGAGTATGCTTCGGCCGAAGGTTACCATATGATCTATGCATACAATGGTTTTGGAGATGTATTGTACATGGATAAGCAGTTTGATATTACGGATCAGGTTATTATTGCTTTGAATAGTGCTTATGCCGACACCAAGCTTGCCGAGAACACTGCTGAATAATGCACATCGCCCTCAAATACAAGGAAAGTAACATCGTTGAATATGTGCTCTACATGTGGCACATTGAAGAGTTAATTCGTACATTCAATTTTGAAATTGACGAGGTAAAGCATAACGTCATTTCTAAGTTCCACCTCAACTCCGAAGCCGAAGAAGAAATGCTTCGTTGGTATCGCGGCTTGATTAATAAAATGACGGAAGAAGGTATTCGCGAAGCGGGTCATCTTTCTGAATTGGTCGAGGTAATGACTGAAATTCAATACTTGCATCATAGTTTGATGACTGTTTATCAAGAAAAATCTTATCAAGATTTAGTTGCTGAGGCTATGAAAAGTATTGATGCCCTAAAATCGAAATCGGACGGAAGGCAGCGTACGGATATAGAAGTTGCCATGAATGGGCTTTTTGGTGTTCTACTTTTAAAACTCAAAAAACGTCAGGTTTCAGAAGAGACGCAAGATGCAATAAAGGCCATCTCAGTTATGATGGCCACGTTGGCCAAGCACTATAATAGCATGAAACAAGGTACACTTTCGTTCCCGAAGGTGATGGATAACTGATTTGTAACTAAGTCTTCACTAAGCTTAAGAGCCGACGACATTCTAGATTTCCTAGCCGTTTCCTTTTCCAATTATCTACATTGTATTCATGTTGAATAGCGTTTAAAAAGCTGCCAATAAAAGCTTCAAATCTTTGAATGGCAATCGCAACGACTCTCCCAAATATTTGTTGGTCAATGTGCCGTTGTACATATAGACTCCGTTCTGTATTCCTCGATGATTCCTAATGGTATTCTCTATTCCACCCTCCTCGCTTACTTTCATGACCAATGGGGCCATTACATTGCTCAAAGCATGAGAAGCCGTTCGGCTTGCTCGCGATGGCATGTTTGGCACGCAGTAATGAATCACATCATGCTCCACAAAGGTTGGCTTATCATGAGTTGTGACCCTCGATGTTTCGAAGCAACCCCCTTGATCTATACTGATATCGACAATTACAGATGAGGGTTTCATGTTTTGCACCATTTCTTCAGAAACATAACACGGTGTGCGGCCAGAAAGACTTCTTACTGCTCCAATTACAACATCGGCACGCATCAAGGCCTTAGCCAACACTTTAGGCTGAATCGTGGATGTCGACACACGCTGACCAATACTGTTTTGCAACCTACGCAGGCGAGAAATAGAATTATCAAACACTCGAACATCTGCTCCTAATCCGATAGCTGCACGAGTGGCAAATTCACCAACGGTTCCTGCTCCAATAATAGTCACTTGAGTTGGGAGAACTCCCGTTATACCTCCCAACATAATTCCCTGCCCTTTATTATTACTTAAGTATTCGGCAGCAATTAAAATTGAAGTTGTTCCGGCAATTTCACCCATGCTTCGTACAATGGGGAGAATTCCATCTTCATCAGCAATGTAGTCCCAGGCAATGGCTGTCACCCTTTTTGACATTAAATTTTTGATATAATCCTTAGGGTGCACATTTAGTTGCATGGCTGAAATTAAAACCTGTTTTGGTTTCAAAAACTCCATTTCTTCATCAGAAAGCGGTTCAACTTTTATAATGATATCCGCCTCGTAAACTTCTTTGGTGGAATATGCAATTTGAGCTCCAGCCTCGCTGTATTCCTTATCTGAGAAGCGGCTCGCCTCTCCGGCTCCAGTTTCAATGACCACTCTATGATCATTATTCACCAATAATTGAACGGCCTCCGGAACAACGGCAACCCTATTTTCCTGAAGCGAATTTTCCTTTGGAATACCAATAAAAAGGCGCTTTTTCTTATGATCTATTGGTTGTAATTTCTCCAATGGCAACATCATTGCTGATTGGGAAAGCTCACGTTGGGTTTGCTTGGATAAACTCATGATGGCGGATTTATTGTTACAATACGAGATTGATCAGAACTTTTAGTAATGTTCACGTGTACTGCATCAGAAGGAATTAGTGAACCAGCCATCTCTGGCCATTCGATTAACATTAAATTATTGCTATTGAGGTAATCATACCAGCCAATGTCAACTAACTCTTCTTGTTTGTTTAATCGGTATAGATCGAAATGAAAAAGTGTTTTCTTGTTCTTACGCTCATATTCATTCACGATAGAAAAACTTGGACTACTTGTTTCTGACTCAACCGCTATCTCTTTGCAAAGCGCTTTAATGTAAGTCGTTTTGCCGGCTCCAAGTTCGCCATGAAAACAGAAAACTTGGTAATCGTTCATCATGGGAATTAGAGCCTCGACTAAAACGCACGAATCTTCAGGGTTGGTTACGGTCAGCGTCACGGGTATCATTTAGGGAGACTAAGATACTGCAATTTTCAGCCTCATTCGACTTCTAAAGTTCGCAGTCTTATCTAGGTGTACACACAATGAACGGTAGAATCAATTCCTCCAATGAGATTCCACCGTGTTGAAAAGTGTCTTTATAATACTTCACATAGTGATTGTAGTTATTCGGATATGCAAAGAAATCATTGGTTCGCGCAAAGATGTATCTGCTGCTCATGTTTGTTTTAGGTAAGTAAGCATCGCTAGGGTTTTTAACCTCAAACACCTTTTTCGAGCTATAATTGAGATTTCGTCCCGTCTTATAACGCAGATTGGTATTTGTATTTCTATCTCCAACAACTTTAATGGCATGCCTCGCATGGACAGTTCCATGATCGGTCGTGATTATCATTTTCGCTCCCATTGCACGAATTTCCTTCATGATATCAAGAAGTGGAGAATGTTCAAACCAACTTTGTGTCAGAGATCTATACGCTGCTTCATCATCTGCAAGCTCACGTATAACTTCCATCTCTGTTCTAGCGTGGCTCAGCATGTCCACAAAATTGTAAACGATAACATTGAGATCGTTGTTAGATAATGAGTGAATATTGTCCAGTACCTTTTTTCCAAAATTATGATTGGTAATCTTAGCATAGCTATGCTTGATAGGCTTTCCCAATCTTTTTAACTGATGCACCAAAAGTTCTTCTTCATGCATATTCTTTCCTCCTTCATCTTCATCATTCAACCAAAGATTAGGATGTTGCTTTTGAATCTCGCTAGGCATTAATCCAGCAAAAAGGGCATTCCTCGCGTATTGAGTTGCTGTAGGCAGAATACTCATCAATGTGCGTTCCTCTTCTATTCTAAAATCTTCCTCAATTGATTGTTGGATAATCTTCCATTGGTCCAACCTCAAGTTATCAATGACAACTAAGAATACTGGCTTATCACCATTCAATTCTGGAGCAACCCAATTCTTAAAAACTGTATGAACCATTTCAGGTCTCGACTCACTTTTCCCATGGAGCCAATCGATATAATTGTCTTCAACAAATCGTGCAAATTCCGAATTTGCCTCATCTTTTTGCATGCTTAAAATCTCTTGCATACTAGGATCTCCGACTTTTTGCAACTCCAAATCCCAAAAAATAATTTGCTTGTAAAGGTCAATCCACTCTTCCCAATCAAGTGGATCATTTAATCGCATTCCAATTTGACGAAATTCTTGCTGATAACTGGAAGTAGTTCGCTCGCTTACCAAACGCTTACTGTCAAGATTTTTCTTTAGGCTCAGTAAAATCTGATTTGGATTCACTGGTTTAATAAGATAATCGGAAATCTTAGACCCAATCGCATCCTCCATTATGGACTCCTCCTCATTTTTGGTTATCATGATAACCGGAGTATTGGGTTGCAATGTCTTAATTTTACTCAATGCTTCAAGACCTGAAATCCCAGGCATGTTCTCATCTAAAAAGACAGCATCAAATCGATTTTCAGACACTTGATCGATCGCGTCAACACCCGAACTTACTGCCGTAACATGATATCCTTTGCTTTCAAGAAAAATAATGTGCGGTTTGAGTAGATCGATTTCATCGTCTGCCCATAAAATTCTCACTTGGTCGTTGATCATAAGTTGCGTTTATCTTCGTGGTCAAACCTACACGAAATTTTCTCAGAGAAAAGGCCAATTGTGTGTTATATAAAAGCCAATTTGAAATCACTGAAGACATTTAACGACCCTATCTATGGTTTTATTACTATAGATGATGAATTGATTTTCCAGTTATTGGAACACCCTTCATTTCAACGACTTAGGCGAATAAGTCAACTGGGTCTTACCAACTTAGTGTATTCGGGAGCCAATCACACTAGATTTCAGCATGCACTCGGTGCCATGAACCTAATGAAGAGTGCAATACAAGTGCTCCGTTCGAAAAATGTAGAGATAAGTTTGGAAGATGAACAGGCTGCGAAAATTGCCATCCTATTGCATGATATTGGACATGGACCATTTTCTCATGCTCTGGAAAGCACCATTGTAAAGGGTACTCATCACGAACGCATTGGCCTGCTCCTAATGAATAAGTTAAACGAGGAAATAGAAGGCAGACTCTCCCGTGCAATAGCTATTTATAAAGGCGAGCATCATGTTAAGTTTCTTCACCAATTGGTTAGCAGCCAACTGGATGTTGATCGATTAGACTATTTGAAACGTGATAGTTTTTTCACTGGAGTATCGGAGGGAATCATCGGTTCTGAAAGATTGATTAAAATGATGAACGTGAACGAGGATCAACTCGTTGTTGAGGCCAAAGGAATTTATTCTCTTGAAAAGTTTTTGCTCGCTCGCAGATTAATGTATTGGCAGGTTTACTTGCACAAAACAGTTGTAAGCGCTGAGTTTTTACTCATGCATATATTGAAGCGAGCTCAAGATATCGATGACATTAAAACAAGTATTGATGGTAATCCTCTTGGATATTTCCTCTTACACACGGACGATTTAAATGAAGTAGAGCCAAAGGAATGGTTAGACATGTTTTTAGACATGGATGATTTTGACGTCATGTCTGCAATAAAAAGATGGACAAAACATCCCGATGAAATTCTATCCCGTCTATGCAGGCGACTCATTTACCGGGACCTATTAAAAATAAAGCCTCTAGAAGAGCCATTACCAGAAAGTGAAATTGAAACCTTAAGAACCAACTTTGCCAGATTGAATAATCTTTCACTTGATGGAATCGAATATCTGATCTTTCAAAAGTCAGTTACGAATAGGGCATACAAGCGTAATAGTGAAAGCATTACGATCCTGTATAAAGATGGACACGTCAAAAATTTAGCAGATGCTGCAAGTATATTTCAATTCGGAAACCTTGATGAGGCCGAAACAAAACACTACCTATATTACCCAAAAGGATTCAACGTCCAGTAATGTCTGTTAATAACTACGATAATCGTTGAAAAGAAATGCATGTGTTCGCCCTATTTTTGAGCTCACTGCGGCTAGGTAAACAATACCTTTGCGGCCACTAAGATCTAATGGAATTCTCTGCACAAACCATCGCTGAATTACTCAATGGAACCGTTGAAGGTGATGCCTTGGCGACCGTAACTGGTTTGTCAAAAATTGAGTCAGGCGAACCAAACACACTGACTTTTTTAGCAAATCCTGCTTACACAGACTATATCTATAACACATTAGCAACCGTTGCTATTGTCTCTGCTAATTTTAATCCAGAGCAAAATCTTCCAAAAACACTGACTTTAGTTAGAGTAGCAGACGCCAGGCTTGCTTTTGGCAAATTGCTTGAGGTTTATTCTCAAATGACAAAACCCGCGGCAGGAATTCATCCGAGTGCTTACGTTCATGAAAATGCCTCCATTCACGAAACTGCTTCAATTGGCTCATTTGTTAGCGTTAATAGTGGTGCTAAAATTGGCCCGGATTCACAAATTCACAGCCACGTAACAATTGGTCTTGATGCAATAATAGGCGCAAGAAGCATTCTTCACAGTAGAGTGCACGTAGGTCATCAATGTCAAATTGGTGATGATTGCATGATACAGCCCGGAGCTATTATTGGAGCGGATGGATTCGGTTTTGCGCCAAATGGAAAAAATGAATACCAAAAAGTGGTACATGTAGGAAATGTAGTCTTAGAAAATCATGTTGAAATTGGCGCAAATACCACAATAGATAGAGCTACACTTGGCAGTACCCTAATAAAATCAGGTGTCAAACTAGATAATTTAATCCAGGTTGCACATAACTGTGAAATTGGTGAAAACACGGTAATTGCAGCTCAGACAGGCATCGCAGGATCTACCAAGATTGGTAAAAATTGTATGATTGGTGGTCAGGTAGGAATTGTTGGTCACCTAGAAATTGCAGATGAGGTAAAAATAGCAGCCCAATCCGGCGTTGGTAATAGTATTCGAGAAGTAGGCGCCATTGTTCAGGGATCACCTGCATTGCCGATTCGCGATTTTAAAAAATCATATGTTCATTTTAGACGACTTGATGAAATGGCTAATAAAGTAGACAACCTATCGACTAACCTGAAAACCAAAGAAAATGGCTGAAAAGCAAAAAACATTAAAGGCCCCGTTTACCATTGAGGGCGTTGGATTGCATACAGGGAAAATAACCAAACTTACTGTACACCCAGCGGGGGTTGATCACTGGTACAGATTCAAAAGAATTGACATCGAGGGTCAACCAGAAATTAAAGCCGATGCTGACAACGTTGTTCATACCCGAAGGGGCACTACTTTAGGTAATGACAAAATGGAAGTTCATACTACTGAACACGTTTTGGCCGCACTTTATGGCATGGGTATAGACAACGCGCTGATTGAAATGGACGGACCTGAAGTCCCGATACTTGACGGTAGCGCAAAGCACTTTGTTGATGCTATAGAATCTGTGGGTATTGTAGAACAAGATGCTGAGAAGGACTTCTTTGTTTTGAAGGAAAATATCACATTCGAAGATCCTGAACGCGAGGTAGAAATGCTAGCCGTACCTTCTCCAGATTACCGGATAACGGTAATGGTTGACTATCGCTCTCCCCTACTTGGAACGCAGCACGCCAGTATGTATAAGCTAAGCGAGTTTAAAGATGAATTTAGCCGTTGTAGAACATTCGTATTCCTGCGAGAATTGATGCAGTTGGTAAATGCTGGACTTGTAAAAGGTGGGGATGTAGATAACGCCATTGTAATGGTCGATACGCTTGACTTTTCAGAGGAGGAAATAGAAAGACTTGCCGCTGCTTTTAACCGAGAGAGGGAAGCTCTGCAATCTGTTGGCATCGGAATTCTGAATAATGTTAAACTACATTTTCAAAACGAACCCGCAAGACACAAACTCCTGGATATTGTTGGGGATTTAGCTTTAGTAGGAAAACCGATTCAGGGACACATTTTAGCAGCGCGACCAGGGCACACAACGAATGTGGTATTCGCGAAAATCCTAAAAGACCTAATAAAGAAAGAGCAAAAGAGTGCTCCTAAATTTGACATATATGCAGACCCAGTTTATGGTATAACAGAGATAAGTGAAATGCTACCTCATCGCTACCCTTTCCTATTAGTTGATAAGATTATTGAGATAGGCGAAAACTACGTTGTAGGTGTGAAAAATGTAACCATGAACGAAGAATTCTTCCAAGGTCATTTTCCCGGTAATCCTGTAATGCCTGGTGTTCTGCAAGTTGAGGCAATGGCGCAAACGGGAGGCATTCTAACCATGAGTCAGATCGAAGATCCTTGGAACTACGAAACCTTGTTCATTAAAATTGACAAGGTGAAATTCAAGCGCAAAGTGGTCCCTGGGGACACGCTTGTATTTAAGCTAACAATGCTGGGTCCTGTTAGAAGAGGATTAGTGAATATGAAGGGTGAAGCTTATGTCAGAAATCAACTTGTATCCGAAGGAGAATTGATGGCGCAAATAATAAAAGTGAGAAACGATGAGCGAGTTGCGAGCGAACATACATCCTGACGCTAAAATCGGTGATAATGTTGTTATCGAACCTTTCTCTACGATTTACGGTGATGTAAAGATTGGCGATGGCACTTGGATTGGTCCAAATGTGACGATTATGGATGGTGCTCGAATTGGTAAGAATTGCAAAATATTTCCAGGTGCAGTCATTTCAGCTGTGCCTCAAGATTTGAAATATGCAGGTGAAATTACTACCACTACGATCGGTGACAATACCATTATTAGAGAATGCGTGACCATTAACAAGGGCACTTCAGATAGAATGACCACAAAGGTTGGAAGCAATTGCCTTTTGATGGCATATGTGCATGTGGCTCATGATTGTGATTTAGGTAACAATATCATTTTAGCTAATTGTGTGAACCTAGCAGGTCACATCACAATCGATGATTTTGCTATCCTAGAGGGAATGGTGGCTGCACAACAGTTTGTTACTATTGGAAAGCACTCTTTCATTGCCGGTGGGTCGTTAGTAAGGAAAAATGTCCCCCCTTATATTAAAGCGGCACGAGAACCTATGAGTTATGTTGGCGTTAATAGTATCGGATTGAAGCGCAGAGGCATGTCAGATGATGTAATAAAGGAAATCGAAGATGCATATAGATTATTATATGTAATGAATGACACCACTGCAAAAGGT
>CALKOP010000090.1 GCA_938091155.1 uncultured Flavobacteriales bacterium | reverse complement strand
CTGATTCGGATGTAGAAGTTGATAGAACTCACTTTATGAATGTTTTATACAACCTGTTGGACAATGCTTTGAAATATTCCAAAAAAGAACCAATACTTGAAATCGGAACTAAGAATCAAGGTGATTCAATAATAATTTCAGTGACTGATCATGGTATCGGCATAGGAGATGAAAATCTTAAAAAAGTGTTTGATAGATTATATCGAGTGCCCAGCGGTAACATACATAATGTCAAAGGTTTTGGTTTAGGATTGAGTTATGTGAAAATAATAACAGAACGCCACGGAGGCACTGTATCAGTAGAAAGTTCACTTGGGAAAGGAAGTACATTTTATTTAGAAATACCAATAAAACCATCGAATCATGGAAGCAGTAGCAAAGGAGCTTGACAAGGCAAAAATATTAGTGGCGGAGGATGATCCAAACTTGGGAATTATACTCACCGAGTACCTTGAAGCCAAGGGTTTTCAACCAACTTTAGCAGTAAATGGTGTTGAGGGCTGGAAAAAATTTGTAAATGATGATTTTGATTGCTGCATTCTTGATGTAATGATGCCCGAGAAGGACGGTTTTACATTAGGAAAAGAGATTAGGGTCGCAAATCAATCGGTGCCAATAATATACCTTACTGCTAAATCTATGAAGGAGGATACCATAGAAGGGTTTAAATCTGGAGGAGATGATTATATAACCAAGCCATTTAGCATGGAGGAGCTATTACTGCGCCTGAAAGCTATATTGCGCAGAACCAATGGAGAAGAGAAGATTGAGGAGAAAACGGTATTTGAATTTGGAGGATTTGTTTTTGATTTTAAGAACCAAGTTTTAAAAATCGGAAATGACGAGCAACACCTAACGTCAAAGGAGAATGCATTAATGAAAATGTTGTTTCAACATGAAAATCAATTGCTAGATCGTTCGCAAGCTTTACTGGCAATATGGGGCGATGACAGCTATTTCAATTCAAGGTCAATGGACGTGTATGTGGCCAAATTGAGAAAATACTTGCGTGCTGATGAGTCTGTGAAAATCATGAATGAGCATGGTAAGGGATTCAAGTTTATTACTCCTTAGGCTGTTAGTCTAGGTTTTTTATTGGTTCATGTGTTCGATAATCTAGTTCAACGAGGTATATTTAACGTTAAATTTTTATTTCAAGTTATGAAGAACTCGATATTTACTCTATACGTATTATTATTATTATCGTTTTACAGCTACGGTCAATGCACCTTATCAGGACTTGAAGCTTTTTATTGTTCCTCTGATACGGTTAGCGTGCTTACTGCGTCTTGTAATGGAACACCGACCATCTTTGGCCCAGGCATTAACTCAAATGGTGATTTTGATCCATCCAATGCTGGCACTGGGCAAGTTGAAGTATATGTGTTAGATGGCGCTCCTTCATATACCATTGATCAGACGGGAACCTATGACTCGATAGGAGTTACTGGTTCAGCGAGTTCAGTTTCCTTGGGAGATGATGCAACTATTTCTAATCTCTCTATTGGATTCACATTTAATTTTTTCGCCAATCAATACACCACATTTGGTATTTCATCTAATGGTTTCATATTTTTTGGATCGAATACTGCTAATGGTTGTTGCAGCGGACAAAACCTCCCTAGCGGCAACACTCCGAATAATTTGATTGCTTTTGCGTGGGAAGATCTTAACCCAAGCTCGGGTGGCGTAATTAAATATTATACGGTCGGAACCACTCCTAATAGAAAATTGGTTGTTTTTTTTGATGGAGTTCACCATTATGGCAGCACTACATATAATGTAACATCACAAGTACATCTTTTTGAAGGTTGTGGTCGGATTGAGATTCATACTACATCCATGCCGAGTGATGGTGGTAGTCATACCATGGGGATAGAAAATTCAAGTGGGAATGTGGCATATACACCTACTGGAAGAAACGCTTCTTCATGGACAATTTCTAACGACTATGTGGCCTTTATACCTGAATGTGGAGACACATTCAACACGTTTGTATCTAATGGTCCAGATTTAAACTTTACCATGGATTCGCTAGATTGTTTTGGCGATACAGATGGCGCTTTAACGGTAAATGCAACTGGAGCCGCTCCGTTTACATATTTTTGGTCAACAACGGACACATCCGCTACTATTAGTAATATTGGAATAGGGACCTACACAGTCACTGCAACAGATTCAGCAGGTTGTTTCAATTCAATAAGCACGGATTTGTTTTCTCCTCCAGCCTTGGCGGGATCCTTTGATATTGATGAGGCGCTCTGCGAGAGCAGTGCGGATGGTTCGCTTACTTTGAATCCTTCTGGAGGCACTCCACCATATACTTATATGTGGAGTTCAGGTGGGACGGGGCTCACGGAATCAAACCTACCAGCTGGGCCCTATATAGTTACCATGACCGATGCTGGAAATTGCGACATTGCATTGAATGTCGATTTAGATTTCGAGAATGAAGACCCAAGTATTAATCTTGGTGAGGATAAAGCTTTGTGTCCTGGTCAAAGTACGGTGATTGCTGCTCCGCCTGGATACACTTCTTATGCATGGAATGAAGGATCTACAACAAATTCAATTGTCATTTCAGGTGCAGGCATTTATTCTGTGACCGCTTCTGACGGTTCAGGTTGCGAAGGCTCGGACACAATGGAAGTTTTCTTGAATATACCAGATCAAGTTGACTTGGGTTCAGTTCAACGCGGATTGGGGCCTATTCCTCTAGATGCAGGCCCGCAGTATGTTTCTTATTTATGGAATACAGGAGCATCTGTACAGGTTTTAAACGTTGTATTCAGTGGTGACTACAGCGTTGCTGTACAAGATACCAATGGCTGCGTTACCAAAGACACTGTAAAGGTGGAAATTTGGCCGGCAGGGGTCAATGAGCCGGGTGAAAGTGGGGTTGAGGTTTACCCAAATCCAACGTTGGATTTTGTGAACATTAATTTCAACGGACTTGGATCTGAGGGAACTGTTACGGTGTTTGATATGTCAGGTAAAGTGGCGATCCTACAAACAATTAGTCAGTCAAACTCTGCCATCGATTTATCCACTCTAGAATCTGGTAATTATATCCTAGGCATCGAGGTTAATGAGGTTAATGAGAAGAGATTAATCAACAAACAATAAGGTCTGATCAAATTATGAGTATCCAGAAACCGTTTAATCTTCAAAAGTGGATTGAAGAAAACAGGGATTTATTAAAACCACCAGTCGGTAATAAAAATTTATATCCTGCTGGCACGGATTATATTGTCATGATAGTTGGAGGTCCTAACGCGAGGAAGGATTATCACTATAATGAAACAGAGGAATTATTCTATCAACTTGAGGGTAACATTACTGTAAAAATTCAGGAAGACGGCAATACTGTTGATGTTAACCTTGGTCCTGGCGACATGTTCTTATTGCCACCAAGAGTCCCTCACAGTCCTAGTAGATCAGAAGGTTCTATTGGATTAGTGATTGAGCGTTTGCGTCAACCAGATCAAAAGGATGGATTGCTTTGGTTTTGTGATGAATGCAACGAGATATTACATGAGACGTATTTCCCATTGACCAATATCGAGACCGATTTTTTGCCAAGATTCCAGGAGTTCTATCGTAATCAGGAACTGCTAACTTGCAAGTATTGCGGATATGAAATGGAAACAGACCCGCGGTTTACTTAAGCAATGTGATGGTGCCGGTTTTTTGCAGCTCTTGCTCAGGTAATACGGTATATGTGATATCATAAGTATACACTCCATCAGGTAAAATGTCTCCTTTATTGAACTTAGTTCCATCCCACATTCTAGACATTTCATAACTCTCGAAAACAAGCTGTCCCCAACGATCTCTTACCGAGGTATGGAATTTGAGAATGTTATGTCCTAAAATTTGCATTTGATCGTTAAAGCCATCACCATTTGGGGTGAATGTTGATGGGACGTATAGTTTACTTATCGCTTTCACTGAAATACTATCAATGCTTCTGCATGTATTAGAATCAACCACTTCTACGAAGTATTTTGTATCGTATAATGGATAAACCTGAATTGAGTCGCATGTTTTACACGGGACATATCCGCTGGACGACCAGTTAACTATTCCACTAGACTCGACAGCGAGAAGCACATTGTACAAGCCAGAAATAGTATCCGGATTTGTAAGCAGATTTAGTTCTGCCTGCGGATGAACAGTGACATATATACTGTCATCGCCTTCGCATCGTTCAATATTCGACCCGGTTATATAGTACCAACTGCTTTCCGAAGGTAGAAATGACGGATTTCGATTATAGTTGGGTCTTTCAAATTCTGGCCCAGTCCATTTATAAATTAAAGCTCCAGAGGCACTTAATTCAACACTGTCACCCAAACAAACGGCCATATCTGGATCTACAACCAAATCGGGAAGTCGTATTAGAATAGTGACGGTATCAAATGCTTCACCACAAGAATTAAATGACCTCACTACATACTGGATACTTTCTTTAGGGTATGCTGGGGTCGTTTGTAGAAGCGAGTCAAGAAGCCAAGTAGTAGGCTTCCAACTATAGTTTTTAGCACCACTCGCAGATAATAAAACTCGATCACCAGGGCAAACCGTGGTATCTCCATGTGCTTTTATTTGAGGGATAAAACCTTCTACAAACACCTTGACTGGATGATCACGTTCGCACTGAAATGAATCGATGATGGTGACTATATAGTCGGTAGTCGTGTCTGGGCTGCAAAACGGCCGTGCTGATGTAGTTGAGGATAAGAATATTCCTGGTGACCAAGAATAGCTTACACCGCCTTCCGCCCTCAATCTAACTGAAAGCCCCTCGCAAAGTGCCGTGTCATCCATAGCATCAGTTTCATCTATAAATACAACCAACCTCAAATGGGCAGTATCCGTGCCGCAACTATCTGTGACTGACACAATAAATGTGGTAGATATTTCTACCTCTGCTATTGGGTCTGCAATGTTGGGGTCATTTAGGTTTCCTGCTGGCGACCATGCATAGGTCTGACCACCAGATGCACTGAGCTGAACCGGTGTGTCGGGGCAAACCTTGGGTAAATTAGGCACAACTGCTACTGGACCTGGAATTACGGTTAGTGCAATTGTGTCTGTGTCAGCAAAAATGCAACTCACGGAATCGTAAATAATCAAGATGACATCATAATTACCTGGCGAAGAGTATGCATATCTAGGTTCATATTCAGTACTGAAATTACCATCTCCAAAATCCCATAGATAAAGTGAGCCGCCAAAGCTTTCATTTAAAAAGTCTATGGAGTCGTTTAAGCAGATCTCGGTGGGGCCATCAATATCAGCGCTTGATTCTAGGGTGACTAGGTCATATTTGATCGCCCCTAGATTGCAGTTGCTACTCAAATTAGTCGTTGCATGAGCGCCAGTTGTAGTTGGAAATGAATTGCCACCTCCACCGCCACATCCTGCACATACGGCTTGGTAAATAATTCCTTTTTTATCAAATCTACTAGTGCCACCATCTACGTGTTCCCTACCTGTAGAAGTACTCGTGCCACCATAATATGATCCGAATAGAACACCGGTGGCGCTGTCTTCTAGCACCATAAAATACATGTCGCTGCCGTCTGTACTGGTCTGCACCGCATTATTAGTTGTTGGAAGGCCATTTGTTGTCGATGCTCCGCTAGTCATTGAGTTGGTGCCAAACAAACTCCCACCCCAGCCGGCAATAAATATGTGATTACACTGGTTCACTAAAAAGGCAGATAAGGATAAATTGATACTATTATTACCAGATCCCCATCGCGTTGAAAACACAGTGTTTTGAAGGTTGTTGGTCAATTTATGCAAAAACTGCCCGCTATTGTTCACTGAATAGACCCAACTAGGTCCAATAGGATATGATCCAAGTGATTGCCCAACGCAGTAGACGTTTCCCTGAAGGTCTAGCTGAACAAAAAAGCTTTGATCATAGCTGGATGTTCCCAAATAAGTGGACGCTAATAGATTTTGACCGTTATTGCTAATCTTTGAAACCCAGCCATCAGCTCCAATAGTTGAGCCCTGTGGGGCTGTTGAATGCAATACACCCGATGTAGTTGGGAAATCGTTGCTTTTGGTGCCACCCGTTGCAAACACATTTAGATTTGGGTCGAATTGAAGTGAATAGGCTGCATCTGCCTCGCTGCCCCCAATATATGATGACCAAAGCAAACTGGTTAGGTTCGAATTAAATTTAAATACAATTCCATCAGTAAGGCCGCCTCCATATGAATTTTGAAAACCATTGACTATCGGAAAATTGCTTGACCCCGTACTTGTGGCGATATAGCAATTGTCATTTGCATCAACAATTATTTCTCCTCGGTATTCATCGGAATATGCCTTTTGCAAGGTATCGCTCAAGTTAATACCATCATTACCAGATCCACCAACGTATGTGCAACCTATTAATCCAGTACCATTGGCATTAAACTTTGCAATTATTATATCAGATCCATTTGAATAGCCAATTCCATTCGAGTTGTTATTGCCGCCGTTGCCCGTGCCGATGCTGGAGCCACCATTAAATGTACCATCAAAGGCACTATTGGTTACTGGGAAATTTGCACTTGAAGTAGTCCCTAGAATGTATAGATGGTTGTTAGAATTTACAACTAGACTGTGTGGAATTTCATTGTTGTTTCCGCCTAAATAAGTCGAGTATATCAGGTTTGATCCATCGTCTTCAAATTTTGAAACAACGATGTCTGTTCCGAGTCCAGTTCCTCCGCCCTGATACTGGGTTTGAAATGCCCCGGTAGAGTTGGGGTATCCATTCATGCTCCCTCCTGTGCTTACTACAATGCCCCCCGCGTAAAGGTTTCCCAGGCTGTCGTAGGTAGCTGTAGATCCCCAGTTGTCCGTAGTCGAGCCTGTATAGGATGAGAAAATTAGCGTTGGATCAATAATTAAGGGATGTTCTGGTTGGTAGTCATCTACTTTAAACCCAAGCGTATCCTGATCCAGCATATACTGGCATTTGACGAAAACCTTTGCCCCATTAATAATCTGCCATGCAATAGGCTTTTCGTCAATTAACAGATCGACCGAATTTGCAATATGAAGTCTGTTTTCTTCCAGATATAGCCTATCGGCACCGCTAATTTTGAATTTAACGTTTTCTAAATTGGCACCACTTGCTAAGCGAAATTCATACTTCATGTGTGAACCAATACTGGATAATAAGAAGTCCACATTTGAGTATACTTCTGGCATTCGGATTTCGCTAAACTGCTTTATACCACCAGCCCATTTATTGGGATCATTTCCGATAAAGTAATTGATGTAATCGTGTATTTTCTTTTGACCCACTGGTCTTGTTGTATTCGAATTGATCAAATCAAACTCAATATTGTGAAAACGCACCATGAAGTCATCTGGCATTTCGGCCCAACCGTGGTGGTGATCTCCAATAAGGTCAAAATCTTCTTGGCTTTTTAGCTGAAGCATAAACTTACCGTCTCCGACCATTATATCCATGTTGGCCGCTTGTCCAAAAAAGAATAAATCACTATTCCACTGACCTTTGTTTTCCTGATATTTTACATGTAAATCATGCGCATGGTCTTGCGCCATTGCACTAATAGCAAGGCATAGAAAGAATAGGTATGTGAATAGAAATTTCAGCAATTCAATTATTAAACCGTTAAAGGAACATAAACATCGTCTAAGTGCGATATAAAAGATGCATGGATAGTGGCTTTCGTTGCTAATTTGTAAGGATGTTAATTGAATATGTGTTAGATTTAAAATCATCTTAACTTTGGGCTACCGAAAAAGATGAGCGATCAAATAAAGCACGAGTGCGGAATTGCAATGGTCCGCCTTCTCAGGCCCCTTGAATTTTACCGAGAAAAATATGGAACCAGCTTCTATGGCTTAAACAAAATGTATCTCCTAATGGAGAAGCAGCATAATCGGGGGCAAGATGGCGCGGGTTTAGCCAATATTAAGTTAGATGTTCCTCCTGGCGCGAGATACATATCCAGGCATAGATCTAATAGTAACAAGCCAATTCAGGATATATTCGATCATGTTCATGGTAGGTTTGCTGATGTCGCAAATGGCGATCAAGAATTATTAGCTAACCCACAATGGCTTAAAGAACATGCTCCTTTCTCAGGAGAATTATTCTTGGGTCATTTACGGTATGGAACCTATGGCGGTAATAGCATTGAAGCCTGCCATCCATTTCTAAGACAGAATAATTGGATGACACGCAATTTGGTTCTGGCTGGGAATTTCAACATGACCAATGTAGATGAGCAATTTGAATTGCTGGTGGATTTGGGTCAGCATCCTAAGAAAAAGGCAGATACAGTAACGGTACTTGAGAAGATTGGTCATTTTCTAGATGAGGAAAATGAAGCATTGTTCGGAAAGTATAAAAGACTGGGCTACGGAAATAGCGAAATCACGAAGATGATTTCAAAGAACTTGGATATCCAAAATATTTTAACTCGATCTGCCGGTAATTTTGATGGTGGCTACACTATGTGTGGATTAGTTGGAAATGGCGATGCATTTGTGCTAAGAGATCCAAACGGAATTAGACCTGCATTTTATTATCAGGATGATGAGGTCGCAGTGGTGGCAAGTGAGCGTCCGGTGATACAAACGGCATTTAATTTAACGGCTGATCAGGTGAAAGAGGTAGAGCCCGGCCATGCCCTGATCGTTAAAAAGAATGGCAAAGTGAGCATGGACATGGTGCGCCAACCGGGTGAGAAACTCTCATGCTCCTTCGAACGAATTTATTTCTCAAGAGGCAGCGATACAGACATTTATAAAGAGCGAAAAGCACTCGGAAGGTTAGTGGTGCCTAGAATATTACAAGCCATTGATGCCGATTTGGACAATAGCGTTTTTAGCTTTATTCCTAACACTGCGGAGGTTTCCTTTTATGGCATGATCAGAGGTTTGGAAGAATTCCACAGCGAAAGAAAAATTTTGGAGATACCAAGGCTTGGAAATGATGAAGAAGGGTTACGAAAGCTATTGAATGAGCGGGTTCGAATCGAGAAGGTTGCTATCAAAGACGCTAAGCTGAGAACTTTCATCACTCAAGACAGTGACCGAAATGACTTGGTAGCCCACGTTTATGATGTCACTTATGGCACCATTAGAAGAGGTAAGGATAACCTCGTAATGATTGACGATTCAATTGTTCGTGGAACCACTTTGAAACAAAGTATTCTTAAAATTTTGGATCGATTAGGACCAAAAAAGATAGTGGTAGTGAGCAGTGCGCCTCAAATTCGATATCCAGATTGTTATGGGATCGATATGAGTTTGTTACAGGATTTTTGTATTTTTCAAGCTGCTTTAGCCCTGTTAAAAGACACGAATCAAGAACATATCCTGAAGGAGGTGTATGTATTGTGTGTTGCAGATGCGTTGAACATCAATCAAATGAATCATGTGAAAAAGGTCTATGCACCATTTACAGATGACCAGCTTTCAATCAAGGTCGCGGAATTGCTTCGACCGAAAGACTTGAATGCTGATTTGGAAATTATTTTTCAAAGTATTGATGCGTTACATGAGGCTTGTCCTGACCATAAAGGCGATTGGTATTTCAGTGGCGATTATCCTACTCATGGTGGAAACAGAGTGGTCAACAAGGCCTACATGAATTTCTTTGAGGGGAAGCGAGAACGGGCTTACTAAATCAAAACGAAATCCGATAATAGAATAACGGCAATCTTCCTAATTGATATTCTCTGCGAATAGACTTATTAGGGTCGTTGCTCTCATCTGGCGCGTAGGTTAGACTCAATACGTTTTTCACGTTAAATACATTGACCAAATCCAAGCCAATTTCATGAGTAATTTTCTGCGTGTTTAGCCGGTAATTCACCTTTATATCAACTCTGAAATAATCTGGAAACTGCTTTGTGTTTCTAAGAGAATCAATTACCATAAGTTCTTTGGCTTGATTGCTAGCTGCTACATCTGCCGGGCCATACCATCTTCCGCCAACACTTGTAATATTCGTTCCAACTGAAATCATTGATTTTTTTGAGAGTTTAAACTCTTTTCCAATTAACGCGCTAGCCGCATAGCGACCATTAAAATCTGTGTTTCTAGTTATCTGATCACTCGCCACATATTTGCTTTCAAAAAGTGCTAGCGTAGTCATGAAATAATAGGTTTTAGAAAAGAACTTTTCCAATGTGAACTCAATACCATAGTTGATTTGGGTTCCATTATTCAAGAGTGTATCAGGGAAGAATCGTTCGAATCCGCTGCCCGTGTTTGCCAAGGAAAAAGAACTTGAAGTTTGCTCAATGGGAATGTTCCAGAGGTATTGATAGTAGAGCTCTGATTTAAAGCGAAGCATTGGTTTCAGCATGCGCTCATACCCCATAATGGCATGAGAGGCATATGAGAAATCCATGTTTTTGTTATGCAATGCACGCGTGCCATCTGCATTTTCACTTTGGCTATAGAAGTACATATAGTAGGGCTGCACTTGCGAGTGCAATCCAGCACCGGCGGTAAGCGAGCTGCCATCTTTGAACGTTTTTTTTATTGCCACCCTAGGTTCTGCGTTGCTAATGCTATGACTCAAAGTGAAAACCTGACTGTGTATTCCAGCCGTAATAGTCAGCCCCTTATCCGTGCGATGTTTCCATTGAATATAGGGTTGAATAAGCTGTGCGCTCATTGCCGTGTTCCATCTTACTCGCCAGTCATTGTAATCGACTTGGGTTGAGTCAAAAATCCATGTGCTATCAACAAAATTGAAGAAAATTTGCTCCGTTACAATTCCAAATTTGAGCACATTTCTTCGGTTCAACTTCGTGTTAATGTATGAGTGAGCGATAATTCTATCATCTCGAAAGGTATAGTTGAGTAGGGGGCGTATACTATCCACTTGATAAGTGCTGTCTGCCGTTAGTTGTCGATAAACTAATTCATGATAGGAATCTACCTGACTGTGATTGAATGCAACTACACTCTTCCAATATGTTTTTTCGTTAAGTGATCGTGTGTAACTTGCTCCAACGATCCCCATTTGTGATCCAAAGTGCTGGTCTCGATCATTGTCTCCGTATATATTTCGTTCTGCTGGTGTTTCTTGGTCGCTGATTAGAATATCAATATTACTCCATCCACCAACTCCGAAAATGGAAAGCGAAGAAGCTCCCTTGCCGGGAATGTTCACTTTGAAAGATGCATCTTGATATTTTGGAATGGCCGATGTTCCATAGTTGATTCCCAAACCTCCGATAAGTGCCAGTGTAGAGTAGCGATAAGAGGCCATGTATGTGATGTTCTTCTTCTTACTGATTGGGCCTTCCAGCAAAGCTTCTGTTCCTAAGAATCCGAACTGACCAATAAATTCGTGCTTTTCATTGTTGCCGGTTCTCATGTTCAAGTCAAAAACACCCGCATTGGCGTTGCCAAATTCGGCAGGAAATGCTCCTGTATAGAAGTCGCTATTGCCGAGTGTTTTGTTATTGAGTATGCTTACTGAGCCGCCTGCTGTACCCGGAATATTGAAATGATTTGGGTTTGAGATAGGAATGTCCTCCAATCGCCAAAGGATTGCTTGTGGTGAGTTTCCGCGTATGACAATGTCGTTTCTTGAGTCATCGGCACCTTGCACACCGGCAAAATTTGCTGCCATTCTAGAAGGCTCACCTCGACTACCAGCGTATCTTTCGGTTTCTGCAATATTAAACTGTCGCGCGCTCACTATTGCCATTTCATTGAGTGGCTCTCCGTCTCTGGATGCGCATATTTCAACTGCTTTTAATTCTTGTGCTGACTCTTCTATTTCGATATTGAGAATGGTCTGCCTGCCAGAATTGACGATTACATTGTTTGTGTACTGAGGTAAATAACCGATGAATGAAAATTGCAAGGCGTGACGACCGATCGAGAGTTCCTTTAATGTATATCTGCCACCAAAATCAGTTGTAGTTCCTGACAAGTTTGTGGTATCATCCATTAAAATAACGTTCACCCCGGGTATCGGTTGTCGGGTGTCTTTATCAATGACTCTACCTCGAATACTTTGCGTCAGTTCTTGTGAGAAGCCAGAAAACAAAAAGGTTAAGAAAAGAAGACTAAACGCTAATCGCATTAATGGGGTTTGCTCAAAAATGCTAAAATATTTTCTATTGCAGGAATACGAATTAATCTAGTAAAAACAGCATTTGTAGAGACTTTAACGAAACAAAATTTGGCGATAATGCGTATTTGTAAAATATTTATGCCTACGATGCTATAGGCATCGATCAATAAAAAACTAAATGAGGTAAGGTGTCGGATTTTCCGACCCTTACCTTTTCTTATAAATGGGCACGGTACTGCAAGGCTCACCAAACATGAGGCTCTTTACAATTGGAGTTAAATTAGTAGCTAGTAACATGTAAACCGATTCGTCAATTACCTCATCACTACAACCCTTCACAATTACCCTTTGATCTATAAAAGAGTCGTAATCCAATTTTTTGATAAGCTCCAGCCAAAGAAGCTTTTCTAAATCTGCCCTCGATCCAAATAGACAAGAATTTGAAATTTCACTCAAAGCAGCACTAATTAGCATGAATGCCCATGTAGGCACAATGGCATCAGTTGAGCAATGGATGTATACTTGCTTTCCTAGGTAATTGCTCCAATCGTGATCTGCAATAAACGCTCGGAAATACTTTTCGCGGAGCATTAATCCTTCAACAAGGACAGTTGAAATGTCTAAACCAATAATTTCCCAATTGGGTTTTAGATCTTCTAAATTGAGGGTGATTAACCCACTTTTTGCAACCTTATTTTCTATGGCGTCCATCAGATGAGGCCAAGTTCAACCAGAGCTTCTTCACTCATCATGTCTTTATCCCAGGTTGGTTCCCAAGTAAGGTCAATTTCAGCACTACTTATACCTTCTACACTAGCAACTTTTTCTTGCACCTCTAATGGTAAACTTTCGGCTACTGGGCAGCTAGGCGAGGTTAAGGTCATCACTATGGTTGCGTGTCGATCTTCATTTATTTTGATTTCATAAATCAAACCGAGCTCGTATATGTCCACTGGAATCTCAGGGTCGTAAATGGTTTTGAGCGCACTTACAATACTTTTCTCCAGCTGTCTTACTTCTTCTATTTTCATTACTCCTCTGTTCTTTTTGCTGAATGTGCAATCGCGTATAATTTCATTTTTTTAACCATGGAAACTAGTCCATTCGACCGATTTGGAGATAGATGCTCTTTTAGTCCAATCTTATCTATAAAGTAAAGGTCAGCAGTTGCTATTTCTTCGGGTGTATGATTCGATAGAACCTTCACTAAAAGACCTACCAAACCTCTTGTTATAATTGCATCACTATCCGCGTCAAAAAGAAGGTTTTTACCATCTTTTTTCGCTGTAAGCCACACTTGACTTTGGCAACCTTTTACCAAATTTTCGGTTGTTTTTTGATCGTCCGAAAGACCACTCAAGTCTTTACCAAAGGATATGATGTGCTCATATTTCTCCATCCAATCGCCGAAGAAGTCAAGTTCTTCCACAATATCGTCTTGAATCTTGTTGATTGTCATCATTGATCTAAACCAGCTTTAAGTATCCTTTGTTCGATGGCGGTTGTTGAATAGCCTTTCAAGAAAGAAAGCGAATGCACTTTACCGCCATTGTCCAGAACTTCTGAAGAGCCAATTATTTGCTCTAAAGTGTAATCTCCACCTTTTACTAAAACATTTGGCCTAAGGTTTTCAATTAATTCAAGTGGTGTTTCGTCATTAAAAGACACAATTAAATCAACTGATTGCAGACCAGCTAATACTATTGCTCTAGCCTCTAACGGGTTGATGGGACGATGTGCGCCTTTGCCAAGTGTTTTGGCAGAAATATCACTATTGAGTCCAACAATCAATTTCGTTCCTAAGGACTTTGCTTCCTCTAAATACAATACATGTCCGGGGTGAATAAGGTCAAACACACCATTTGTAAAAACAATTTTCTCCGTTTGTGCCCAATGGCTCACCAGTTTAATGGCCTCATCAAGCGATTGTATTTTTTCTTTGGACTTACTCATCGCCTTCATTTAAAATGGGAGCAGCATTAATTAACGGCATAATGAGTAAAGAGATAAATCCTAGCGTAATGATCATAACTGTCTGAGCGCACCATACAATCCAACCGAAAGCGTATCCTAATTCTCGATCTACTCCATAGAGTAACAATACGGTCATTACACCAAGTGGGTAGGCGCCTAATCCTCCTTGCACGGCCACTATGGTCAATCCTCCCATTACGAAGGATGCCATTATTCCTGCGAAAGGTACATCATGCGTTTCGGGAAAAGCGAAAAACGCGAAGTAATTCATTCCTATGTAGCACAACCAAATTAGGGCAGTATGAAGGTAGAATCCAAACTGACCTTTCATTGTTTTTAAGGAAATGATTCCTTCCCACAGACCTAAAAGTTTACTTCGGATAGCAAGGGCAATCCTGTGCTGTGAGTTTTGCATGAATCGCCACCCCAATAATGCAACGACTAATGCAGCAACTCCAATTAGAGCAAAAATCAATTGATTTTGTACTTTTTCTAAAAAAGGATTTAACCAATCGGCTGCCATTCCACCCAAAATATTGAGTTGTAATAAAAGTGTAACAGTCAGGATTAAGAGTAAAATGACGGCATCCACAACTCGTTCAGCCACCACTGTGCCAAACAGTTTTTCAAAAGGCTGTTTTTGATAGCGAGCTAAAACTGCACAGCGACTTACTTCGCCCAATCTAGGGAAAGCAAGGTTGGCAATATATCCGATCATTACTGCGGCAAATCGGTTGATAAAATTGATTTGAATATTCAGTGGTTCTAAGGTGTATTTCCAGCGATATGCGCGAAAAACATGGCTTAAAACTCCGATGAGTGTTGCGATAAGAATCCACCAATAATTGGCGTTTGCAAAAGACTCCATTATGCTTTGCTTGTCTTCTTCAGTAAGATCTTTGTAAAAAATCCAAATAAGAAAGAATCCTATTGCAAGGGAGAATAATACCTGTAGTGCTGATTTTAACTTCTTACCCAATTATTCTGATTTTATGAGCCTATTTGTATTCTCATCAGGAAAGACTACCCAAGGCTTAAAGATTTTTGCTGATTCAAAGTCCATTTGCGCATAGGATATTATGATAACGATATCACCTTGCATCACTTTACGAGCTGCCGGACCATTGAGACTTATTATGCCTGAGTCTTTCTTTCCTTTAATTATGTAGGTTTCAAGACGTTCACCATTGTTAATGTTAACTATGGTGACCTTTTCACCTTCAATCATGTTGGCGGCCTCCATCAACCGCTCATCAATCTCAATGCTTCCCACATAATCTAAGTGTGCATCGGTGACTTTAACACGGTGAATTTTTGATTTTAAAACTTCGACTTGCATTTCGCGGCAAAACTAGAAATTAATTAGGCTGAGATTTTGATTTGGACTACTGTGTCCGCTCACCACAGTCGTTACAGTCAGTGCCTAATTGGCAAACATCATTTAACGAATCTTTTCCTCCATCATCGCAAACGCCATCATTAGCAAATGGACATGAATCATCACATAGTTGTTCTTCGCAGCCAACTGTGATTGTTAGAGCAAGGAGCAAAACTGAAATGACTGAAAATATGCGTTTCATGGGGCAAATTTATTTTTCAATGGTTATGATGGTTCTCTCTCCGCAGTCCTCGCAATCTGTTGCAAAGCCGCAATAATTTGATAATGATCCTGGCCCACCGTCATCGCAAATGCTATCATTGGCAAATGTGCAGGTGTTTTCACAGAAAACCTCTTCCTTGGTTTTCAAAGGTTGTTCCTCCACTGGTTCTTCTCCTTCGCCTTTGCAGGAACCAACTAAGAACAGTAGTATTAGTATATGACTAAAATGTTTTGTCATGACCACAAAGATGCATCTAAATATAGTTGACGTAAATCAGGAGTTTCGGTTTGAATAATTAGGCCATTCTCAATATGGGCAAATACTATATTTGCCGTCTGTTTAGGGAATGTAGCTCTCCCGATAACCATCGGGATGGCTATAGGATATCTAACTGAATCTGGAAAGTCGTGAAAGAATAAATCGGGGATGTAGCTCAGTTGGCTAGAGCGCTTGACTGGCAGTCAAGAGGTCGTGGGTTCGACTCCCATCTTCTCCACACTGATAACCAAAGGGTTGCGAACGGCAATCCTTTTTTTATTTCCCATTTGTAACACATTTGTAACACATTTGTAACGCTTTTTGAAATAAGGGTTTCAGTGAGTATTACCCTTCAAATTGGCGGTATCATCTTTAGCTACCAGCATAGCTAGTTATAGTATGCCTTGTCTTCAGCCATTTAGTTTTAATAATGCAACCGCATCCATTTGGCGAGGCGCATGGAGTCGTTTAGAGTACGACTAATTAACTCCGTTCGGATTCCATTTCCTCCCTTCGTGCAATTAACCTTCTAACTTGCTCTGCCCTGAAATTTTTCCCACCTCTTGTTTTGTAATCATTCAAATTCAATTCATCCGCCATTTTATTCAAAGTCCATTTCTTGGAAAGCATCATAGAAATGAACGCCATTGCTCGTTGATTATTTTCATTGGAATGTGCAGCCCGACGTATAGTCTCGGTTCCTTTTTTTCTACCTTCATCGGTTGAATTAATCACCCCCCACCATTTCCCATCTCTCTTCAATTTAGCTTGCAGAGCTGCGCTGGTTCTCTTACTTATCTTCTCGCTTTCGTATTGAGCAAAGGAGGTGAACAATCCAATCGTTAGTGTATTGAAATCGGGAAGGTCACAAGCCTTGAAATGCACCCCACTATCTCTTAACTTCGAAATGAAGCTAATATCCCTGGAGAGTCTATCCAATTTCGCAATAAGCAATACAGCACTTTCCTTTTTGCAGAGCGCTATTGCCTTATCTAAGGCAGGTCTAGATGCCTTACTCCCTGATTCAACATCCGTGAAGTTTTTAATTAAGTCTTCGTTTGAAATAAAACCTTGAATCCGTTCCTCTTGAGTATGTAAATCTATTGCACATTGCTCTTGATATTTTGCATTTACTCGATAGTAAACTACATATTTACTGTAAGGGCGCTCCCCCATTATGGCGTTAATCTTCATTCTTAAGTACAATTAGTAGATATTCAAATGACTCAAAACTGTTTTCAAAGTAAACACACTAGAATTTACTAAGGGCTTTCCCTAGGCATTTTGAGTAGTAATGCAGTCAAATGAAATGCCTAGGACATGAAAAGAGAGATTTTTTGAGTAGTCATGAAGTATCTTTACGTAGGGCAATAAGAAAGCTGACATGGCCCGGATTTGTATTATTATTGAGTTTTCATGAGTTCATAGCGGATACTCTAATCGGATTTATAGTCCAAAAAAATTTGACGAATTTATTTGAACTTGAGATGAGGATACTTGGCAGATAAGAGGATTAGCTATTAACTCTTGAGTTAATTCACAGTTCTTGAAAGTTGATTCTAGTTTCGAGAGTTCGGTTATTTGTATTCGGATAAACCAGACAAGATCTGAGTAAATGCAGGCCAACTTTCAATAGTTCAAGACTAAAATTCTGGATTTCACTTTACCCGATTGAACGCCATGTGCATCGAACGGCTTGAAAATAAAGTTTTGACTTTTGAGTTTAAGTATCTAAGATAAATCCCTTTTATGAAGAGACAAAAAATCAGTCTATGATAGTAAGATATTAAGCTTTATTAGATGCTGTAGTGGACTTTTCAATTCCGCTGGACACTCCGAGTAAGTAATGTATTTCTCAACTTTTCCAAAAAAAAAAGACCAGCAATTGCTGGTCTTCCTAAATTCTATAGGGTGTTGGCTTACTGAACTGAAAACTTAACTATGGTTTTTTGACCATTGGATAAAGAAACTTCTCCAATATAGAGGCCTGCAGCAAAGTCTCGTACATCTATTTGTACAGATGTTGAAGCGCTAACATTACTCATTAAGACTCTTGTGCCTGCAACATCGAATACTTCAACACTCTCGATGCTAGCATTATCGATATTGGATAGCACGTTTACCAAACTAGAGGATGGATTAGGATAAACGGAAACGTTTGAGGTTTTGATTCGTATCTCGTCAACATCTACACTCTGCCAGTTGTTACCTAACTGCATTGTTTTAACCACTCTCGGCATCATGTAACCCATGATTGTATCGATGTATAGCATGGCTTGCGCTTTGCTCATATTTGGATTCGTGAGAAGCTGGTTTTCGTGGATTTCGTCGCTGTCATAGCTGCCGCCGGTTACTGCATTCGTACTTGTAACTGCCGCATCTAAGTCAGACTTTGACCACCATTCCCATGGTGAACCATTTGGCTCGATATTTCCCGAACCGTCGCGAACTATAAAGGAGAAAACCCCTTCCATTCCGTCTGATCCGATGACAATAGGTTCGTTGATGTTTATTACAGGGGCATTATTCATATCGGTCCCATAAAATGATCTCGCCCGCTCGGTAAATGGATCATCTAGGTATTCTCCGGCATATACATCATTTAAGCCCAAAGCATTGGCTTTTGGCATAAATGTATTGGGGCCATTAACATCGACGACATCATCGCCTGTGGTTCCGACAATGACGGTTCCTGTATCGTAAGGTGCAAAGTTGTCGTAGGGAGAATGAAATGTAACCATTGGAGCATCTCCAGCCTCTAGCCAACTGATATCCGCTAGAGCACCTCCAGCATTCACACAAATACTAATATCGGTCGACATACCATTGTCTTCATATAGGTTGATTAATCCACCATTACCATAGATATCTCCAACAATTGAAGGAGTGATGACGGACACGCCACCAAATACGAGTTTCTCTAATTCTGTTTCTGATTGTTTGTCGAGTGTATTGTAACCAAGCGCTATGTAACCACCAGAACCAGCACCGTAAAGCGCAACTTTGTCAGGATCAATCCCGTATGTATTTGACATGTTCAGAGCGTCGAATCGAATTCCCTTGATGTTGTGCTGTACATCGTGAAGAGCGCGATATACTGCATTTATTAAAGTAGCTCGACGCACTACTAATCCTGCTGAGCCTGTAGCTAGAGGATTCCAGCCATGTCGATAGTTCGGGGCAACAACCACAAAACCACGTTTCGCCCAGCGCTTGCAAAGTTCAACTGCCGCAGAATCTTCTTTCGAACCACCATAGCTACCATTGACAACGGGAGGTAAAAAATTACCCGTATGCACATAAACAATAACAGGTCGATTCGCCATTGTGTCTACAGACATATCTGGCATGTAAACATCCATTTTTAATTGTTTAATTTTTAAGATGCTCGATGAGTCGAGAGCATATGGAAAAAAATAACCGTTTGGAATGGCCGACCCTGTCCCAATCAGACTCAATAATGAGTCTTTTTCAGCAGTAATCTGCATCGCGTTTGCTTGGACGTAGGCGGGACTCAGCAGGGAAGTGTTCAATAGAGGATCAACATTAATTCCATAAGTGAGGTCTTTTTCTATCGAGATCTCGCTGTCGGAAAAGATCTCATCTAGATATCTATTTTGAGCGATACTGCTTAATACAATAAGCATTGATATTGCTGCTAGTAGTGTATTTTTCATAAGAGTGAAGTTAGGTTTATGATTGTTTTAGGCCCTCAATATACTTTGTTCCAATCAAATATAAGCGAGATATAAGAAAGTCTTCCAATTCTTGGCCCTCCATAAACTTGATAAACTTGATTATTGAAGAGATTGGAGGCTCCACCTTTGATTGTGACATACCATTTCGGGATGGAATAATTTATTTGTGCATTTAATAAACCATATGACTCAATTACTCCTGAAAATTGAGGCGAACCTTCAAATTCGAATCCTTGCACCCATCGGTAATTTAATGAGTAACCCCATTGTCCAAATTTTAAGAGAGGAAGGATGATATCGCGCCCTGAAATACCCACATTGTATTTGTGTTTGGGCGTATTATAGGCTGGTATGATTTCATCATTATCGCCTGAAGTGAGGTGATTGTAGGAATAGTTCGCGTTGATTGCATGTTTCTTGGCGTAGAAGTAATTGATACCCGCAGACAATCCTTGAGTTTGAACTATAGATTCTGCATTTGCTGCGAGTCGATATACTTGCGGACTTTGCGGGAATCCGATAATATCGAACTCTGAATCGATACCAATTCGATAACCAATAAAGTCCTGGTACCAGCTTTTGTATCCACTCACATCTATGTATACTTTGTCGAACCAAATACCACGATAACCAATTTCGATGGTCTTCACCTTCTCGGGTTTAATGGCTTCTGTATTAAAGTATTCGAGTTTGTCCTGATTGATTTCAGCTAAATAATCTACGAAGGAATTGACCTTTATAAGCGAATCGTAGCCGTTTAAATTGCCTAACAATATTGCACGGCCCACATTGTAGTAGAGATATTGATCAGCCATTGTCGGATTTCTGACAGCCGATGAAAAAGTTGTTCTGAATGTGTGATTCTTCCAAGGAGTATAAACTGCACTAAGCGCTGGTGAAAAGAGAAAATTGAAGTTTTGATTTTTATCCATTCGGATGGTAAAGTTCGTTTCAAACTTTTTCTTCAAAAAGGATCTTCCAATTCCTAAATAGGTGCCGTATTCTGAATTTCGAATTTGTCTATAACTAGAGTCAACTTTCGTAACTCCGGAGTCAGTTTGCACGCGCTCATAAGTCAAGGTATCTTGAAAAATGGTTCCTCTCGAATTAGGCGTGTATAATCTATAGTTGGCGCCAATCACAAAATTGAAAGAAGCCAGATCAAATCGGTATTCTCCATGTAGGTGATAGAGGGCTGATTTATCATAGAATAATGCTCCACCTTCGGTGTAGGTTCTGCTAGTTATATCTGCAAATGCAGAATCAAACTCTGGAGTTCCCGGCTCGTATTTTGGTTTACCCGCTCTATTATCCTCGTCTAGATCTGATCTTAGTTGTGTGTGCCATGAAATAAGTGTGTCCTCATACTGAACTAGCCAATCATCCAAGGCTTCCTCCCAAAGTGTGTCATTTTCATAGTTTGTAATTTCTGGGTAACCTTCAAATTGTTTTAGCTTGCGGGCATAGTCGCGTCCACCCCAAATTGTGCGATATCGTGTAAACCAATTGTCATTGCCATTGATGTCATTTGTTTGAGTTGATTCCACCATGCGCACACCTG